>CAZGLC010000006.1:33034-47091 GCA_964526235.1 uncultured Bifidobacteriaceae bacterium
CCCCATCGGGCGTACGCGAGCCCCACGGCGACGAGGCGCTGGGGGCGCGCCGGTTCGAGCGCGGCGAGCGCCTCCAGCTGCTCGATCGCCTCGCTGCGCCGATCGGCGCGTTCGTACAGGTCGGCGAGCTCCTCGCGCGCCGCCGCGAACGCGGGATTGATCGCCACCGCGCGCGTGAGCGCCTCGAGCGCCGCCGCCTCATCCAACCGGCCGCGGAGGCACATGCCGAGCAGGTAATGAGCCTCGGTGAACCGCTCGTCGAGCGCCACGGCCTGCTGCAGCGGATCGATCGCCTCGTCGGCCCGGCCGCCGCGGTAGTAGGCGAGCGCCAGCTTGTAATACACGCGCGGCACCCGGTCGTCGAGCTGGATGAAGGCCAGGTACTGCTCGGCCGCGCGCTCGTAGCGGCCCATCGCGGTATTCACGTCGCCCAGGAGCTCGATCGGGCGCGGCGCGGCCGGGTCGAGCGACGAGGCCTGACGCAGATCCCGGAGCGCCGAGTCGAGCTCGCCCCGCCGGCGGTAGGTGTCGCCCCGCTTCAGGTACGCGAGCATCGACTCGTGTTTGAGCGCGAGGGCGCCGCTGAACGCCTCGATCGCGCCGTAGGTCTGGTCGCGCGCCAGCGCGGCGTCGCCGGCGACAATGAGCCGCTGGAATTCGCGCTCCTGGCGGACGGTGTACCAGGCGACGAAGACCCCGGACGCGAGCGCGGCCAGTCCGACGGACAGCACGAGGAGGCGCTTCACCGACGCCATCGTAGCAGAGCCGCCGGGAACCTGCGCGCCCGCGCGGTGTCTAACCCGGTGTAGGATCCATGCGAGGACCCGCCTCCGGAGAACTGGTGAAGAACGCCCGCGCCATCGGCTGGTCGGACGTCGAGGGCGGCGAAGCCGCGCTGATCGCGCGCTGTACGTCCGGCGACGAGTCGGCCTGCGCGGAGCTCGTCGCGTCCCACGAGCGCATGGTCTACAGCCTCGCGGTCAACCTCCTGAGCGATCGCGACGAGGCGCTCGACCTCTCGCAGGAAGTCTTCCTTCGCGTCTTCCGCACGCTCTCCCGCTTCCGCGGTCAGTCCTCACTTCGCACGTGGATCTACCGCATCGCCATCAACCAGGCGCGCAACCGGCAGCGGTGGTGGCGCCGGCGGCGGCGCGGCGACCAGGTGTCGCTCGACGACCATCTGCGGACCTTCGGCGAGATGGAGTCGCGTCACGAGGTGCTCCCGGACCGGCTGCTGGCCAGCAAGGAGACGGCGGCGCGGATCCGCCGGGCGCTCGACACGCTGCCGTTCGACCAGCGGACGGCGCTGATCCTCCGCGAGGTCGACGGCCTTCGCTACGAGGAGATTGCCTTTTCGCTCGACGTCGCGGTGGGAACCGTCAAGTCGCGGCTCACGCGCGCGCGCCAGGCGCTGCGCGCGGAGCTGCTGGGGCTCCAGTCATGATTCCGTACCTGGGCTGTCACGCCGCGCGCACCATGCTCGAGGCGTTTCTCGACGCGGAGCTGCCGGTCGATGAGCAGGTGGCGCTCGACGCGCACCTGCGGTGGTGCGACACGTGCCGGGCGCGCGTCGACGACCTGCGCCTCATCGGCCGGGCGCTGCGCGCCGGGTCGGCGCGTCCGATTGCGATCGAGGCCGACGAGGCCGCGCTCGCCGGCGTTCAGGGGCGCGTGCTGGCGCGCATCGAAGCGGAGCGCACCGAGTCGCTGGCGGCGCGCTGGCGCGAGCTGTGGGTCGACAACCGCTTCCTCTGGCCGGCGTTCGGCGCCACCCTCGCCCTCGTCCTCTGCGTGGCCACCCTCGCCGCCGTCACCGGCGTCCTGCGGGCGGAGCACCCCGAGTCGCTGGCGGCGCTCATCGCGGGACGCTCGGCCCTGCCGGCGCCGCGTCCGCTGCCGCCGCCGCCGGTGCCCGCGATCGCGCCGGAAGGCGAAGCGGTCTTCCTGCTGTCTGCGGCGGTGGGGAGCGGGGGCGGCCGCGTGGCGACCTACGAGCTGCTGCAGGCGCAGGAGCCGGCTGCGGAGATCCACGCGCTCGCGGATGCGCTCCGCGATACGCGCTTCGCGCCGAAGATGCCGCACGGCGACATGGTGGTGTGGCTGGTCGCGCGGACGACCGTGAGAGGATCGCCTGAGCCGGCCGCCCGGCCGCTCAGCGACGAGGCGCGGCCGGCGCCTCGCCCCGCGCGCTCGTAACGTTGTTGAGCGCGTCGGTGGCGCGGATGGTCACGCCGCGCGCCGCCGCCTCGCCCTCGATCGCCACCTCGAACTGTTCGAACCGCGAGTCGGCGATGCCGTCCCTCGGATAGATCGTCTGCCAGCGGTCGCCGTCGAGCGAGTACTCCGCCTTCTGGACGGCGGAATCGGCGTCGCGCACCTCGAAGGCCATCACCGTCCGGTTCGCCTCGCGGCGTACGGAGGCGACCGTGACGACCGGCGGCGTATTGTCGATGTCGAACGTCGTGCTCTCGAGCGATCCGGTGAGCGCCGCTTCGGGCGCGTTCGACGGCAGATCGGCCGCGAGCACCTGCACGACGTACCGGCCGTTCGGCACCGACGTGGTATCCCACACGAAGATCGGATCCTCCAACGTGCGCCGGAGCGGCTTCCAGACGGTATCGCCCTCGCGGCGATACCGCACGTCGTAGGTCAGCTCGTCGCGGTTCTCGTCCTCGGCGCGCCACACGAACGTGAGCAGCCCCTTCTGATACGCCCGCCGCCCGAGCGCCGGCTGCTGACTCGCGTTGGCGCCGCCGGGCGCGTTCTGGACGGCGGCGCGCCGGTCGGGTGTGTCGCCTTCGAAGCCGGCGATTTCCGGCTCGCCGGTCGGGAAGGGCCGCTGGAACACGGTGCCCGGCGGATGGATCGTGATGGAGGTCACGCGCGGCCGCGCATTGCGCGGCAGATATGCGGCGGTGACCGACGTGAGGACCGGCGACTGGTCGCGCCCCGCGGTCAGCACGGCGCGCCACTGCAGATAGCGGGCGCGGGGGCTGACAATCGAGCTGCCGGTGCCGTCGGTGTACGGCGCGCTCCATTCGCTCCAGGTCTCGTCGGCCGTGCGCGTATTCCCCGAGCGCGTGGCGATCTCGACTGTCGTGCCGGCCGGCGCACCCGCCTGCCACTTGATGGCGCCCCAGGTGGCCACCGACTGTGCATCGCGCACGTCGGAGATGTAGGTGCCTCGATCCGCCCGCGCCGCGGACATCCTGAAGAGCTTGCCCGGATTGGAGCTGGCAAACAGCACGCGGCCGTCGCGCTCGGCCACGAGACTCGTCACCTGCTGCACGAGCGCGCGGGTGACCAGCGTCGGCTGCAGCGGGTCGCCCGCGAGGCGGTAGATCTTTCCGCGGTTGCCGGTCGCGACCAGGACGTCGCCGTCGTGTTCGAACGCCAGGTCGTACGGCACGTCCTCACGCAGCTGCCACACGAGATCCGAGACGCCGTCCGGGAGAATCCGGTAGATCGCGCCCGCGCCCTGTCCGCTGGCCGTCGGCCGCGGAGCCGCCGCTGACGAACCGCCCGTCTGGGCGCTCGAGGCGTCGCCGGCGATGGTGATGGAGATGACCTCGGTGGAGACCGTGGCGACCGGCGGCACCGGCGGCGGCTCGGGGGCCGGCGTGGCCGGCCGCTCGGGCGCGGGTGCGCCGCGGCCGCCGACGGCCGCAACGTAGATGTGCCCGCGGCCGTCGACCCGGAGCGCGCGGATTTCGCTGTACGGCGTATCGAGCAGCACGAAGGGCTTGCCGGCGGCGTCGATCTGGAACACGCGCCCCGGCGATTCGGTCCCGGCGAGCAGACGGCCGCCGCGATCGAAGGCGAGCGCCATCACGTGCGTCGCCTTCGTCTGATAGAACGGCGTGCCGCGGCCGTCGGTGCCGATCTTGTAGATGACGCCCTTGTCGCCCGTGCCGGCGAAGACGGTGCCCGCCTGATCGACGGCCAGGCTCCAGATGTAGCGATCGGGCGGATCGAAGAACACGGCGCTCTTCCCGGCTGCGTCCACCCGGTAGATCTTGCCGTCGGGCGAGGTGCCGACGTAGATGCCGCCGCCCGGCGCGGGCGCGATGGCGTGGACCTCGAGCTCCTCGGCATCGAAAAAGACGCCGCCCTTGCCCGACCCATCGACCCGGAACACCTGCCCCTCGTTGCCGCTGCCGATGAAGAACGAGCCGTCGGGGCCGGGTACGACGGTCCAGAGGAACGGCGCGCTCGATTCGTACACGGTCGTCGTCGCGGGTCCGAGCGTGAGCCGGCCGTACGAATCGATCGACAGGCTGTCCACCTCGCCCTGCAGGAACTCGGCCTCGTTCGACACCTGCCAGAAGGTCGGCAGGGCCGCGTAGGCCGCTCCCGCGGCGAGAGACAGGACCAGCGCCGCAAGAACACGTCGCGTCATAAATGAATGTGAGTTACTCCTCGATCGTCAGCGACAGCGTGCGCGACCCGTTGAGGGCGTGCTCGGTCGCGAGCTCCCATTCGCCCAGCACCGCATTCTGCAGCGGCCTGAAGCTGCCGCCGTTGCGGTCCGACTCGAGGATGGCCATCACCGACGGAGGCAGCGACGACAGCGATTCGCCCTTGACCACCGCGCCGCCGTCGCGGCCCAGCAGGCGCACGTAGAGCCGGTTGTGCTTCCGCGCGTTGTTGAGCACGCGAAGCATCTGCGGCAGGCCGCGCGCCTGCAGCGGCTGCACCTGCAGCTCCCGCGCCTCCCATTGCGACAGCCGCGTGCCGTCGGTCACCATGACCGACACGGTGCCGCGGGCGCTCGCCGGAATCGCCACCGGCACGGTGCGCGTGATCTCGTCGCCGCGGTAGGTCCGCAGCAGCACCTTGAGGTCGACCGTGGCGCCCGGCCGGATGCGGCTGCCGTCGATCCAGACCCGTTCGATCGTGGCGCTGCGCGGCTGCTCGCTGGCGTCGATCTCCAGATCGACGCGCTCGAGCTCGACGTCCTCGAAGGCGTTGCGGAGCAGGAAGTTGATCGGCGCCACGATGTAGGTGGCGGCGCCAATCGACGGCTGGTCGCCCGAGAACAGATCCTCGAACGCCACCTCGCCGTGCTTCTTCACCGATGCCGTGCCGCGGACGACGTAGCTGGCGGCGCCGTTCTGGCGCTCGTAGGACGTCAGGGTGTTGACGATCGAGACGTAGGTCAGGAGCGGGGTGAAGAGCTGATCGTTCACCATCGCCATGTTGAACGTCTTCTTCGTCCCGCGGTCCGACGTCAGCGTGATGCGCACGGGGATGAGCGCCGGCCCCGGCCCGAGCGTCCCGGCGATCGTGGTCGCGCGATCCTGCTGGAACGTGCCGATCACCTCGCCGGTGCTCGCGATCTTGAACGAGCTCGCAAGGCTCGGCAGCAGCGTGTGCACGTAGGCCCGCGTCATCGGAAACCGCGTCGGTCCCAGCCCGAAGAAGGGATGGCCGAACGCGTAGACGCGGGTCCCCTCGACGTCCGTCACGGTGCCGGTGGCGCCGAGCTCGAGGTCGCCGCTCATGAGCGCCACGCCGACCGGATCGCCGGGGCGCAGCGGCCGGGGCGTCACGCCGTTGCCGGTGGCCTGCGCGGCGGCCGATCCCGCGAGGACCGGGACGAACCCCTGATCGCGGAACGCCGTGGCGATCGGATCGATCGCGCCGGCGTCGAAGCCGCCGAGCGTCAGCGGCGTCGCAATCGGACGCAGCAGCGGGCCCAGGCCGGCCTGCAGGCCGGTGCCGCCGAGCACCTGCACGTCGGCCGGCGTGTCGGCGAACGGACGCGCCCAGCTGAACGCCTGCCGCAGCGAGGCGCGGAGCCCGTCGGGCGTGATCGGCACCTGCAGCTCGACACGCGCGGCGGCGCGGCGGGGGGCGGCGAACGTCGCCGCCTCGATCATCTCGCCAATCGGGGTGATGCCGGCGATCGGCTCCTTCGCGAACTGTCCGAGCGAGTAGGAGACCGCGCCGACGAGGCGACCGTCGATGTACACCGGGCTGCCGCTCATGCCGGCGATGACGCCGGTCTGCGCCAGCGGACCACCCTCGAGGCGCGCGAGGATCAGGTTGCGCCGCGGGCCGATGACGTTGCGCAGGACGCCGAGAATATGGACCTTGAACTCATCCAGCCGGTCGCCCTCGAAGACCGTGCGACCGATGCCCACCATACCCACCTTCAGCTCCTCGACAGGGAACGTGCGGCTTTGGGCCGGGAGCCCGGCAGCGGCGAACAGCACCAGTCCGAGCAGGGTGGCGAGGATTTTTGGCATAACGGTCCACGGCGGCGGTATCGACCGCCTTCTATCAGTGAAGATACGGGTAAACCGCTGAAACTGCAAGGGGCTACGGGCGCATCAATTGACAGCCGTACACCGCTGCGATAGAGTCATGGTTCGTCTCGTGACGCCCCACATGCCGTTCCGATTTACCCTCGTCGCGTTTTCGAGCTGCGCCAGCTATTGGTGGTGGTATCGGACTGCGACTGAGGGGGCGGCGGGCGTCTAGCACGACACATACGAGTTTCACCAACGAACGCCTCTTCAGCCGCCCGGTTGAAGAGGCGTTTTTTATTTGGACGTGAGATGCCGTCGCTTTTGTGCGAAACGGTGACCGGCGGAACGATGGCCGAGCTGCTGGCGGGACGTGACGCCGCGGCCGCGGCCGACATGCTCGAGCTGCGCGTCGACGGCGTCGCCGACGTCGACGTCGCCCGCGCGCTCCACGGGCGCCGCGCGCCGGCCATCGTCACCTGCCGCCCGGCGTGGGAAGGCGGACGGTTCGACGGCAGCGAGGAGGAGCGCCGCGGGCTCCTGGTTGACGCGCTGGCGTGCGGCGCGGAATACGTCGATATCGAATGGCGCGCGGTACGCGAGGATTCCGGCCTCGGCGGGTTCGGGGATCTCGTCCGGGCGCATCCGTCGCGCGTGGTCGTCTCGGCGCACGACGTCGGCCGTGTCCCCGAGGACCTGTGCGCGCAGGCGCGCGCGATGCGGGCCACCGGCGCGGACGTGGTCAAGGTGGCGATCACCGCCCAGCGTCTGTCGGACACGCTGCCGCTGCTCGACGTGTCCCGGGGCGGCGGCGCCGTGGTCATCGGGATGGGCGACGCGGGCGTCCCCAGCCGGCTCCTCGCCTCGCGCTTCGGATCGCGCTGGACCTACGCCGGCGCGGGCGTCGCGCCGGGGCAGATGCCGGCGGCACGGATGGTTGAGGGTTTCCGGTTTCGCGCCATCGGCCCCGGCACCGCGCTGTATGGCGTCGCCGGTGACGAGGTGATGCAGTCGAGCGTGCCGGAGCAATTCAACGCCGCCTTTGCTGACGCGGGCGTCGACGCCGTCTGCGTGCCGCTGCGCCCGGCCGATGTCGACGACCTGCGCACCTTCAAGTCGGCACTCGGCTTTGCGGCGGTCGTGAGCGCCGGCGCGCCCGCCAGAGCGGTCGCGCGGCTGATGGCGGAGTGGACAGGACAGGTGCGGTGATGCGCGTCACCACCTTCGACGAGTTCCGGGAGCTGGCCCAGCGCGGCACGTTCGTGCCCGTCTGCAAGGAGATCGTCGCCGATCTGCTGACGCCGGTCTCCGCGTTCCTCAAGGTGGCGGAGCACGCCGAGCACGCCTTTCTGCTCGAATCGGTCGAAGGGGGAGAGCAGGTCGGGCGCTACTCCTTTCTGGGGAAGGATCCCTTCCTGCTGCTTCGCTCGCGGGGTGGCCGGACGATCGTCGACCGCGCGGGCGAGCGCTCGGAGTCGGACCGGCCGTTCATCGCCACGTTGCGCGAACTGATGGCGGGTTTCCATGCGCCGTTCGTCGCGGGTCTGCCGCGCTTCACGGGCGGCGCGGTCGGGTACCTCGGGTACGACGCCGCGGCCTGGTTCGAGCCGGTCACGCTGCAGCCGGCCACGGTGGAGGAGGACGAGGCCGGCTTCATGCTGTTCGACACGGTGCTCGCCTTCGACCACGTGCGGCACCGGATTCTGATCATCGCCAATGCGCGCGTGACGCCCGGCGCCGACGTCGAGGCGCTCTACCAGTTCGCGCGCGCGAAGATCGACCTGGTCGAGCGGGAGCTGGATCGCGCGCTGTCGAAGCCGGCGGCGCCCAGCCAGCGGCCGCTCGAGATTACGTCCAACGTTACGCGCGACGAGTTCGAGCGGGTCGTGCGGACGGCCAAGGAGTACATCGCCGCGGGCGACATCTACCAGGTGGTGCTCTCGCAGCGGTTCGAGACGGCGCTCGACGCCGATCCGTTCATGGTGTACCGCGCGCTGCGGCACGTGAATCCGTCGCCGTACATGTATTTCATCCGCATGGGCGAGCGCGCGATCGTCGGCTCGTCGCCCGAGATGCTGGTCCGCGTCGAGGGGCGGCGGATCGAAACGCATCCGATCGCGGGCACGCGGCCCCGGGGACGCGACGAGACAGACGATCTGCGCCTCGGCGAGGAGCTGAAGGCCAACGAAAAAGAGCGCGCGGAGCACGTGATGCTCGTCGATCTCGGCCGCAACGATCTCGGCCGCGTCTCGACGTACGGCACGGTCAAGGTGCCGACGTACATGACGCTCGAGCGCTATTCACACGTCATGCACCTGGTGTCGATCGTGGAAGGGCAGCTGTCGAAGGATTGCGATCGCCTCGACGCGCTCGTCGCCTGCTTCCCGGCCGGCACCGTCTCCGGCGCGCCCAAGGTGCGCGCCATGGAGATCGTCGCGGAGCTCGAGAACCGGCGGCGGGGCGTCTACGCGGGCGCCGTCGGCTACCTCGACTTCGCCGGCAATCTCGATTTCTGCATCACGATCCGCACGGTCCTCATCGAAGACGGCCGGGCGTACGTGCAGGCGGGCGCCGGCATCGTGGCCGATTCGACTCCGGAGGCCGAGTACGAGGAGACGCGCGCCAAGGCGCGCGGCGTGATTCAGGCGCTGGAGCTCGCGCAGCGGGGATTGTGATGCTGTTAGTGGTCGACAACTATGATTCGTTCACCTATAACCTGGTCCAATACCTGGGCGAGCTGGGCGCCGACATCGAGGTGCACCGCAACGACGCGATCACCGTCGACCGGGTGGAGCAGCTGCGGCCGTCGCGCATCGTCATCTCACCGGGTCCAGGACGGCCGGAGGATGCCGGGATTACGACCGAGGTCATCCGGCGTCTCGGTCCGACGACCCCGATTCTCGGCGTCTGTCTCGGCCATCAGGCGATCGGGGTCGTCTACGGCGGCACCGTCTGCCGCGCCCGGACGCCGATGCACGGCAAGACGTCCACCGTGGAGCACGACGGCAAGGGCGTCTTCGCCGGCATCGAGGCGCCGTTCGAGGCGGGGCGGTACCATTCCCTGGTCATTGCCGCGGGCGATGTGCCGCCGGAGCTGGAGGTATCGGCCCGGACGCGCGACGACGGCACGATTATGGCGGTGCGGCATCGCACACATCCGGTGCACGGCGTCCAGTTCCACCCCGAGTCGGTGCTGACGGCCGAGGGGCGGCGGATTTTGAAGAACTTTCTGGAATTGTGATGTTTCCGGCGCTCCTCGAGAAGCTTGTTCGCCACGAGGACCTCACCACCGACGAGGCGGCGGCCGCCATGCGCGAGGTGATGGAAGGGCGCGCCGCGCCCGCGGCGCTCGGGGCCCTGCTCTCGGCCCTCGTGATGAAAGGCGAGCGGCCGGCTGAACTCGTCGGCTTCGCCCGGACGATGCGGGAACACGCGGTGGCGCTGGCGGCGCCGGCCGGCGACGTCTTCGATACGTGCGGCACGGGGGGCGACCGCTCCGGCACGTTCAACATCTCGTCGGCCGCCGCGCTCGTCGTGGCCGCGGCCGGCGTGAAGGTCGCCAAACACGGCAACCGCTCGGTGTCGAGCCGCTGCGGCAGCGCCGACGTCTTCGAGCAGCTCGGCGTGAACATCGCCGCCCCGCCGCCGGTCGTCGAACGCACGCTGCACGAAGCGAACATCGCGTTCTTCTTCGCGCCGACATTCCATCCCTCGATGAAGCACGCGGCGCAGACGCGCCGGGATCTCGGGATCCGGACCGCGTTCAACCTGCTGGGGCCGCTGACGAACCCGGCGGGCGCGCGGCGGCAGATTGTCGGCGTGCCGCGCCCGGAGCTGACCGAGCTCATCGCGCGCGCGCTGGTCCTGCTCGGCGCGGAGCGCGCGTGGGTCGTGCACGGCCTCGACGGTCTCGACGAGATCTCGACGACCGGCTACACCAAGGTGCTCGAGTGCCGCGGCGGCGCGGTGAACACGTTCTATATCCATCCGGGCGACCTCGGGCTCCCGAAAGCGGCGGCGGCGGATCTCCAGGGAGGCGACGCGGCGGCGAACGCCGGCATCGTGCGCGACGTGCTCGCGGGCAAGAAGGGGCCGGCGCGCGACGTGGTGCTGCTCAACGCGGGCGCGGCGCTGTGCGTGGCCGGCCGCGCCCCGACGGTCAAGCAGGGGATCGCGCAGGCGGCCGCCGCCATCGACTCGGGCGCGGCGCGGGCGACGCTGGAGAAGATGGTGAAGAGCTCCCAGACCCCCTTCGACTCCGCTCAGGGCACGGAGGCTGCCATATGACCGCGCCCGATCTCCTGCGGACGATCGTCGCGGCGACCGGGCGCATCACGGCCGTGCGGCGCGGGCGCGAGCCGCTTGCCGCGCTCGAGCGACGGGCGGCCCAGGCGTCACCGGACGGCGCGCGGTTCGAACGGGAGCTCGGCGTGGACGGGCGCGTGAACGTGATTGCCGAGTGCAAGCGGCGGTCGCCGTCCCGCGGTGTGCTGGCCGCCACGTACGACCCCGCGGCGCTGGCCCGCCAGTACGAGCAGGGCGGCGCGGCGGCGATCTCGGTGCTGACGGAGCCGACGTTTTTCGACGGGACGATCGCCCACCTGGAGGAGGTGCGGCGCGCCGTGCGGCTGCCGCTTCTCCGCAAGGACTTCGTGATCGACGAGTATCAGCTTTTGGAGGCGCGCGCCGCCGGCGCCGACGCGGTGCTGCTCATCGTCGCGGCACTCGAACAGCCGGATCTGGTGCGGCTTCAGGCGCGCGCGTGGGCGCTCGGGCTGGCGACGCTCGTCGAAGTGCACGACGAGGGCGAGCGCGCCCGGGCCGTTGACAGCGGGGCGCGCGTGATCGGCGTCAACAACCGCAACCTGCGGACGCTGGCGGTCGACGTGGACGCGTCGTATCGCCTGGCGGCGAGGATGCCGACAGGCGTCGTCGCCGTGAGCGAGAGCGGGCTGCAGTCGCGCGCCGACCTCGAGCGGCTCGCGGCGGCCGGCTACCGGGCGTTTCTCATCGGGGAGCGGTTCATGACCGATCCGGATCCGGCGGCGGCCATCCAGAACCTGATCGGGATCCGGGATCCGGGATCCGGGATCCGCGAGCGCAGCGAGGTTCGAAGTTCCGGATCCCGGATCCCCGATCCCGGATCCCGGATGTCGTCATGTTCCTGAAGATCTGCGGGATTACGCGTCTCGAGGATGCGCGGCACGCGCTCGATCACGGCGCGACCGCGCTCGGGTTCGTGTTCTGGCCGAAGAGCCCCCGCCGGATCGAGCCGGAACGGGCGGCGGAGATCATCGCCGCGCTTCCGTCCGGCGTGACGACCGTCGGCGTCTTCGTGAACGAGTCCGTCGACGGCGTTCGGGAGGTCATGGCGCAGACGGCCGTCGCGGCCGTGCAGCTCCACGGTGAGGAACCGCCGTCCTATGCGACGGCGCTCGGCGTGCCCATCCTGAGGTCGATGGACGTCGACGCCGCCGAGACGGCCGCCGGGTGGCCGGCGGGAACGATCTTCCTCGTGGAACGGTCCGACCCGGAGCGGCGGGGCGGAACCGGCCAATTGGCGGACTGGGACGGTGCTGCGGCGCTGGCAAGGCGGCTTCCCGTCGTACTGGCCGGCGGCCTCTCCGACGCGAACGTCGCAGAGGCGATTGCCACGGTCGGCCCGTACGGCGTGGACGTGGCGTCGGGCGTGGAGGATGCGCCCGGCGTGAAGAACCCGGACAAAGTTGCGCGCTTTCTGGCGCGCGCGCGGAGTGCCTTTGAGCAGCAGTCATTCAGTCATCGTTGAGCGGCCCACGTTCGGGCGGCGCGACCCCGACGCGCGCGGCTACTTCGGCGTCTACGGCGGCCGCTTCGTCCCCGAGACGCTGGTGGCGCCGGTCGTGGAGCTCGAAGCCGGCTACATGGCCGCCCGCGCCGACGCCGGGTTCCGCGAGGAGCTCGACCGGCTGCTGCGGCACTATGCCGGCCGGCCGACGCCGCTGTACCAGACGCGGCGGCTCGCCGGGCGCAGCGACGTGCGCGTCTTCCTCAAGCGCGAGGACCTGACGCACACCGGCGCGCACAAGATCAACAACGCGCTCGGCCAGGCGCTCGTCGCGCAGCGGATGGGCAAGCGCCGCGTCGTGGCGGAGACGGGCGCGGGGCAGCACGGCGTCGCCACCGCCACCGCGTGCGCGCTGCTCGGGCTGGAGTGCCACGTCTACATGGGCGCCGAGGACATGCGCCGGCAGGCGCTGAACGTCGTCCGCATGCAGCTGCTCGGCGCCGAGGTGCGCCGCGTCGATTCCGGCAGCTGCACGCTCAAGGACGCCATCAACGAGGCGATGCGCGACTGGGTCACCAACGTCACCGACACCTACTACCTGCTCGGGTCCGCCCTCGGTCCGCATCCGTATCCGTTGATGGTGCGCGAGTTCCAGTCGGTGATCGGCCGCGAAGCGCGCGCGCAGATGCTCGACCAGGCCGGTCGCCTGCCAGACATCGTGGTCGCGTGCGTCGGCGGCGGCAGCAACGCCATCGGCATCTTCGACGGCTTCCTGGAGGACGCGGGCGTGCGGCTGATTGGCGTCGAGGCCGGCGGCGAGCGCATCGCGCCCGGGCGGCACGCAGCGCGATTCGCCGGCGGCGCAACCGGCGTGCTGCACGGCACGCGCACCTACGTGCTGCAGGATGATGCCGGCAACATCGAGCTGACGCATTCGATTTCGGCGGGACTCGACTATGCCGCGATCGGCCCCGAGCACGCATGGCTCCGCGATCTCGGCCGCACCGAGTACGTGCACGTCTCGGACGCCGAGGCGCTCGACGGATTCCAGACGCTCGCACGGCTCGAGGGGATCCTCCCGGCGCTCGAGTCGGCGCACGCGATCGCGTATATTCCGCAACTCGTGCGCGACGTGCCGGCGGGAACCGACATTCTCGTCAATCTGTCGGGGCGCGGCGACAAGGATGTCCAGACCGTCCTGGAGGCGCTCAAGTGACCCAGGTGCGTGCCCATGGGCGCCTCGCGGAGACGTTCGCGCGGTTGCGGCAGAACGGCGCCGGCACCGGCCTCGTCACCTACATCACAGCCGGGGATCCGGACCTGGCGCGGACCGAAGGGATTCTGCGCGCCCTCGACCGCGGCGGCGCCGACGTCATCGAGGTCGGCGTGCCGTTCTCCGATCCGCTCGCCGACGGCCCGGTCATTCAGCGCGCGACCGAACGCGCGCTCGCCGCGGGCACGACGCTGGCCGGCGTGCTCGATCTCGTCGGACGCTTACGCACGGAGCTGCGTCCGCCGATAGTGCTGTTCAGCTACGTGAATCCGATCCTGCGACTTGGAACGGTGATGTTCGCCAACTACTGCCGTGAGGCGGGGGTCGACGGCGTGCTGGTGCTCGACCTGCCGATCGAGGAAGCGGACGAATTCCGGAGCCTGCTGGCGTCGCGCGGGGTTGATACAATCCTGCTGCTCAGTCCGACGACGACAGACGACCGGCTGCGCGGAGCCGCGGCGCTCGGCAGCGGGTTTTTGTATGCGATCTCGCGGCTTGGCGTCACGGGCGCCCGCGACGCGGTCGCCGATGGAGCAGAGGAGATGGTCCGGCGGATCCGGGCCGTGAGCCCGCTGCCCATCGCCCTCGGGTTCGGCATCTCCACACCGGAGCACGTGCGGGAAGTGGGCAAGTGGGCGGACGCCGCCGTCGTCGGCAGTGCGCTGGTGAGCGTGATTGCCGAGGCGGGCGCGTCCAGCGACGTGAACGCGCGGGTAGAGGAGTATGTGCGGTGGCTGAAGTCCTGACGAACATCGAGGAGCTGCGC
>CAZGLC010000007.1:0-10202 GCA_964526235.1 uncultured Bifidobacteriaceae bacterium
AGCGCGTGGAACATCAACAACGTCGACGACCTCCGCTTCAAGATGTGCATCGATCAGACAGCGGAGGATTTCACGACGATCCACCACGAGCTCGGGCACAACTTCTACGCCCGCGCCTACGCCGGCCAGCCGCCGATTTTCCGCGACAGCGCCAACGACGGCTTCCACGAGGCGATCGGCGACACGATTGCGCTCTCGGTCACGCCGGAGTATCTCGTCAAGGTCGGACTGATCGACCGGGCGCCGGACGCCTCCGGCGACATCGGCCTGCTGCTGCGCACCGCGCTCGAGCGGCTCGCCTTCCTGCCCTTCGGCCTCGTCGTCGACGGCTGGCGCTGGCAGGTGTTCAGCGGAACGGTGGGACCTGACGCGTACAATCGCGCATGGTGGGAGCTGCGCGAGCGCTATCAGGGCGTGCGGCCGGCGTCAGCGCGCGGCGAGGAGTTCTTCGATCCCGGTGCGAAGTACCACGTCCCGGCGAACACGCCGTACGCGCGCTATTTCCTTTCGGCCGTGCTGCAGTTCCAGTTCCATCGCGCGCTGTCGATGGCTGCCGGATGCACGACGCCGCTCCATCGCTGCTCGATCTACGGCAGCCCGGAGGCGGGCAAGCGGCTGCGCGCCACGCTCGAGATGGGCGCGTCGCGTCCGTGGCCCGACGCGCTCGAGGCGTTGACAGGCCAGCGCCAGCTCGACGCCGGCGCGATGGCCGACTACTACGCGCCGCTCAAGGCGTGGCTCGACGAGCAGAACACGGGCGCGAAGGTGGGCTGGTAGCTAGCGCGACTCGAAGCCCAGGACCCACTGCAGCTGCCGCAGCGCGGCCCGGAACGCCGGCACGGGTGCCGGCGCCGCCGCCGGCGTCCCGCGCCGCCGCCGATCGACGTCGCGCGTTTCGTCGCGATACTCGGAGGGGTGCGAGACGATGGCGGCGATCTCGCGCATCGTGTGTCGCGCGCGGCGATCGCCGTGGGGAAACAGCCGGCAGAATTCGTCGACCGTATCGGCTGGATCCAGGTCGACGATCGCGGCATAGGCGCGCACCCAGGCGCGGGCATACAGGCCGCGCGGCCACCCCGCGAGGTCGCCGCGCTCGAGCTCCTCGAGCCGCTCCTGGCGGACGCGCATGGCCGCGGCAACCTCTCCCAGCGACAGGCGCCTGCGCTCGCGATGCAGCCGGAGGCTGAAGGCAAAGAGCGCCTGAGCCCCTAGATATGCCACGTCAAATCTGAGTCTACGCTATTCCTTGTGTACGCTCAAGAGGACGTCCGGCGTACAGGCGATGGCTTGAGCGTCATCCGGAGCCACAGCGCCTGCAGCGGCCCGGTGCAGGCGGCGTGCCACGCCGACTTCGGAATCGTGTTGACGTGCGGCCGCGGCAGGCGCCGATCGGCGCCGCGGCTGAACTCGTCGCGGTACTCGGAGGGATGCGCGACGATGGACGCCAGCTCGCGCAAGGTGCCGGCGGCCCGCCGGTCGCCGTGCGGGTAGAGACGACAGAACTCGTCCACCGTATCCACGGGATCGATGCCGATGACGCTGGCATACGCGCGCACCCAGGCGCGCGCGTAGAGGCCGCGCGGCCACTCGCGAAGATCGTTGCGCTCGAACGCCTCGAGCAGCTCACGCTTGATGCGCGTGGCCGCGGCGATGTCGTCGAGTGTGATTCTGCTGCGCTCGCGATGCCGGCAAAGCCGTGTGACGAATGTGTCCTGCGAGGTCATTCCTGAGTCTCCCGTCCTCAGAAGGGACCCCAGCAATTTCCGCGCCTCAGCCGGGGAGCGGCGCCGGCGCGCCTTTCGCCTTCATCGGACGGCACTTAGCGTCCTGATACCAAAAATGTGATCCGGACGTGTGTTCGAATTCGCCCGCGCGCGCCAGGGTACGCGTGGCATTTTCGACACTTGCGCCCCGGCGACTCAGGCCATCGCCGGGACTCCGCCGTTCAAAAATGTCGCGAGCTGCGCGGGCGCAAACTGCAGCCCGGTGTAGAAGGGTCCGAACTCGGCGAATTTTGCGCTCACCTCGTCGAAGCGCATTTCATAGATCAGTTTCTTGAAGACGAGCGGATCGTCGGCGAACAGATCGACGCCCCATTCCCAGTCGTCGAAGCCGATCGACCCTGAGATCACCTGCGTGACCTTCCCGGCGTAGTGACGTCCGATGATGCCGTGCTCGCGCATCATCGCCGCGCGCCGCTCGAACGCCTCGCCGTACCAGTTGAGCGCTTCTCCGCGGCGCTTGTTCATGGGATAGAAGCAGACGTATCGGGCGCGCGGCATGTCGAGGAACAGCCGGCTCATCACCCGCTGGCGCTGCGTCTCCAGCTCCGCGTCGAAGGCGCGATCGAACTCGTCGCTGCCGGGCTTGAATTTCGCACCGAGCTGCTCGTGGATCTTCGCGGTCATCTCGTACATGCCGAGCTCCACGACGGACACGTACGACGTGGTCGGCTCGAGAAACCCGTGCAGCTCTGTCTGGCTGAACGTCAGCTGGGCATGCGCCAATTCATCGAACGTGCGCCGAAAACAGACGATCATCAGATCGGCTTTGTGGCCGAGCACCTGGACGAACGCGGTGCTGCCCGCGTCGGGCACCGCCAGAAGCCTGACCGGATCGTCCGCGAGGCGCGACCGATCCCGGCCGCCTTCGCGCAACCGGTCCCATCGGACGCGGTACATCAGGTGCAGGACGCTCCACCCCTCGAGCGTCTCGGGGACGAACGGGTTGTGCATGGGGCGATTGTAACGCCCTACTCACGCCGGCCGCACGAGCGCCGCGACGCGGGGCAGGATGACCTCCGCCCCGCCGTGAATGGCGACATCGACCGCCCCGGACGCGGGCGTCTCCTCGAGGTTGATCTCGGCGGTGAACGCGCCCCGGCGCCGGGCGTCGTGCACGAGGCCCGCCGCGGGATAGACGGACGCGGAGGTGCCGACGGTCAGAAAGACATCGCACGCCGTGGCTTCGAGCGCGGCACGGAGATTCTCGGCGCCGAGCGCCTCGCCGAACCAGACGACCGCCGGGCGGGCGAGTCCGCCACAATTCGGGCACCGCGGCGGCAGTTCGCCGATCGGCACTCGCTCGTCGCGCCAGGCCGCACCGCCTTTCGCGCATCCGTCCCAGCACGAGAGCTCCCAGATCGACCCATGGATGCGCGTGAGGTTCCGCGTACCGGCGCGGACGTGCAGGTCGTCGACGTTCTGCGTGACGACGCGGCAGTGCGGGAACGACTGCGACCAGGCGGCAATGACGTCGTGCCCCGCATTGGGCCGGCAGCCCGCGATCGTCCCGCGGCGCCAGTCGTACCACTCCCACACGAGGCGCGGGTCGCGCCCGAAGGCTTCGGGCGTGGCGAGATCCTCCGCGCGATGGTGCCGCCAGAGACCATCCTGGCCGCGAAAGGTGGGCACGCCGCTCGCCGCCGAGATGCCGGCGCCGGTGAGAATCGTCAGCCGGCGCGCACCCTTGATCCGTTCCGCGATCAGCGTGAGCTCGTCGTTCACGAAATCCGATCCAGGTTTAAGATACACACGGGTGTTTCACATGAGAGATCACTTGCTCGGCGCAACGACAGTTCTCTGGCTGGCGGCGGCCTGGTCGCTGGCGTCGCAGCCAGCCGCCGGTCAGGCTCCCGCCGCACAACCAACGACCATCGGCGGCTGCCCGGCAGAGACGGTGGCGTTCCACGCCTGTGCGCTGGAAAAGGCAAAGACTTTCAATCCGCCGCGTACGCCAGACGGCCACCCCGACATGCAGGGGTTTTGGCGCGGCCGGCTGACGATGGATCGCTCCGTCGAAGGCGTCACCGAAGCCGATCCGATGACGCGCAGCCCCCTGTCGAGGTGGCCCATAGCGCCAAGCCTCATCGTAGACCCGGCAGACCGAAAAATTCCGTATCAGCCGTGGGCGGCTGAGGTCGGCCGACAGGGACAGAACTTCCAGAAGTACATCGACCCCCGCACGGTGTGCGCCGGTGGGAGTCTGTCCCGCTCTTTCTCAGACCTCGTTCAGATACTTCAGCCGGCAGACGAACCCTACGTGCTGTGGCTCTTCGAGGACCTCCGCATCCAGCGTGTCATCGCGACGGACGGGCGTCCGCACATCGGAGACAACATCAAGCTCCAGACGGGGGACTCGGTCGGCCGCTGGGAGGGGAATACCTTCATCGTCGACGTGACCAATCTCAGCGGCTACGTGTGGTTTGACGACGCCGGGAATTTCCATACCAATGCCGCGCATCTCGTCGAGCGCTTGACCATGATCGATCTGGACACGATCCATTACGAGATCACGGTCAATGACCCGAAGGCCTACACCAGGTCCTGGAAAATGGCGTGGGCCCTCGTGCGGGACACGCAACGGGGGTTTGAGATCCTCGAAGAGGCCTGCTGGGAAGGAGAACGGGCTGCGCCCAGATTTCGCGAACAGGGCTACCGTTATTACTTCGGGGACACCTGGCGATCGCGGTAGGTCATCGCCCCCTCTCCTGCTCGTCTTGTCTGCGCGCCTCCTCCTCGAGGATGAGCAGGCCCGCTTCGTATTCCAGGATTCGAACGTTCGGTTCCTTGCGGCGGTAGAGCGGCATGCTCATCTTCCAGGGTCTCGTGAACACCTTCGGGTCTTCAACCGTGATTTCGTAGTTGATGTGGTCCGGGCCGATGCGCGTGAAGCGCTCGACCAGGTGGAGGGCCTCGCTGTGGAAGTTGCCGGCCCTGTCGAACCACGTCTGGTCGTTGAAGTGAATCACGTCGACGACGAGAGTGTCCCCTTCCCAACGGCCGCGCGAGTCCCCCATCCAGAACTCGATAGGCCCCTTGGGATGCGCGCTCCCATCGGTGTAGATGATGCGGACGGCCCGAGAATACTCGGATATGACCGAGATGTACCTCGGCGTCTGAACAATCTGCAATGGGAACGGCATGTACATGACCCGGGGCACGCCGGGCAGGAAACCCTTTGCTTCCACGAGGTCGGCCGTCGACCGGTTTCTGAAGTTCTCCAGCTTTTTCGCGAGCGCCCACGGCTGATACGGGATGTCGTTCCCCTCGACCACGCCCTGGCCGGCCGGCACGCCCAATCGCGCAGGATGGTCCTGAATGTCCCACGCGGCTGTACTGAGGACCTGCCAGATGCCGTTCAAGTTGGGAGCGGGACTTTGTGCGGCGGCGCTTGCCGGGAGCCAGACGAGTGCCACGGCTGCGATCGCGAGCGTTTTCATCTTCGTGTCCTAGAAGTTTACCTGCGCACTGACCTTGAACAGGCGCGCGTTCATCACGCCGCTCTGGCCTTCGGGCCTGAGCCAGGCCGCGCCGTTCGTCCCGTAGTTGTTGTTGTGTTGAAGCACGGGATTCGCATTGAGGATATTGAACGCGTCCACGTTCGCCTGAATGCGGAACCGCCCAACGGGGAGGATCCTGGACACGCGCCCGTCCAGCTGATGCATCCGCGGACCGTACAGCGTGCCGGGAGGAACGATCTCCACGGAAGCGGTGCCGGTGGGCCCGCTCGACAGGTCGCGGCCCAACGACGCGCGGATGTCGGCGCTCCGCACGATGTACGTCGCGGCGATGGGCGGCCCAGGGCTCGTCTGAAACGTTCCGGCGACCTGGAGATCCCAGGGCAGCGTGACCGTCGCGAGGAGCTTGCCCTGGGTCTGAAACGGCGGACGAATGTCGCAGATCGCACGCGGCGTTGTTCCGGGCGTGGCCGGTATCTCGGTGAGCATCGGACCACTCAGGGTCGCCTGGGGCGAATCGACTGCAAAACACGCGTTCTGCCGCTGACGTCCGATGGCGGTCCCGCCCTGCAGGAGGACGCCGCCTCGGAGTCGGGTGTTGACGGAGATATCCACGCCGTCGAAGACATCGACCTGCTTCCCGAAGTTCTCGGCCCTCGTGACATGACCGAAGAACTGCCCGAATTTCGCGGGATTGAGGTCGTAGTATCCACAGAGCTCCTGGCCGCCGCCCCCTGGCAGCCGGCGATCGATCGGCGTGGTGATGCAGTACGGATCGTAGTCGGCAGGCGTGACCAGAAGGTTGTCGGTCACCGTGAAGTTGCCGTACTCACGGTGATAGTACCCGGCGTTGAGGCCGACGCCCGGCGTCAGCTCGTGCTGGACGACCACCGTCGTCTCCCAGTTGTAGGGCCTCACGCCGAACCCCTGCGTGATCGCCGGGTCCGTGGTCGTGGTGATGACATTCGTGCCGAAGGCGAGATTCCCGAGCCGCGCGCATTCACCATTGGCGTCCGGGTTCAGAAAATTGCACTCCGGAATGAAATTCCCGTTCAGGTCGGTCCAGTTCCGGTTGGCGTTGTTCACCGTGGTGGCCACGGGATTGGCCGCGAGAGCGGTTGCCGTGGTCGGCCCGCCGCTCACGTACCGGCTCAGCGAAGCCTTCACGGCCGTTCGGCCGTCGCCAAACAGATCGTAAGCGACGCCGAGCCGCGGCGAGAGATCCTTCCAGTTCGGGACGTCGGTCACTTCGTCGAAGTGCCGCGCGGCGAGGAACCGGCCGGCCGGCTGATCCTGCGCCGGTACGCTGCCGTTGTTGTAATCGAACCGAAGCCCGAGCGTGAGCGTCAACCGCCGTGTGGTCCATCGATCCGTGACGAAGATTCCCGTCGCCTGATTCAGCTTCGTGTGAATATAGCGCGGCTGGACCTGGAGCGTGATGCGGTTCGGGACGCCGTTCACGAACAGGAGGGTCATGTCGCGCGGAATTTCCGTGAAGTTCTTCCCATTGATCGCCGTCTCCACGGTCATGCCGGCCTTGAAGAGGTGCGAGCCCGTGACGTAGGCGACCGACGCCTTGTAGTTCCGCACGCTGGAGCCCTGTTCGGGAGCGATCGTGGCGGGGTAGTTGTAGGTGATGCCGAGCCCCGAATCGACGATGTGATAGCCCCAGCTTGGGCTGTCGGTCGGCAGCCCGTCGATGGCGGTCGTCGTGGTCTTCTCCACGTAGATCGATGTGCCCGCTTCGAAGAGCAGCCGCATCGTGACCGGGGCGGACCACAAGGCCTGGCCATACATGAGGCCCGGGCCGGTCCCCGTTCGAATGGCATTGGCCTCCGGCATGAAGGCGGGCGCGCTGCCCGCGAAGCCGACACGTCTCTGCTTCTGAAAGAAGCCCTGGAGCTTGTTCTTCGGCGTCACCTGCCACGTGACGCGTCCGGCGGCATTGGTCAGGTCCTCGAGCAGGACGAACTGTTTGCTCAGGTCGGGCGTGTAGGCGAAGTCGAGCCGGTTCGCATCGTCGAAGACTCCCGCCACCAGGGTCGAGTTCGCCCACCGTCGAACGGAGGCGAAGTACCACAGCCGGTCCTGTTTGACCGGACCCCCCATGTTGAGGCTGTAGTCGTATATGCTCTTCAGCGCGTTGACCGCCGCGGCGCCGCGCGCCCTCAGCGCGTCGTCGAGATTGGTGCCCTGCATCGTGTCGCCGGAATACGACCCGAAGAGGGAACCGCTGAACCGGTTGCTCCCCTCCTTGCCCACCAGGTTCGACGTAATACCGCCCTCCGCGTACTCGGCCGAGATCGCCGACGTCTCGAGCGCGATCTCCTCGACCATGCTGACATCGTTCCTATAGGTGCTTTGATTCGACCGCGCGGCATTGTGAAACGGCAGCCCGCTGATCAAGTAATGCCCTTCGTTGGAGCGGCTGCCGTGAATCACCCAGTTGTTGCCTTCGCCCGCCAGGCCACCGACATCCTGGAACCTCCGCCCGCTCTCCGAGACCGTGATGCCGGGAATGAGCGTGGCGAGGCCAGTCGTCGTTCTCCCCGTCGGAAGCGTCTCGATGACTTCGTTTGTCAGAATGGCGATCTGGCGCACGGTGCGCGTGTCCACGACGGGCGCTTCCGCCGAGACGACAATCGTCTCGTCGAGCGCGCCGACTGCCAGGTCGGCGTTCACCGTCGCCGTGAAACCGGTCGTGAGCACGACGCCCTCGCGCCTGACGGTGCTGAAACCCGGCAGCACGAAGGTGACGGTATACACCCCGGGGCGGAGGTCGATGACGCTGTACTGCCCCTGGTCGTCGGACACCACCGTCCGGACTTTTTCGATGAGCGCGGGGCTGGACGCCTCGACGGTCACACCGGGCAGCACTCCGCCCGACGTATCCCTCACGACGCCCGAGATGCCCTGGCCGAAGGCCAGAGACGCCGGTATCACTAGGAGCGTCGCCAGTGCGACGACTCTCGTATGCAGGACGCTCGCTCGCACCATGACAACCTCCCCGGATCACCCACACGGATGTGAATCTTCAGTACACCCTCAATCATCCTTTGTCCAGCTGAAACGCCCGATGGATCGCGCGGACGGCTGCGGCCGCGTCGCGCTCGGTCACGACGAACGAGATGTTGCGCTCGGACGATCCCTGCGAGATCGCGATGACGTTGATCCCTTCCGTGCCGAGCGCGCTGAAGACCGTTGCCGCGATGCCGGGCGTGCCGCGCATCCGGTCGCCGATCGCAGCGACGATCGCCACCTGCTGCTCGGCCGTGATCTCGTCGATGTGGCCGCGCATCAACTCGACCTCGAGCGCGGCGCGGAGCGCCGCCACCACCCGCGGCGCTTCGGCGGCGCTCAGCACGAAGCACATGTTGTTCTCGGACGAGGCCTGCGAAATCATCAGCACGTTCGCCTGCTGCGCGGCTACGGCGTCGAACGCCTTCGCGACGATGCCCGGAATCCCCTGCATGCCCGTGCCGTTGATGGCGATGAGCATCACGCCGCGAATGGAGGTGACCGCCTTGACGCCCGTCGCCGACGCATCGCCCTCGACGGTGACGCGCGTGCCTGGGTGCGTCGGATTGAAGCTGTTGAGGATGCGGACAGGAATCCGCTTTCTGAACGCGGGCAGAATCGTCTTGTAGTGCAGGACCTTCGCACCGTAGTACGCCAGTTCCGAGGCCTCACTGTACGAGATCTCGGCGAGCGTTCGTGCTTCGGACACCTCCGAGGGGTTGGCGGTCATGACGCCGTCCACGTCGGTCCAGATCCACACCTCGTCGGCATCGAGCGCGGCGCCGACGATCGACGCCGAGTAATCCGAGCCGCCGCGCCCGAGCGTCGTCATCACCCCATCCGCGGTCGCACCGATGAACCCCGTGACGACCGGAATCTCGCCACGCGCGATCGCCGGCTGGAGCCGCGCCGCAACTTTCGCGCGCGTCTCCTCCATCAACGGCTCCGCGCCGCCGAACTGGTCCGTCGTCACGACGATCTCGGTCGCGTCGACCGCAGATGAAGGCCGGCCGCGCACGCCGATCGCGGCGGCCAGAAGCGGCGCCGCCAGCATCTCGCCCATGCCGGAGATCGCGTCGAGCAGCCGCGGCGTCAGCTCGTGCACCATCGACAGCCCGAAGCAGAGCTTCTCGAACCGCTCGAGCCGCTGCCGCAGGACGTCGAGGAGCTCGGCGTGCCGCGTCGGGTCGCCGGCGACGAGCGCGTCGGCGACCGCCTTGTGGCGATCGAAGAGGTCCTGACGAAGGGCCGGATTCCACTGGCCGGTCGAAGCCCGCCTGGCGGCGCTGATGAGCGCGTCGGTCACCTTGCTCATGGCGGAGGTGACGACCACCACCTGGTGCCCCTTGGCGGCGGTATCGACCGCGAGTTGCGCGGCCTGTGCGATTCGCTCGGCGGACCCGACGGACGTGCCGCCGAACTTCATGACGATCAACATAGTGATGTGACGGGTGCAGTCTGCCCTGAGACGGGCCACAGAGGCACCGAGACACAGAGAATCGAATTATTCCCGAAAATCAGACGGAAATCGAAGCCGGCGGAAGGGCGGCGAAGACGCGATCGAGAGCGCCCGCGACATCAGCAATCTTGCGGACGATCGCGTACCGCCACATTCCGAACTCCCCATCGGCATTCACGGCATTCACCCACCGCTCCGCGGCGGTGGCCTTCACGTCCGCCAGTTCGTCGAATCCCTTGGTCTCCAGAATGAGGTGGACGACGGGCGTCGATTTGAGGCGCACGACGAAGTCCGGCACGTAGTCATGCGGCCGCCCGTTATGGAGATAGGGAATAGCGAATCCAAGACCCGCGTTCTTTACGAAGGCCTCGACCAGTCGATGCGTGTCGAGAACGTATGCCGCGGACTGCTCCCATACGCGCGTGTCGGCGACGACGTAGTTCACATGACTGCGCATCACCTCGCGTACGTCCTTGGTCGTCCAGT
>CAZGLC010000007.1:10302-20167 GCA_964526235.1 uncultured Bifidobacteriaceae bacterium
CAGTGGCGCCACTGCATTCCAATCCACCATCACACGGTTACGAATCGCCTGACGGTAACCCTCCACGCGCGGACACCTGATTTCCAGAGACGCCCGCCCGGGGAGGGCCTGAACCTGGTGGCGAACGGCGACCTCTCGCGGTCCGGCGGTCGGGTTCGCCTTGAACGGAATCACCTGGAACGGCACACCGAAGACCTTGGCCACCTCCTCGGTCATCAGGCCGTTTTCGCGCACCTCGTAGGTCCGCCGGCGCAGTCCACGCCCGACGACCTGCTCGCAGAGCAGCTGCGACATGAACGGCCTGAGTCCGACGATGTGCGTCACCGTGTTGCAGTCCCACCCTTCGGTCAGCATCCCTACCGACACGATGCACCGGACGTCGCGGCCAGGAGGATGCAAGGGGGCGCCGCGCTTGCGAGCGAGCTCTTCGAAGCCTTCCGGATAGATCGGCCGGCCCTGTTGATCGGTCGGCCACGCCACTTTCCCGACCGTGTCGAGCGTGAAGCGCATCCACTGCGCCTCATCCGACTTGGCGCGGCCCGTGTCGGTCTCGTGAACGACTTTCGAGTCCACGCGGATGGTATTGATGCGGCCATCTCTGTTCAGAAAGCCGTCGATCCAGCGTGGTTCGCGTGGCGCCGTCGTCGGGATCGAGGTGCTCGACTGCGCGGAACGGTTCCGCCAGGAGCCCGCCACGATCGATGCGGCGTTCGCCGAATCGCTGCTTGCCCGGTTCACGGCGCCTGCGCTGGAGCACTTCCGGAAGGCCCATCCTCAACCAACGCTTTTCTCATCACCGCGGTAATCACGAAGCCGCGGTCCGTGGACGTCTGCTCAACGATTACGTGCAGGCAGTCGTCTCTGAAAAACCCTCGACCGATCGCCGGACCCACGTACACAAAGCGTTCCTTGTGCCGGGGTGCGGCAAGAACGTCGCCGACGAGTTCTTTCTTCTTGGTGTCGACCGCGATCACCGGCGCGCCCCGTGTCTGGAACGCGTCGACCCGGTCGTTGAGGTACTCGAATTGTTCATTGCGGTCCGGGTGCGCCGTCCCCTCCAGCGTCTTCTGCGTCGCCTGCAGGCTGTACCCGCTCGCGTGCAGGAGCTGCCCGACCTTCTGCGGGCTGACGGGGTACCCCTGCGTCCCCAGTTCCTCGGCGAGCCTCCGCGTACTCTTCGACGTCCACCGCAACGGGGACTCGGGATCGCCACGCGTCACGGGGTCGACCAGCGCCTCCAACGCCTGGACGATATCGGGCGTCGCGTCCTCCAGCCCGCGGGCGACCGCCGCCCGGCCGCCGCACCGCCACGACGTCGTCCGCGGTCACGCCCGCCCGGAGTTCGTCACGCCCGGCGCGGATCGTCGTGCGCGAAAGCCCCGTCGCGCGTTCGACGATCGCGATCCCGCCGTCCCCCAACGCGGCCGCCTCCGCGCCCGCCCACAGCCGCGTCACGCGCTCGTCCATGACCGGGTGGAGCGCGACGAACTTCGCGCGTATCGTGTGCTCTTCCATCCCGGCAGCAGATCACATAAGGTCCTGTTGGACAACTTGTTTCTGCTCGGGTCCTTAGCGTCGAGTCGGTGGGCGGTCGACGTCGTGGGCGGGGCGGGCGCGCTCTTCCAGCACCATGAGATGCGATTTGCCCCGTGCTTCACGGGCTGTGCGGACACGGTCCGCGAGACATTTGGGTGCGAGAGTCTGACGACAGGTGATCGCTGGCGGCCTGAACGTACGCGTCACGCGCGCCACGCCGGTGGCAGCCCCTCGCGCTCGCATATCTTCCTCGCCGCATCCGGTGCCGCCTGCAGGACGAGGGCCGGATCGCTCGGCCTGGGTCCCGGTGCGAGCCACCACCGGCGCGCGGCCGCGGCGGTCGTCGGCGGGCCGTGTTTGCGCCAGTACAGCTCCCATTTGGAACGCTCGAGCAACGCTTCCAGCCGTTCCAACGCGTCAGGCACTTCGCGCGCCACCTCAGGATGCGTCTCCAGGAGGCGCTGGACGTCGGTGATGTCGCTGAGACGCTTCGACGGCCGGCGCGCAGGTTCTTCCGCGGCCTCGAGCTTGAGCCGGACGAGATCGGACGGGGTCGCCACCCTGAAACGCATCCCGCGGACGCGAAACGTGGCGGCGCGCTCGACGGTTTCCGCGGTCAGCTTATCGGCGGTGAATTGCACCGCGGTGCGGAGCTGGCGGGGCTGCCGGCCTGGTGCGCGCCAGTTCTCGGAGTGGGCGAACGTCCGCTCGAACGTGAATCCGGCCGCCTCGAGCGGCCCGCGGGGAAGATCGTCGTAGCTCGCCAACGCGACGTCGATGTCCGCCGTCGTGCGGGGCTCTTCGGAATAGAGCTGAATCGCCACGCCGCCGATGAGCGCGTAGGGTGTGCGCGCCTCCCGGAGCAGGGCGGTCAACTCGGCGAGCGCGCGCTCTTTCGAGTCCCCCTTCGGCAGACCCATGGTCTCCCTCCACCGGTGATCGAGGGCGAAGCCGGTCGCGAGGCGCTCGCGGACCTGTGTGACGGACGGCCGGGGCATTCTCGTCATATGTTAACGGATCGTCGTCAGCACAATGGCGCGGCGCAGGTCGAGGGCGGGCCCAATCCACCGCCGCGCCCAGTCACGGCCCGCGCGCTCATGGGAGCGCTGTGATGCCTCGCGGAACACCGGAACGTCGGGCCTCTGTTCGCGGGCACGAATACCCTCGCGGGGCACGAGCCGCTCAGGGGTGTGGGGTGCCGGTGGCAGTGGAGGCGGGGCCTGCGCCACGTGTTCGTCGGCCCGGCCATTCTGTGGGCGGCGGGTCCGCTTCCGCCACATGCGCATCAGGCCTTCCAGCAGCGGAAGCAGGATGAAGAGCGCGATCACGACCAGTTGTTCGAGGGATATAGTGAGTCAGATTCCTCGCTCCACGTTCCGGGGATCAGGTTCTCACGCGACAGCGGGTCGGTGTGTCGCGTTCACCGTCGTGCCCCGACTGGCTCGGCGCCGTTGGGGTCCGCAATGGCCTCGCGCATCGACGAGTCCGCCCGGATGTTTTTCATCCGGTAGTAATCCATGATGCCGAGGTTCCCCTGCACAAACGCTGCGGCCATGGCGCGCGGCACCTCCGCCTCGGCCTCGACCACACGCGCGCGCATCTCCTGCTCGAGCGCCACGGCCATCGCCCGTCGCTCTTCCGCCTTCGCCTGCGCGATCTGTTTATCCGCGTTCGCCTGGTCGATCTGCAGCTTGGCGCCAATGTTCTCGCCGACATTCACATCCGCGATGTCGATGGACAAGATTTCGTAGGCGGTGCCGGCGTCGAGGCCGCGTGCAACTCCTCCCAACCGGCGAGCTGGACGAGCCAGTGCCCCCAGAAGAACAGGCCGAACGACATCAGGCCGACGATACCTGGGAGGCCGAACCCGGGCGTCCGGATCTCCACCAGGATCCCGAGGAGGCCGATCGTCATGAGCAGCGAGCTCACAATGGGGTTCGTCAGGAATCTGACGAGCGTCTCTGCCCATGTCTGGGCCATTCGGCGCACGTTGGCATTGGCAAGACCGGCTGATTGGAGCGCGCCGTCCAGCGTATCCGCGCTGAGTTCCACGACGTTGTGCTCGATCGCTTCTGACGTGGTGAGTGTCAGGAGTTTGCCTTTGGCCACAACGCCTGGAATCTCCACATCGACATCGACCATCGCCTCCGCGAACGTGGCGGGACGACCGCGGCGCTCGGCGGTCGCGCCGAATTCCTTTCGCAGGTAGGACACCGACTTCTCGTCTGCGGCCTGCGCCTCGCCCGCGCCGCTGACGACCGGCATGGCCGCGCCGATCGTGCCGCCGCTGCTCATCACGATCGTCTCCGTGGCGAGCGCGAGTAGCGCGCCCGCGGAGATCGCACGTGGGTTGACAAACGCGATCGTCCGCATCGGCGCGTTGAGGAGCGTGTCGCGCATCGCAACCGCTGCGTCCACGCGCCCGCCGAAGGTGTTGATGTCGAGCAGCACGGCCGCGGCGCCGGCCTGCTCTGCCTCGCTGATTGTGCGCGCCAAGAACGGGGCAAGACCCAAGTCGATCACCCCGTCGATGGGCACGACATAGACCACCGGGCGCGCGGTCTGCGCCGGGAGGATGCGCGAAGCCCCGACAGCGGCGACCAGCAGCAGCCCCGCGGCGATCACCTTCCAGCGCAGCATCCACTCACCCCACGGCCACTGTGACAGAGCCGACAAGTCGGTGGTATCTCGTGAGGGCTGTATTTGACGCGGTGAAACGCTATAGGGTCAGGAGCCGCTCACTGGACGCGACTGGCCTCACCACGCTCGACCTGTCGTTTGACATGCTCCAGGTAGCCGCGAACAGCATTGCGCGAGCGGCGGCTGATGATGGGCCGCAGGAGCGATCCCTTGAGGCCGGTCATCCCGTCGCTGCGCGATCGCGTGATCGACAAGAGGTAGAAACCGGGCCCGCTGGTACGGCTGTCGTCGTCGACGAGAAACCGCAGCTCGAGCGTCGTGTGGAAATAGTGGCTCGCATAGAGCTGCTTGATCGCGATGACATACGCGACGCCCGATGGGCTGGCGGCCAGCGAATAGACGATCACATGGTTGACCCGGAGGGTCGGCTTGAGGCCGAAGTCGACCACCGACCAGTAGAAGAAGTCCTCGGCGTCGGCGGGGCGACCGCGCGGGTACTCGTCCAGATACGCCATGAGCCCGGGCACCGGAACGGGTAGCTGGTTGCCGCTGGTAAGGAGGGCGCGGAACTGCTCGGCGACAGGTAGCGGCTCGTCGCCATCGTCGTAGTGGCCGAGTGCAGCGTTGCCCTCCGCCTGATACGCTCGCACCAGTCCCAACGAAGCTCGTGCAAAGATAGGACGCATGACCCCGGACCACGCGAGCACTATTGCACTGTCTTCCGCACGCGTGCTGGCCGATCAGGTGTTCTCGCGAGCGTCAGGCGCACCGCTCGTGCCGGGCAATACGGTGCGGATCCTCAAAGACGCCAAAGAGAATTATCCGGCGTGGCTCGAAGCCATCGCGTCGGCCACACGCACCGTTCATTTCGAGAGCTACGTCCTGTACGGCGACACCGTCGGGCGTGAGTTTGCTGAGGCGCTCGCGGAACGGGCCCGTGGCGGCGTTCGCGTTCGACTCCTCTACGATTGGTTCGGCGCGTTGGGCTACAAGTCACGCAGCCTCTGGCCCTCGCTGCGTGAGGCCGGTGTCGACGTCCGGTGCTTCAATCCGCTACGGATCGATAGGCCGCTGGGGTGGCTGAGTCGCGATCATCGGAAGGTCCTGACGATTGATGGCCGGCTCGGCTTTGTCTCCGGGCTGTGTGTCGGGCGCAATTGGGTTGGCAATCCCGACCGTGGCCTCGACCCCTGGCGCGATACCGGAGTCGCCATTCAGGGGCCAGCCGTCGCCGACATCGAGCTGGCGTTCGCGGACACGTGGGCGGAGGCAGGGCCGCCAGTCCCGGCGGCCGAGTTGCCGGACAAGACCTCCATCCCTGCGGTGGGCGACGTGATGCTGCGCGTGGTCGCGAGCACGCCCACCACGGCACAGCTCTACAGACTGGACCAACTCATCGCCGCGGGCGCCCGCCGCTCGCTCTGGCTCACCGACGCGTACTTTATCGGCACGACGTTGTACGTGCACGTGCTGCGATCGGCAGCGATGGACGGCGTGGATGTCCGGCTTCTTGTCCCGGGAACGATCGATGTGCCGTTCGTGCGCTCGCTGGCACGCGCTGGTTATCGTCCGCTGCTGGAGGCGGGCGTCCGAATCTTCGAGTGGAACGGAACCATGCTTCACGCGAAAACGGCGGTCGCGGATGGTCGCTGGGCCCGGGTGGGTTCCACCAACCTCAATCTCACGAGCTGGATCGGAAACTGGGAGCTCGACGTGGCCGTGGAGGACGAGTCGTTCGCGCGAGCCATGGAAGCGATGTACCTGGACGATCTCGCGCACGCCACCGAGATTGTGCTGACGAAGCGGCGAAGAGTCCGGACAGCCGCGACGCCGGAGCCCCGAGGGCGCCGGCACACCAGGATTGGCCACGGAAGGGCAGGACGGGCGACGGCAGGCGCCATCGAGATCGGGAGCGCGATCGGCGCGGCGCTGACAAACCACCGGGTGCTCGGCCCGGCCGAGGCGCGAGTGTTGGCCGGTGCCGGACTGTTCCTGTTGGGGGTCGCGGCCATCGCCGCACTGTGGCCCAAGGTGCTGACCATTCCGCTCTCGGTCATCGCCGGCTGGGTCGCGCTGTCGCTTCTGGTCAGAGCGTACAAGCTCCACGTGCAGGGACGACACACGAGAAAGCCATCGCATGCGCAATCCCGTCCAGCCGCTGACGGCTCGTGACGACTCACGGCCGGCTTCCCGCGGTGTCGCAGTGCTCAAGGTCATCGCCCTCACGATCTTCACGATGGTGGTAGGCGGACGGACGATCCCGTGGCTCCTGACGCACGTCTCACGCACGCAGTCGCGAGAACTGTTCACGCTCGCGGTGCTCGTCACGGCTCTTGGGATCGCGGTGTCCTCGGCAGAAGTCTTCGGCGTGTCGATGGCGCTCGGCGCTTGCCTGGCCGGCCTCGTCGTGGGTCGATCCGAGTTCAGTGTGCGTGCCGCCTCGGATGCGCTGCCGATGAGAGCCGCCTTTGCCGTGCTCTTTTTCGTCTCTGTTGGGATGCTGCTCGATCCAGGAGTGCTGCTCGCGTCGCCGGCGATGATGGCCGCGACGCTCAGTGTCATTCTGATCGGCAAACCGCTTGCCGCGCTGGCCATCGTGGCCTTGTTCAAGTACACGCTGAAGGTCGGTCGGTCGGTCGCCGTGGCGCTCGCGCAGATCGGTGAGTTCTCGTTCATCGTCGCCACCCTGGCGAACCAGTTGGGGGTGCTCACGCTCGAGGCGACCAACACGTTGGTGGGCGCGGACATCGTCGTATCTGGAGAAGGCGAGGTCGCGCTCGCCTTCACCGCCGCCGTCCTGGAGCGGCTGGGTGCGACACCGGAGCAGATCGACCGCGAACGGACCCGGGTCCGGGCGGAGCTTGACTAGTCCTCCCGAGTCGGCGCGCAGACCTCCGAGAACGTGATGTCGCTCGTCAGAGTCCTGACGTTTGTCATCGACAATTCACTGCTGCTCCTGGTGGGCGCGCTCGCCGGGCTTCTCTGGGCGAACCTCTCGCCCATCACCTACCAGGACTTTGCCCATCGGCTGCATTTCATCGTCAACGACATCGGGATGGTGTTCTTCTTCGCCATCGCGGCCAAGGAGGTGGTGGAAGCCACGCTGCCGGGTGGCCCGTTGCACTCACGCCGCCGTGCGGCGGTGCCGCTGCTCGCAGCCATCGGGGGGATGATGGGCCCGGCGCTGCTGCATGTTGGCTTTGCGCTATGGGCCGGCGATCGAGAACTCGTGCGGGGCTGGGCGATTCCCTGTGCCACCGATATCGCCTTCAGCTATCTGGTAGCTCGTGTGATTTTTGGCGCGCGCCACCCCGCCATCCCATTTCTCCTGCTGCTCGCGATCGCGGACGACGCCATGGGGTTGGCAATCCTTGCAATCGTTTACCCCACCGGCGAGGTCCGCCTGTTTGAGTTCACGGCCGTTCTGGCCGTTGCACTGGCGATCGCCTGGATGCTCCAGCGAAAGCCGGTGATGGGTTTCTGGCCGTACGTGCTGGGCGCAGGGAGCATTTCCTGGGTGGCTTTCTTCCGTGGCGGTCTCCATCCAGCGTTAGCACTGGTTCCGATCATTCCGTTCATTCCGCACGAAGAACGCGACCTGGGCATCATGGCGGAGCAGGAGCGGGGGCGCAGCGATCCGCTCAACCGGTTCGAGCACTGGTGGCACGTTCCGGTTCAGGTGATTCTGTTCTTCTTCGGGCTCGTGAACGCGGGCGTGCCGTTCGCGAGTGCGGGTGTGGGCACGTGGGTCGTGCTCACGGCGCTGATTGTTGGGAAGCCGCTCGGGATTCTTGTGTTCACCGTGATTGCCGTGTCGCTCGGACTATACCGGCCACCAGGTGTCACGTGGCGAGATCTGGTCGTCGTCGGCATCGCTGCTGCTATTGGGTTCACCGTCTCGCTCTTCTTTGCGACAGCGGCGTTCAGTGAGGGACCGCTGCTCGCGGAAACCAAAATGGGCGCGCTCCTCAGCTTCGGTGCAGCAGGGCTCGCTCTCGTGACGGCGAGATTTCTACGTGTCGGCCGCTTTGGCGGGAGGCGCCTTCAGCGGTCCGCGACTACCTCGTGAGCCGAGGAATCATTGATGAACAGGCTGCGGACGGTGAGCTACGGCGAAGAGCGTCCGATCGCCGATAACACGACGGCGGCGGGCCGCGCGATGAATCGCCGCGCGCATCTGGCGGTGATCATTCAGTAGCGCCGGCTCCGAGTCCGTAGAAGGGTTCGCCCGCCGCTGAATCCCCACCACGACGGCCCAGCTCGTTCTCCCTGAGGAACTCAGTCTCGGAAGCCGAACGCCGGGCCCGGTACCGTGTTGTCGGCCCGAGCATACCCTGCCGGCCAGATACCTTGACGCCGAGCGCTGATTCAGGCTTGCCGATGTGGCATCGGAGACACGATGGCGTACACCTCCACTGAAGAACGAAAGGCCTCACGTATGTTCACCCGAAGCAGTACCAACCTCATCGGCATCCTCCTGCGGTGAGTCAGGCCTCTTCGCGTCGTCCACGATCTCCTGGAAGCGGTCGTGGGCGACGATGTTCAGCCGATCGATCGCGGTGATTCCGGTTCGCTCCCCGTACGGGAGCCGGAGGCCGCGGCCGATGCTCTGCTCCACGAGCGTCCGAGCGTTGGCGGCCCTGAGCGGCACGATGGTGTAGAGGTTGGTGACGTCCCACCCCTCCTTGAGCATGTTCACGTGAATGACGATCTCGGTCGGCTCGTCCGCGTGCTCCACGCGGAGGAGCTTTTCGACCATCGCGTCCTCTTCAGCCCCCGTGCGGCTCGAATCCACCTGCAGCACACGGTCCTTATATCGACCCTCGAAAAAGGCCTCCGAGGAAATGAGGGTCTGAAGCTGCGACGCGTGCGTGGTGTCGCGGGCGATGACGAGGATGAACGGCTTGACGAGCGGCCGCCCGGATTCGCGGGCGTAGGTATCCAGCTCCACCTTCACGCTCTCGTGGAGGCGGATTCCGTCCTCGAGCTTGATGCGCTAGCGCGAGACCGACGGCGGAGGGCCTTCAACCAGGTAGTCCAGGATTTCGGCCTGCATGCGCTCGATCTCGAACCTGTACCCGGAGCTCAAGGCAGCCCACTCTTCTGGGCGCGCGGTCGAGCGGAGCCTCACGATCAACTGCTCCAGCGACGCCACCCGTTCGCGCATCGTCTTCAGCTCCGTCTCGTCCCGGATCGTCGTCCTCACGCTGTGACTCGCACGTTGTCGTAGTCGTGCAATTTTCACCTGTTCAGCTCGGCCCATTCAACCACGAAGGCAGCGATATCGTAGCGTTGTCTATGGGCCAAAGCTTGATGACGCGGTTCCGATATCGCAGCGGCCGACTGTACACGTAGACGCCCTGCCGCTTGATCGCGGTGTCAGCGTCGCAATCTGGGTGATGGTAACTGAAGGTCTGGTCTGGGGGTCGTCAGTGTGATCGCCGTATCTCGGTGGCTCGGTGCCTCGGTGGTTCGTCGGGAGTGTAGAGGATGGCGTTGAAGAGAAACTTGAACGTCCCGTGCGGCTGGGCGCGAAACGTGATCTCGGGACCGACGAGCACCACCCGGCCCCGCCCGACCGGCGCGTCGACAATCGCCGCCGCGCCTTCGAGGTGCGACTGGCCCCAGGCCCATCCGCTGCGGAGCGGCGCGGCGCTGTCGAACCACGCGACAACCCGCGCCCTTCGAC
>CAZGLC010000007.1:20267-44156 GCA_964526235.1 uncultured Bifidobacteriaceae bacterium
CGACACGGCTCAGGGCACGCGTGTGCACCCGGCTCGACGCGAAAGACGGGACTGCGATCGAAGAACACGTCCACGTCGCGTCCGAAGCCGTACCCGAGCGGCGTCGCATTGTCGACCGCCGCGCGCAGCACGGACCCGGGCACGAAGAATTCCTCGTTGGCCAGGTACGCCAGCGGCCTCGACACCGGCACGCCGAGAGGACGCGCCACCGCCGTGGCGCCCCCAATGGCGACGACCGTCCCGCCTTCGTCCACGAACGCCTTCAACGCACGCGTGGTGTTCCCGATCGTGAATTCACTCGGCAGGATGACGACGTCATACCGTGAGGCGAGCGCCCCGGCCTCGAGCGCCGGCAGCAGCACCACCTCGAAGGGGAACTCGAACCGCTCCAGGATCCAGCGGATCCAGCCGCTCGTGCTCCAGCCGCCGGGTCGATCGATCAGCCCGACACGAACCGGCCGCACGGCTCCCATTCCAGCCGGAGGCGTGTCGACGCCCAAGAACGACAGCCCCAGTTCGCGCGCGGCGCGATCGATGATGACCCGGGCGCCAGGTGTCGCGTCGATGTAGATCGCTCCGGTGTCGCGCAGGCGGTAGACGCGCTCTCGCGCGTTCAGCAGCCGATTCACGACGACGAAGGCGTCGTTCTGCTGGTGGCCGACGAGATACCCGGTGGGCCTGCCCCGAGCGGAGTCGAGGGGCCCCGCCGGACTGCTGACGGCGCCTGGCCGCGGCGTCGCCATGCCGTCGATCCGCTCGAACGGTCCGTCGAAGCCGTCGAGCACGCGATCGAAGGCGACCCCCATCTGAAAGGCGAGCGTCCATCCGGCGCTGTCGTACGGCGAACGCGGCGCGCCCTCCTCGTCGAGCACGTCATCGGGATGGTTTTGCGGCTCGAACATGTCGAGGAGGTGCGGGCGGAACGCCTGCGCGGTCTTGACGACATAGGAACCAGCCGCGTACGTCTGTCCGGCCGCCTCGAACGCCGCGGTTGCGCGGTGGACGGTGACGCCGGCGCGGATCAAGGCGTTGACGAACTTCGTCGCCGTCAGGAAGTCGGGTTGATCCGACGGAAGAATGTATCCGCGCGGATCGCGCAGCGCGGGATCCGGCACCGGCCCGGGGACGCGGTGCGGCGAGGCGGTCCACCAGTCGCGGCTGCCCTGCTCGATCGCGTTCCTCCCCATCCGGTAGATGTTGGAGAGCCACGTCTCCCGATGGCGCGAGGCGGCGTCGAGGACGGCGCGGTTGGCCGTGACGGAGTACTCGACGGCCCGCCGGAACCGCACGCCGCCTGGCGCGGGGTTTCCGGCGGTCTCCAGCAGGAGCCCAATCTGATTGTGGAAATAGGCCGTCGTCCGGAGACCGCCGTTCCACCAGGTCGAGTACGACGAACTGCTGCCGGGGAGCACGCCGTCCTTCTCTTCCACCGCGAACCGGCGGTGCAGCGCCGCGCCCGCGAGCGTGAGGCCGAAGGAGACGAGCGGATCGAAGCGGTAGTTCGTCGGCTCGCGGTACGGCGGGACATACATGACCGCGCCGCCCAGATCCGCCTGATGGTGATCGACGACGATCTGCGGCACCCACTCGCGGTACAGGATGCGGCTCATGTTGATCGTCTCGGCCTGCGTCCCCATGTAGAAATCGCGGTTGTTGTCGTGGCCCGCGTACTTCTGATCGAGGCGCGGCAGGTCCGCCAGCGATCGCTTGCGCGGATCGGGCTCGCGCATGTACCAGTTGGCGACGAGCTCGTGGCCGTCGGGATTGGCGTGCACGGCGAGCACGATCACGTCGCGCAGGATCCGCTCGGTTTCGGCATCATCCGCACTGACGAGGTCGTAGACGGTCTGGATCAGCTGCTGCGCCGACAGCACCTCGGTGGCGTGCAGGCCACCGCTGATCCACACCACGGCCTTCCCCTCGACCGCCAGCACGCGCGCCTCTTCGTCAGTCAGTCCCTCGGCAGACGCGAGGCGCTGTGAGATCGCCTGGTAGCGCGCGAGCTGAGCGACATTTTCAGGCGCGGTGATGATCGCCATCCACTGCGTCCGGCCCTCTTCGGTCCGCCCGATGTCGACGAGCGTCATCCGGTCCGACTCGCGATCGAGCCGCTGCCAGTACGCGTCGAGCTGCGAGTAGGTCGCAAGAAAGTAGTCGTCGCCGATGCGTGCGCCGAACTGTGCCAGAGGCGTCGTCACCGCAGCCGACTGCGTGCCCGCCTGCACCGACGCGAGCAGCGCCACCGCCGACACGAGGACCAGCGCGCGCGGATGGGGCAGCATCGAACCCGTATGATATCGACATCGGTGAAAGTCGCCACCTGGAACGTCAACGGCATCCGCGCGCGGCAGGCGGAGCTGCAGCAGTTCCTCGATCGCGAACAGCCCGACGTCCTCTGTCTGCAGGAGATCAAGGCCTCGATCGATCAGCTGCCCGTCTGGCTCTGCGAGCTGGAGGGCTACTGGTGCTACTGGCACGGCGGCAAGGGGTATTCCGGCGTCGGCCTGCACGTCCGCCGAACCGGCGCGCTCGAGCGGCCGGCCTTTCATCATCCGGAGTTCGACTACGAGCACCGGATCGTGACCGCGCGGCTGCCGCAGGCGACGATCGCGTCGATCTACGTGCCGAACGGCGGGAAGGACTTCCCGGCCAAGATGCGCTTCCTGGAGGCGCTCGACGCCTACGCGGCGGAATTTCAGGCGGCGGGGCTGCCACTCCTGCTCTGCGGGGATATGAACGTCGCGCGCACGGACATGGACGTGCACCCGAAGGAGCGGCGGCCGCGCGCCGTCGGTCAGCTGCCGGAGGAGCGCGCGCTCATCGAGCGGATTCTGGGCCGCGGCCTCGCCGACGTGCACCGGCAGCTCGAGCCCGACAACGCGGATCTCTTCACGTGGTGGGCGCCGTGGCGCAACATGAAGCAGCGGAACATCGGCTGGCGGCTCGACTATGTCTTTGCCTCACGGCCGCTCGCCGAGCGCGTCGTCTCATGCACGGTCCAGCGTGAGTTCGGCACGAGCGACCACGGCCCTGTCGTCGCGGTGTTCGACGCGTGACCATGCCGCCGCGAGGTCCTCGCCGACGGCGAGGTGATTCAGCAGAAAGTCGGCGCTCCGGAACGCCTCCAAGAGCCGATCGGCATCGAGGCGGGATCACCATTTACCAGTTCGACGCGTCGCGGACGTTCTCCTACTATTACGCCCACCTCAATCGCTACGCGGAGGGACTGCGCGAAGGTCAGCGTGTCCGCCGCGGCGAGCTCATCGGCTATCTGGGGAGCACGGGGAACGCGTCGGCCGCCGCCCCGCACCTCCACTTCGCCATCTTCCGCCTGAGCGCCGAGCGGCAGTGGTGGAAGGGCGACCCGATCAACCCGTACGCGGTGTTCAAAAGGTAGCTGGGTTGCCGGGTAGCTGGCGACCTTCTAACACCTAACTACACAGCTACTTAGCTACCGAGCTAACCCAATTACAGAACTATTACAGAACTCCGCCGGTTCAACTGGTATCGTGCACAGGTTGTCCAGGCACGATCGGACTTCCCAGACAGTTGGAGGCGGAGCGACAGCGATGGTGATCCCCACGCCCCTCTTCGGGCGCAAGTACCAGCACGGCGTGAATTGGATTACCGCGATTGCCATGACCGGCTTCCACGTCGGCGCAGTCGCGGCGCTCTTCTACGTGGAGGTCGGGGCCATCCTCACCGCCGTCGTCCTGTGGGTGATGGCCGGGATGCTCGGCATCGGCATGGGGTACCACCGGCTGCTGACGCACCGCGGCTACAAGACGCCGCGCTGGGTCGAGTACGCCCTCACGCTCTGCGGGACGCTGGCGCTCGAAGGCGGTCCGATCTTCTGGGTCGCCGTTCACCGCGTCCATCATCAGAAGTCCGACCACGAAGGCGATCCGCACACCCCGCGCGAAGGGACGTTCTGGGCGCACATGGGATGGATCTTCTTCGGCGAAGGGCTGCACCGGGATGCGTCGATGCTCAACAAGTACGTGCCCGACCTGTCGCGCGATCCCTTTCACCTGTGGCTCTCCCGCTGGCACTGGACGTCGAACGTCGGCGTCGGCCTGGTGCTGCTCGCACTCGGCGGCGTTCCCTACGTGCTGTGGGGCATCTTCTTCCGCACCACGTGGGGCCTCCATTCCACGTGGCTCGTGAATTCGGCCACGCACCTGTGGGGATCGCGACGCTTCACAACCCGAGACGACTCGACGAACAACTGGTGGGTGGCGCTCCTGACGTTCGGCGAAGGGTGGCATAACAACCACCACGCGCATCCGACGTCGGCGCGGCACGGCCTGGCCTGGTACGAGCTCGACCTGAACTGGATCGGCATCAGCGCGCTCGGCGCCCTCGGCCTGGCCTGGGACATCAAGGTGGCCAAGATCGCAGACGCGCCTGTTCAGGACATCGACGAAGCTGTAGCGTAAGATCGTGAGGTGACTCGCCGCCGGAAGGCGATCGCCTTCTTCGTTGCTCTCTGCGTCCTCCTGGTCGGGGCGGCGATCTCGCTCAACATCGGCTGGATTGTCATCAATGCCAGCCGCATTCCGCTGCTCATCCTCGGGATCGTCTCCTTTGCCCTCATCATCGCCGGGCTCATCGTCTACACGGTCTTTCTCGTCCTCGAGATCAAGCGCAACGAGGAGCACGACACCTTCATCAACGCCGTCACGCACGAGCTGAAGACGCCGATCGCGTCGATCCGGCTCTACCTGCAGACGCTGCAGTCGCGCGACGTCGACGAGGCGCGCAGGCGGCAGTTCTACGAGGTGATGCTCGCCGACGCCGAGCGCCTGCACCAGACAGTCGACCAGGTGCTCAAGGCGGGCGCCGCGTCGCAGACACGCAAAGCCCTCGTCGGGCGGGCACCGGTCGACCTTGCCGCGCTCGCACGCGAGTGCGTGCAGCTTGCCCTCGTGCGGCATCATCTCGACCCGGCGGCGATCGCCCTCGAAACCCACAACGAGGGACCGATGGCGGTGAGCGGCGACGCCGAGGAGCTGCGGACGGTCCTGGCGAACCTGCTCGACAACGCGGTGGAGTACTCGGGCGGCCAGGTGCGCGTGACCGTGTCGGTCGCCACCCCGTCTCCGGGCACCGTGTGGGTGCGCGTGCAGGACCGCGGCATCGGCATTCCCCGCAAGCAGCTGAAACGGATCTTCAACCGCTTTTACCGGGTGCAGGCGCGCGGACTCCGCCACATCAAGGGCACCGGCCTGGGCCTCTACATCGTGAAGACGATCGCGCGCGCCCATGGCGGACGCGTCTTCGCCCTGAGCGAGGGCGAAGGGCTCGGCGCGACCTTCACGCTGGAACTGCCCCGGCTCACCGCCGAGGCGGCAGACCTCTCGTATGAGTCGAATCCTGATCGTCGAGGACGAGCACCACATCGCCGAGGGGTTGCGCTTTAATCTCGAAGCCGAAGGGCACGAGGCGACGGTCGCAGCCGACGGCGAGCGTGCGCTGGCGCTGCTCGTCGCCGAGCGGCGTCCGTTCGACGTCGTGATCCTCGACGTCATGCTCCCCGGCAAAGACGGGTTCACCGTGGCGTCGGAGGTCCGTGGCGCCGGGAACTTCGTCCCGATCCTGATGCTCACCGCGCGCGGCAGCGCCGCCGACGTGCTGCGCGGCTTCGAGGCCGGCGCCGACGACTACCTGCCCAAACCGTTCGAGCTCTCGATCGTGCTGGCACGGGTCAAGGGGCTGCTCCGCCGCCGCCGCTGGAACGAGCAGGAGCGTCCCGACGTCTACACGTTCGCCGGCCGGACGATCGACTTCGCATCGATGGAACTGCGCGTGCGCGACCGGACGCACCGCCTTACCGTGATGGAGTGCGATCTGCTGCGGTACCTCGTCGGGAAAGCCGGGCAGCCGGTGTCGCGCAAGACGATTCTCGAGGAGGTCTGGAACCTGCCGCAGGATCTCGACACGCGGGCCATCGACAACTTCGTCGTCCGGCTGCGGCGCTACATCGAAGATCGGCCCGACGCGCCGAAGTACCTCCAGACCGTCCGCGGCGTCGGCTACCGGTTCGTGCCGGATGCGTGACGTGGCGTGATGTGGTGATGTTTCACTATGTGATGCTATGATGCTTCCATGCGAACCACGCTGACGCTCGACCCGGACGTGGCCGCCGACCTGAAGCGGCGCGCACGGCGGACGGGCAAGCCGTTCCGCCAGGTGCTGAACGACGCGGTTCGCGCCGGGCTGCGGGCCCAGGACGCCCCACCGCCGCGGCCGTACCGGCTCAAGCCCGTCTCGGCCGGCGGCGCGTTGCCGGGCATCAATCTCGACAAAGCGCTGCAACTGGCCGGTGCGCTCGAGGACGAGGAGATCGCGCGGAAGCTGGCGCTGCGGAAGTGATTCTCGTCGACACGAACCTGCTCGTCTACGCCACTGACGCGGACTCCCCCCATCACACACGCGCGCGCGCCTGGTTCGAAGAACTGCTGTCGAGCACCGCGCCGGTCGGACTCGCGTGGCTGGTGATTCTGGGGTTCCTGCGGGTCACGACACGTCCGGGCGTCCTCCGACGACCGTACACGCCGGAGCAGGCGTTGGACTTTGTCGATGAGTGGCTGGCGCAGCCATACGTCAGGCTCGTCGAACCCGGCGAGCATCACTGGCCGCTCCTCCGCAATCTCCTGCGGACGACGGGCACGGCCGGCAACCTCGCCACTGACGCACATCTCGCCGCCCTGGCCATCGAGCACGGCTGCGCCCTGTACTCGACCGACAACGATTTCAAGCGATTTCCCGGCGTCGAGCACGTCAATCCGCTCGCGTGACGAGCCGCCACACGTTCGAGCGAGGCCCGCGCGGGTTGCAGTGTGAGCCCGGCTACTTTAGCGAGGAGGCGCGAGGCGCTTCACTTCCTCGAGGAAGTTCTGGACGATGACGATCTCGCGCGTACCCTGAGGATCGGCGCCGCGGATCATCACGAACCGCTTCCCGTCGGGGAAGATGTACTTCTGTTTCCTGACCACGTGAGACTTGGAATGCCACGTATTGCCCATCGGGCGACACGCGTGGGAAGTCGAATCGGTTCGGCGGCGGACCGAGCACCTCGAACGCGCCGTCTCGGCTCACCTGGACCAGCGCCCGCGTCGAGTCAACAGAGCGGACATACGCGAGCGTGCCGGTGCGTGATACGACGAGTTGAGGAACAGTTCCATCGCCATCCCCCCATCACGGCGAATCTCATCGATGAGCGGCACCGCTGGCCCGGCAAGCGCCAGCCGCCCGGCATCGAATGATGCGATTAACACCGTGTCGTCACGGCTGAACAGCAGATGGCCGCTGGCGAGATAGCGGGGATTCTGCGCGTTCTCGACAACGACGCGGCGATCTCCCGTGTCGACCATCACGGCGTCAATCCGCGGGTCGCGAAGCCGGCTGAACGTCACCTGAAACAGCACGGCGCGTGTTCCGGGAACAAGCTCTGGAGCGCGGTGGACAAATTCGCCCTGCTCCGCGTCGAGCGTCGTGAGGTTTTGAGGGGGACCGCCATCCGCCGGAACTAGCTGACGCTCGATGTCTCCAGCCGTCTGCCATGCCGCCCGCACCGAGGGCGGTGAGGATTTCATACGACCCGAGACGCGTGCCGCTGGGCAGGGGCATACGGGAGCGACGCAAATACTATACGGCGGCCACTTCCCGACTTGCCACCCATCCACTTACTTTCCACTTTCCACTTTTCCACTTCTCCACTTATAGAATGGCTCCCATGGCTGCCAGCGACACGATCGAGGCCGAAGGCCATCTGATCGACTCCGGCCTGCTCTCGGCGATCTTCGACAAGATCATCGAGGCGAAGGCCTCGTACGAGATCGTCACGTTCGACATCGGGCGCACCAATGACGACCCGTCGCGGATCGAGATGCGCATCAACGCGTCCGATGCCGCGGTCCTCGACGAGCTGCTCCAGCAGCTGACGACCTTCGGCTGCCATCCGAAACGCGAGCGCAACGCCACCGTGAAGCCGGCCGACAAGGACCGCTGCGTCGCCGACGACTTCTATTCGACGACGAACCATCGCACGCACGTGCGGCTCGGGGGCCGCTGGGTCGAGGTCGAGCAGCAGCGCATGGACGCGGTCATCGTCACCTCGGAGGGGCGCGCGTCCTGCCGCAAGCTGCGCGACGTCCGCGCGGGCGATCCAATCGTCTGCGGCCACGATGGCATCCGCGTCACTCCCGAGTTCAAGGAGCGCGACCGCCTCGGGTTCGCCTTCATGAGCAACGACGTCTCGTCCGAGCGCCGCGTGGAGGGCGTGGTGTCGCGGATCGCCGAGATGATGCAGCACGTGAAGCAGGGCGGCGGGCGCATCGCCGTCGTCGCCGGGCCGGTCGTCGTGCACACGGGCGGCGTCGAGCACTTCGCCGACATCATCCGGCACGGCTACGTCGACGTCCTGCTCGCGGGAAATGCGTTGGCCGTGCACGACATCGAGTACGCGCTGTCTGGGACGTCGCTCGGCATCGACCTGATCGGCGGCGCCGCGGTCGAGCAGGGGCACCGCAACCACATGGCGGCCATCAACACCATCAACCGCGCCGGCGGCATCCGCCAGGCGGTCGACGCCGGCGTCCTCACCTCGGGCGTGATGTACGAGTGCGTGAAGCACGGCGTCGAGTACGTGCTGGCCGGCAGCATCCGGGATGACGGCCCGCTGCCCGATACGCTGATGGATCTGGTCGACGCGCAGGACCGCTATAGCGAGGTCCTCTCGCGCAACGTGCAGCTCGTGCTGATGCTCTCGTCGATGCTCCACAGCATCGGCGTCGGCAACATGCTGCCGTCGTGGGTGCGCGTCGTCTGCGTCGACATCAATCCCGCGGTCGTCACCAAGCTCTCCGACCGCGGCTCGGCGCAGACGGTGGGGGTGGTGACCGATGTCGGACTCTTCCTCCATCGGCTCGCCGAACGGCTGCGAAATTAGATATGCTCCATATATGGGCAAACGCATCTTCCTCTTCTTAGTCACCAACCTGGCGATCGTCATCACGCTGTCGATCGTGATGTCGCTTCTGGGCGTCGGCCAATACGTCGGTCCGGCCGGCCTGGACATGCGGGCGCTCGCGTTCTTCTGCCTCGTGTGGGGCATGGGCGGGGCGTTCATCTCGCTCCAGATGTCGCGCTTCATCGCCAAGAAGGCGACGGGGGCGCGCCTCGTGGACGGCCGCACCGGGCAGGAGGAGCTCGACTGGGTCTACAGCACGGTGGCGCGGCTGACGCAGCAGGCCAACCTGCCGATGCCGGAAGTCGCCGTCTACGACTCGCCCGAGGTCAACGCGTTCGCGACCGGTCCAAGCAAGAGCCGCAGCCTCGTGGCTGTGTCGACGGGCCTTCTCCGCTCCTTGCGGCGCGAAGAGGTCGAGGGCGTGATCGGCCACGAAATCGCGCACATCGGCAACGGCGACATGGTCACGATGACGCTGCTCCAGGGCGTGATCAACGCGTTCGTGATGTTCTTCGCGCGGATCATCGCCTTCGCGCTCGCCTCGCGCGGCGATTCACGCGACCGCGGCGCCGGCGTCAGCTTCATGGTCGTCATCGTGCTGGAGATCGTGCTGGGCATCCTCGGGTCGCTCATCACCGCGTGGTTCTCGCGGCAGCGCGAATTCCGCGCCGACCGCGGCGGCGCGCTGCTGGCGGGACGCGACCGGATGCTCGCCGCGCTGCGGCGTCTCGCGGCCAATCGCGAGCTCGTCGAGACGCAGCACCAGGCGCTGGCCACGCTGAAGATCAACGGCAAGCGCGGCTGGATGGTGTTCTTCTCGACCCATCCGCCGATCGAGACGCGCATCGCGGCGCTCGAGCGGTTCCAGGGTTAACGCCGCGCGACGACGAAGTTCCGGCCCGCATCGACGCCGGAGCGCTATCCTGATCAGCTGATGTTCACGACGTTGGTGTCCACCGACATCCTCGCCGGGCACCTCGACGGTTCGTGGGTCATCGTCGACTGCCGCTACGACCTGAAGGATCACACCTGGGGACGTCAGCAGTACCGCGCCGGCCACATTCCGGGAGCGGTCTACGCGAGCCTGTCGGAGGATCTCTCCGCGCCGCCGAGCGGCACCAACGGTCGCCATCCGCTCCCGTGCGTCGAGGATATGGAAGCCACGTTCGGCCGGCTCGGCATCGCGCCCGGGACGCAGGTGGCGATCTACGACCAGGACACCGGCAGCTACGCGAGCCGCCTCTGGTGGATGCTCCGGTACCTTGGACACGCTACGGTGGCGGTGATCGACGGCGGATGGGCAAAATGGGGCCGTGAGGGACGTCCGGTACGTCGCGGCGACGAGACGAGACCGGCAGCGATGTTCCGCGCGCAGCGCCGCAAGGAGCTGCGCGTGCTCGTCGACCAGGTGGAGCGGATGCTCGGCAGTCCTGACGTGCTGCTGGTCGACGCCCGCGCGCCCGAGCGTTTCGAGGGCGCGAGCGAGCCGCTCGACCGCACGCCGGGCCATATTCCGGGTGCCGTGAATCATTTCTACCGGCGCAATGTGACGGAGGACGGCGTGATGCTGCCGCCAGACACGCTCCGCCGGCAGTTTGCCGAGACGCTGGGCGGCCGCTCTCCCGATCAGGTGGTGATGTACTGCGGCTCGGGCGTCACCGCGTGCCACAACCTGCTGGCGATGGAGCACGCAGGGCTGCGCGGGACGAAGCTTTACGCCGGCTCGTGGTCCGAGTGGTCGAGCGATCCGGCAAGGCCGGCCGAAACGGGGCCGAGCGTCACCAGAAAGCCGTCCTGATTGGGCGCGGCGTACTGCCGGTGGCGCTGGATCGACGAGTACGGTACCCGCACAAGGACCGCGGCATCCGGCGTCGCCTCCGGCTGCACGCGGACGGTGACCTCGTCCGCGGCCGACGCGATCTGCTGCGCGGTCGCGGCGTCGGCGTACCCCACGATGAAGGTCTCACCGGTACCGAGCTTGTGCAATTCGTAACTGCGGTACCGCCGCGCGGCAAACAGCGGCGCATTGGTCAGCCCGGGTGAGTACGTATAGCCGTAGACGCCGCCCGGCAGCGCATTGACGCCGGTGCCTTCCTCGGCGTCGTTGACGATCCTCACGCCGTGCGCAGCGCGGAGCTGCACCTGATCCTCCCGATCGGGCGTATTGCTGTAAGTAACTCTACTCATCGCACTTCAGGCACTTCAGGCACTTCTAGGCACTTCAGGCACTCACACCGACAGGACAGCTGACGCCCGTGCCGCCATGCCCGCAGTAGCCGTCTGGGTTTTTCGCGAGGTACTGCTGATGGTACTCCTCCGCGTAGTAGAACGGCGGCGCGTCGGCAATCTCGGTCGTGATGCGCCCGTAGCCGGCGGCCGTGAGCCGATCCTGATACGCGGCGCGCGAGTCCGCCGCCGCGCGCGCCTGCTCGGGCGAGAAGGTGTACATCGCCGACCGGTACTGCGTGCCGGCGTCGTTGCCCTGCCGCATTCCCTGGGTCGGGTCGTGGTTCTCCCAGAAAATCCTCAGCAGCGTCTCGTACGTCGTCTGCGTCGGATCGAACACGGCGAGGACGACCTCGGTGTGGCCGGTCATGCCGCTGCAGACTTCGCGGTAGGTCGGGTTCGGCGTAGAGCCGCCCGCGTATCCGACCGCGGTGCTGTAGACGCCCGGCGCCTGCCAGAAGAACCGCTCGGCGCCCCAGAAGCACCCCATGCCGAACACGGCCTGCTCCAGACCCGCGGGAAATGGCGGAATGAGACGATGGTTGTTGACGAAATGCGCGGCAGGAACAGGCATCGACATACTGTACAAGATGCGCCCTCCACCCGAACCTGAACCGATCGACATTGCCGTCCTGTACGAGGACGAGTGGCTGATGGCGGTGAACAAGCCGGCCGGCATGGTCGTGCATCCGACGTACAGGAACTGGTCGGGGACGCTCCTGAACGGGCTGCTCGCGCGCGTCGCCACCGGGGTGCAGCCGCGGATCGTGACACGCCTCGACAAGGACACCTCAGGGGTGGTGCTGGTGGCGTTGACCGCCGAGGTCCACAAGCTGGTGCAGCGGGACACGACAGCCGGCCGCGTGAAGAAGCAGTATCTCGCGATCGTCGGCGGCACGCCTGTGCCCGGAAGAGGCTCGATCGAGGCGCCGCTCGCGCGCAGCGCCGCCGACCGCCGGCGCGTGGTCGTCGATGCGGCGGGGCAAACCAGCCGCACCGAGTACGAACTTCTCTCAACCGGCGACGGCTGTGCCCTGGTCCGATGCGAGCTCGTGACCGGGCGCACCCACCAGATCCGCGTGCACCTGGCGTCACGCGGATGGCCGATCGTCGGCGACGCGTCGTACGGCGCGCCGTACGCCGGGCTGGGGCGACAGGCGCTGCACGCGTGGCGCGTGGCGCTGCCGCACCCGATCACCGGGCGGACGCTGGAGATCGAGGCGCCGCTCGCGCCTGACCTCCAGCGGATCCTGCGGAATCAGAACCTGACGTTGTAGAGAACCTTGACGTTCCGACCCATCTCCGGCGCGAGATCCTTGATGAGCGACAGATGGTTTCGGTACAGCTCGTCGGTGACGTTGTCGAGCCGTGCGGTGATCGTGTGGAGCACTCGGCCGGACATCATGGAGTACGCGGTATACAGACGCAGCAGGCCGTAGCCATCGGTGGGAGTCTCCACAGCGAAGATGCGGTCCTGCTTCGCGACAGCCGTCACCGCGCCACCGACCTGAAACGCGTTGTACTGGTAGCGCAGACCCAGCTGCGTCCGAAACGGCGGCATCCGGGGCAGCGGATCGTCGCTGTCTTTGAGCGTGCCGCGGATGTAATCGAGGCCGAACTCGGCGAACAGTCTCGAGGTCAGACCGAAGTCGCCGTGTGCCTCGATGCCCTGCAGCACGCTGTTCGCGCTGACGTTTTCGATGATTGGAAACTGTCCCGCCTCGTCGATCTCGAGATCCCGTTCCGGGAACCGCCCTTCGAACTCGCGCAGCCGGCGCACCAGCTGCGCTTCCGTGAGCGGTCTCCGGAACACGAAGTTCTGGATGTCATTGCGGAAATACGTGACCTCGCCCGACGCGCGGGCGCCGCGCCAGCGTGCCGACAGATCGAATCCGAGAGCGTGCTCTGGTTCGAGATCCGGGTTGCCGACTTCGAACGCGAAGTTGCCCGGATGAGGCCCGAAGTAGAAGAGCTCCTCCAACGCGGGATTGCGCGCGGCCCTCGCGAGGCTCATGGCAATGGTGAACCGCTCGTTGGCCGCCGCGGGCCTGAACAGAAGCCCGAGAGAGCCGGAACCGCTGGTGAAGGTGCGCTCGTCCTCGTCAACGGGGGAGTACCGCGTATGGTCGATACGGCCGCCGAATTGAAACGTCAGATGGGGCCAGGTGACTTCCTCGTAGACGAACGCGGACACCGCACGCGAATCGACGTCGGGTGACAGCGCTTCCGCACCGCTTGCTCCAAACGCCCGATTCAGCACCCAGGCGCCGACACTGCCTTTGAGGCGTCCGACCGCGCGGTGGCCGGCCATCAGTTCGATTTCTTCGGTGTTGTTCTCGAAAGCGGTGCCGACCTCCTCGCCCTCGAGCTCGTCGTGCTTGTATCGACGAACCGACAGCGTGGCCCGATACGATTCGAGCGCGCCCGTGAGCCCCTGGCCACCGGTCCGGAGTCCGAATGCGTGGCGGCGCGGCGTGAGCTGCACCTGTCCCTCTTCGACCACGGGGACTCCGTACTTCGTGTCGTCGTAGCCATAGCTGCCGCCGAAGTACCGGTTCTCGCCGGTCCACGACAGTCCCAGATTGCCGAAGCCATTGCGCGACTGCGAGTTCTCGAGATCGCCTTCCGGCGTACGGACGTCACCGGATCGGCGGCCGCCGCCGCCGGCATGCAGCGCCCACGTGCCGTCGCCGGCGCGGATATCGGCTGCCGCGGCCCCTTCGTTGGCCGCCGAGCCGACGTCGAACGTGAAGTTGCCGCGAGCCCCTTCGATACGCCGCGTGGGAATGTCCTCGGTGATGACGTTGACCAGCCCTCCAATCGCGTTCGCGCCGTAGAGCAGCGTGGCGGGCCCGCGCACGACTTCGATGCGCTCGGCCGCGGCGGGATTGACGGTGACGCCGTGATCGCCCGACTGGCTCGACAGATCGCCCATCCGCTGGCCGTCCTGCAGGATCTGCACGCGATCGCCATCCAGTCCCCGTACCACCGGCCTGGCGGGCGCCGGGCCGAAACTGCGCGACGCCATGCCCGGCTGGTTCTCCAAGGTTGCCCCGAGCGACATCTCGAGCTGTTTCGTCAGCTCCTGACCCGAGAGCACCGCGGTCGGCTGGTAGACCTCGAACTGGCTGCGCGCGTCGCCGGTCACCGTGGTGACCTCCTCGAAGTGCAGCTCCGGATCGATCTGGAAATCCATCCGCGGCAGCGTGGCATTCGTCACGACGACTTCCGTCCGCCGCGTCGAATAACCTTGCGAGTGGACCGACACGTGGTACGTGCCGGCCGGGACGTTCGGGAACGAGAACGTGCCGTCCGCCGCGGACATCACCTGTCGATTCAACTCGTCGATTTGAACCGTCGCGTTCGGGATCGGATCGCCCGACAGGGAGTTCGTCAACCGCCCCGAGACGTCCACGCCGGTCTGGGCGGCGACGGCGGTCGGTATCGCCGTCGCGGCCAGGAGAAATGTGAGTACGCCCGCGAACCTTCGTACATGCATGATGTCGTCTCCGTCGAAGAAAACAACGTACACACGCGTGGTGCGAGCTGTGTCCGGCTCGCCCGGCGAACCCGCAGGGTTCGCCCCACATCCACGCAATTACGCTGCGATCGGAGACGCCGGCGGCGAGCGGAGCGGGGGCTGCGCGACAGGCGCGCGGCTGGGAATGACGAAGGACCGGACCGGCAAGCGGACCGCCGCCTGAGAGGCGGGGGCCGAGACGAATCGCACTTCCGTGCGCGGACGGAACGCCCGCACCCAGTGACACACGAGACAGTGCAGCGGATGGCCATCGTCCTCGACGGACGGCGCGCCGACCCGGTGGGCCGAGGCGTCGTGCTCGACGACGATGGGGCTGCACGCGGCGTCGTGGCAGTCGTCCTCGTGCGGGGCGACCGCTGCGCCGCCGGCCGCCATCATCCAGACGAGCGTGGCGGCGGCAACACGTGCGGCCTGGACGCGAAACCACTGCAGCATGGCCGGGATCCAGCGTAGTGAGGGCGCGTCGGGGTGTCAAGCGCCTGTAGCGCGCGCTGTCAACGCGCGCGTTTCAGCGTGCGCGGCCGGTGGGTGTACCATCGCCCCGTTGTGTCGCTGAGCCGCCGGCAGTTCATCTGGACGAGCGCGGCGTCGCTGGCCTGTCTCGCCCCTCGTGCCGGGCACGCGCAGACCGCGGCCGGCTCTGGGCTGTTCCGGCACGGCGTCGCCAGCGGCGATCCGCTGATCGATCGCGTGATCCTGTGGACGCGGGTGACGCCGGCTGACGTGGCCGGAACGGTCGACGTGGAGTGGCGGGTCGCCAGCGATCCGGTGCTCAGCCAGGTCGTGGCGCGCGGCACCGCGCGCACGTCGGCCGAGCGCGACTTCACGGTGAAGGTCGACGCCGGCGGGCTCCAACCCGGCCGTCCGTACTTCTACGCGTTCGAGACCGTCGGCGAGCGGTCACCGATCGGCCGGACGAAGACGCTGCCCGCCGCCGCCGATCGGGTGCGGCTCGCCTCGACGTGCTGCGCGAACTATCCCGCAGGCTACTTCAACGTCTATCGCGCCGTTGCCAACCGCGACGACCTCGACGCCGTCGTCCACGTCGGCGACTACATCTACGAGTTTCAGAACGGCGTGTACGGAGACGGCACCGGCCTGCTGCGCATCCCCGAGCCGCGGAAGGAGGCGGTCACGCTCAGCGACTACCGCATCCGGTACGCCACCTATCGATCCGATCCCGACCTGCAGGAGGCGCACCGGCGGCATCCGTTCATCGCGGTGTGGGACGACCACGAGGTGACCAACAACGGCTGGTCGGGCGGCGCCGGCAACCACAACCCGGATCGGGGTGAGGGCGACTGGGCGGTCCGGCAGGCGGCCGCGTACCGGGCGTATCTCGAGTGGATGCCGATTCGCGAATCGGCTGGTCCGGGCATCCGCCTCTACCGCAGCTTCCGATTCGGCAGTCTCGTCGACCTGCTCATGCTCGACACGCGCGGACTCCGCGACCGGCAGGCGCCAGGCAAGGACGTCGCGGCCATTACCGATCCGGCACGCACGATCCTGGGCGCCGCGCAGGAAGCGTGGCTGTTCGGCCAGCTGCGCGCGTCACAGCAGTCGGGCACCGCCTGGCGCATGCTCGGGCAGCAGGTGATGTTCTCGCGCGTGACGCCGCCACAATGGCCGGTGCCGTATCCCGACACGTGGGACGGCTATCAGGGCGCACGCGACCGCGTCCTCGACTTCCTGACCGCGGAGCGCGTGCGCGACGTCGCCATCCTGAGCGGCGACCTCCACAGCTCGTGGGCGTTCGACGTGGCGCGCAATCCGTGGGAGGGGTACCAGCCGTCCACGGGGAGCGGGTCGCTGGCGGTGGAAATGCTGACGCCCGCCGTCAGCTCGCTGCCGCTGTTCACGAGCGCGGCGGCGCGAGAGCACGCGCCGCTGCTGCGCTCGGCGCTCCCGCATCTGAAACTGCTCGAGGGCGACAGCCGCGGCTATGTGGTGCTGGACGTCACGTCCGCGCGGATGCTGGCCGAGTGGTATTTCGTGCCGACGGTGCAGGAGCGGACCGACCGTGACACGCGCGGCGCGGCGTTCGTCTGCGAGCGCGGGTCCGCGCATCTGGTGCCCGCGTGACCGGACTCTTTGCCTGGTGAGCGGGAACCGCTTCTCTGGACGCTCGGTCCGGCGTGAGACATACTCGTCTCACATGGCCGCTATTGCCACCGTTCGCGAGCTGCGCAACCAGTTTCCCAAGGTCAAGAAACTCGTCGAGCAGCAGGGCGAGGTCATCGTCACGGATCAGGGCACGCCGAGGTACCGCCTCACGTCGTATGTCTCGACCGAACCCAAGAAGCGCCCAGCCGTCAAGGACTACATGGCGCGGCTGCGCCGCCATCAGCCGCGTCCCCTCGGCGCCGCCGCTGCCGCGTCACTCCACGACGCCAATCGTGGCGACCGCTGATCGCACGGGCGATGCACTGGCGTCGTTCGAAGAGGACCAGACCGACGGCCGCTACGCTCCCGCCGATGTCCTGTGGCGCGCAACGCTGAAGCGTGCAGCCGAGATCAGCCGCGCGCATACCGCGGCGCTCGGGTGCCGCACGCTGGACGTCCTGCACGTGGCCACCGCACTGGAGCTTGGTCTTCGCGTGTTCGTGACGTTCGACCGCCGCCAGCAGCAGCTCGCCAGGGCCGTCGGGTTGAGGCCGCTGACGCCCGCCGCCTGACCGAGGCGAGCGAGTACGACTACCAGCCGCTCTGCGGCAGGCCGGGCGTCACGCGCAGCGCGTTCTGGTAGTAGACCTTCCGCAGCACCGCGTCCGGCAGCCCCATCCCGTACAGGTTCCAGAACGCGTGATAGTCGCGGTAGTAGTCGAAGTACTCGTCGGTCGTCTCGAGCACGCGCCAGTAGTACGGGAACTCCGGCGGCGCGTAGGTGTCCTTGCCGAAGAGGACCCGGTCCTGATACTTCACGAAGAAATTGTGGGCGCTGCGCGGCTGCCGTCCCAGATCGTAGAGAATGGCCGCGAGCTCGAGCACCACGTTCGGATGCTCCTCGAGGAGCGTCCCCGCCAGGCCGAGGTTGTTCGCGTGCCAGCCGAAGTGCGCCGCAATGAAGCGCGTCTTCGGATGCGTCCGGAACAGATCGTTCCGCTCGGCGTTGAGCTGCTCGAACGTCACCTTGTTCGGATTCAGGTACTGCCGGCGGTCGGGAAAGAGCGCCAGCTCGAGCCAGCGCTCGTTGTGCATGTCGGGCTGGCGGAAGAATTCCTGCGGCTCGCCGGTGTGGATGATGACGGGGATGTTCAGCCGCGCGGCGGTCTCCCAGATCGGCGCGAGCTCGGGGTCGTTGATCTTCAGACGGCTGCCGTCCTTCTTGAGCGTGTCCATGCCCGTCGGCTTGAAGATCTTGAATCCGATCGCGCCGTTCTTGACGTCCGCCTCGAGCTGCGCGGCCGCCTGTTTCCCGTAGCCCGCCTCGACGTCGCGGAACCCGTTGAGGCCGTTCGCAAAGACGGTGAAGCGGTTCGCGTGCTTCGTGCCGCGGATGTAGTCGACGCGCTGCTTCAGCTCGGCGCCGGAGCCGCCGCTCAGGTTGTTCAAGACGCGGATGTTGAGCGCGTCCATTTCCCGAACGAGCCGGTCGATCGTCTGCGGCGTCGGGCCGGTGTGGCTGTGGATGTCGACGACGGGGAATTTCGCGCGCGGCACGGGGTGCTCGTCGACCACCAGCGTCGATGTCGGGCGGTAGTCGACGATGCTCGGCGCGGGCGATTCGGGCGCCTGGCACTGGCCAACCCGGACGAGCGTCGTCCCGGGCGGGCATTCCTGGCCCGGCGTGATCGGGATCGCGCGCCCGCGGCCCCCCTGCCCCTGCGCGGCGGCGGCCGAGACCGCCAGCGCCGCGGCTACACAAATCGAAGCAGCACGTGACATGCGTCCTGTGCCTCCTTGGCGATAATCATACCGTGCGGTTCCTCCTCCTCCTGATGCTCGCCGCCGCAGCGGGGCTGCAGGCGCAGCAGGGCGATCTGGTCGCCCGCGCGAGAGCGCTCCACCGGGAGACGCCGCTCATCGACGGGCACAACGACTATCCGTGGGCGCTGCGCGAGCACAACGCCGAGCGCGACCTGAACCGCCTCGACATCCGCCTCCCGCAGCCGAAGATCCACACCGACATCCCGCGGCTGCGCCAGGGAGGCGTGGGCGGGCAGTTCTGGTCGGTCTACGTGCCGGCGACGCTCCAGGGCGCCGCCGCCGTGCGCACCACGCTCGAGCAGATCGACGTCGTCCACCGGATGGTCGCGGAGTATCCCGACACGTTCGAGCTGGCGACGACGGCCGCCGACGTCGAGCGGATCTTCAAGGCGGGAAAGATCGCGTCGCTCATCGGCATGGAAGGCGGGCATGCCATCGACAATTCGCTGGCGGCGCTGCGGATGTTCCACGCCGCCGGCGCGCGCTACATGACGCTGACGCACAGCGCCAACGTGCGCTGGGCCGACTCGGGCACCGACAAGCCGCGGCTCGGCGGGCTCTCGCGCTTCGGCGAGGAGGTCGTGCGCGAGATGAACCGGCTCGGCATGCTCGTCGATCTGAGCCACACCTCGCCCGACACGATGCTCGACGCGGCGCGGGTGACGGAGGCGCCTGTGATCTTCTCGCACTCGAACGCGCGGGCGCTGCACGACCACGACCGCAACGTGCCCGACGAGGTGCTGCGGCTGCTGCCGAAGAACGGCGGGATCGTGATGATCACGTTCGTGCCGACATTCCTGGTGCGCGGGGGCAAGGCGTCGCTGGCCGACGTCGCCAACCACATGGACCACGTGCGCAGGGTGGCCGGTCCCGATCACGTCGGCATCGGCAGCGACTTCGACGGGATCCCGGCGGTTCCCGCGGGCCTCGAGGACGTGTCCAAGTTCCCGGCGCTGACGGCGGAGCTGCTGCGTCGCGGCTGGCCGGAGCAGGACGTGCGGAAGGCGCTCGGCCTGAACATCCTGCGCGTGATGCGGCGCGCCGAAGACGTGGCCGCACGGCTCCGGCAGCAGCGCGAGCCGTCGATCGCGACGATCGAAGCGTTGGACAAGTAGGGCGGGCCTTCACGGCCCGCCGGCGCGGCGTAAAGCCGCGCCCTACGTCCTTCGTGCGCGAGGGTTCACGACCTCCGGATGCCGTGCCGCAAACTCGCGCAGCGGCTCCGCCGGCACCCGCCCCTGCGCGTCGGTGCCGCTGAAGCTCCACGGCCACGCGCCCGCGTAGCCGCCTGCCATCGCGAACTCGAGATACTCGCCGGTTCTGTGTGCCGGGCATTCGCCGATGACGACCGGCCGCCGCACACCGAGCACCGCCGCCGGGGTGCCGAATACGTCGCTGCCGGCCGCCGAACCGTCCGCCGCCGGATACGAGTGCACCTGCAGCAGGTCGAGGCCGAGCGCCTCGTCGTCCCATGCCCACAGGTTGTGCAGACGGGCGCATCCGATCGTGGTCATCGCGCCCGGGTGCTCGGCATGAACGAGGTCGCTGAGACGTGAGACGAGCGCCGCGAGCAGGTCGAAGCGCAGCGGGCGCCGCACGCGCGGGCTCAGGTCGCGCTCCCACTCCTCGACGACGAAATCGGGCTCGTTCATGAACTCGTAGCCGAGGACGGCGGGCCCGAGATCGGCGCGCGCGCCGGAGGGGCCGTAGCGCCGGATCATCGGCCGAATGACAGCGTCGAAGAAGCCGTCGCGGCCGCCGGCCGACAGCAGCACGCCGGCGCGTCCCTCCGGCAGCTCCGCTTCGTACGTCACACCGGTGATGGGATCCGCGAGCATGTCGGCCAGGCCGCCGAACATCCAGCGGTGATCGAGCAGCACGAAATCGATCCGCAGGCCTGCCTCGCGCGCATGCTCGAGCGCCGCGTCGAGATCGGCGAAGAGGTGAGCATCGGGCCCGGCGGGCATCCCGCGGTCGTCGTAGACGATGCCGGCGCGGCCGTCGGCGAAGACGAACCACCGCACGGACGTGAAGCCGAGGGCTGCCATCGCGGCGAGATCGCGCGCGACCGCCTCGCGGCGCGTCGACACGCCGAGATGCGATCCCCAGACGTTCGCGCCGAAATCGAGCCCGTAGTAGACGGTCGTTCCGTCTGTGGACCACGGGTAATTACACCCGTGGAGGTAGATCACTTGCCGCGCATGATCTGGAGGTATTTCGCGAGCAGCGCCTTGTACGGCCCGGTGTAGGCCTGGACGTATTTCGCGAGGCGGGCCTGGTCGGCCTGCGACACGGCCAGACGCTCGCGCGTGACCACGTGGTACTGCGTGAACACCGCCGCGAAGAGCGCGGTCTGATCCGCCGGGTGCCCCGCGATGTAGCGATCGAGCACCGGCAGCGCCTCCTGGTAGCGCCCGGTCATCAGGTACGCCGCCATCAGCCGCTGCCCGATCTCGTCATCGGCGGGGGTGCGCTCGTGCGCGGCCTTCAGCACGTCGATGACCGAATCCGGCTGCCCGTCGCGCAGCCGCGCATCGGCGAGCAGGGTGTAGGCGAGCGCGGGCCTCGGCTCCTGGCCGAGCGCCATCTGCCACACGCCGGCGGCGTCGCGGTCGCGCCCCGCCGCGGCGAACACCGCGCCCAGATAGAACGCCGCGGGATAGAAATCGCGCCGCGGGCCGGCGGCCAGCGCCAGCTGCGTCGCCGCTTCGTTGAGCTGTCCCTTGGTGTACCACTCGAGGCCCTTGAAGAACGCCGCAGCCTGATCCTCGCCCGCGGTGAGCGCCTCGAGCGCGGCGGCGCCGTACCGGCCAGCCCTGGCTTCCGCGACAGGACCTTTGAGCGCGGGCGTTCGCTTCTCCACGGCGTCGAGCATGCCCCGCAGCACGTCGCGCTGCAGCGTCGCCTGACGGTCGAAGGCCGCCACGTTCCCGCGCAGGAACGGCACCGGCAGCGCGCTGTCAGCGGGTGCGTCGAGGATGAACGGCCGGGAGAGGACGCCGGCCACCTTGCCGGCGCGCAGCACGCGCGCCCGCGCGACGTAGCGGCCCGCCGGCAGCAGCGTCGCCGAGACGACGCCCTGCCCGACGCGGTGCGACGGCGCGCCGCCCGCGATCATCTGCGCCGGCGCCGCGAGGAGCGCGGGCGAATCCTGATCGTCGGCAACCTCGAAGTCGACCGTGGTCGCCCCGAGCACGGCGGGGTTGGTCGAGTACAGCTCGAGCACCGCGCCGACGTTGGCCCCGACGCGCGGCTCCACCCCCGGCCGGATGCGGCCGTTGCCGTCGCTGCCGGCGTCGCCGATCACCAGATCGCCGAGCGCAAATTCCTCGCCGCCGAACTTCCACGCGTTCACGTCGCGGATGAGGCCGCCCCGCCGCCCGGTGGCATCGACGACCCCGAAGCGAAGCGAATAGGTGCCCGGGTCGACCAGCACGTCGGTGATGTAGTCGCGCGCCACGTTCGGCGCGCCGTTCGGCATCGAGAGCACGCGCTTGTCGATGTTGCCCGAGACGACGTTCCCCTCGGCGTCGAGGAGGACGTAGCCGAGCGTGAACTCCTCGGGGGTGCCGCCCGGCTGGCCGACGTCGGCCGCAATCATGATGCGCGCCTTGTCGCTCGATCGATCCTTCTGCGTGAAGGTGGTGAGCCGCAGCGGAATCTCCGCAACGCCGAACGGCGACTTCAGCGCGTCCATCAGCGTCTCTTCCGCCTTGCGGCGGGTCGTCGTCGACGAGGACAGCACGAACGCGCGGCGCGAGCGGACCGTGACGTTCTGCCGCTTCACGTCCACGTCGATGCGGTGCTGCCGGTCGTCGCGGTCGCCCGTGGCCTGCTCCACGCCGAGCATGTAGTACGCCAGCGTTTCCGACGCAAGCCGCTCGAAGATGGTTTCGCCGGTGCCGGCCACGTAGTACAGCGCGCCGCGCGAGCCGGAGGCGAGGTCGCCCAGCCCCGACACCTGCATGTCGCGGTCTTCCGTGGCGGTCGGTGCCAGGCGGGCCACCGTAATGTCGTGCCGGGGCACGTCGAGCACCATCACATGTATGGTGACGCGCGCGAAGGCCGCCGCCCGGATGACGAAGTCGAGATCGCTCGGGCTCTCGAGCACCATGCCTTCCGAGAGCAGAATCATCGTCTTGGGGCCGTCGATCACCGACAGCCCCATCAGCACCTCGTACAGGCCGCGGAGCGACTCGGTCGTCTCCTGGCGGACCGTGCGCACCATCGTGCTCGCTTCCGACATCAGATCGCGTTCGCACTGCTCGAGCGCCGGGCCGACCATGCGCGGGCACTCGCGCAGGACGACTTGCGCGAAGACGCGGCCGTCGCCGCGCTCGGAAATCGCGACGGCCTCGTACAGCCCGATGTTGTACCGGCCCTGAAACGCCTGGTTGCGGCCGACGATGCGCTCCATCGCCTGGCGGAGGCGGAGGTGGTCGTTGGTGAAGCCGACCTGGATGCCCGGCGCCGGATAGGCGACGAACGCCACGCGATCGGCCGGGCTCAGCCGCTTCAGGAAGTTCGCCGCCGTGTTGAGCAGCGCCCGCGCCGAGCCGAGGCGCGTGCCGATCTGATCGACGGCAATGACGAACATCCGTCCGTTCAGCGGCTTCAGGTTCGTCGTGAAGTGCGACTCGAACGGGTCGGCGGCCTCGCGTTTGGCGGCCTCGAGATCGATCCGGACGTGCTCGGCCGAGACGACGCGGCGCGGCTGGCCGTCGATCTTCACGGCAAAGTCGGGGGTCAGCAGGTCCTCCACCGGGCGGCCGTTGCGATCGACCACGGCCACGTCGACGGCAATCAGGTCGATGCCGGTGCGGAACGTCGGTCCCTGAGCGGCGGGTTCGGTCTGGCCCGGGGACGGGGAGGGCGCGGGCGACTGCGGCGGCGACTGCGCCGTCAGCGTGACGATCGCGGCGGCCAGGACCACGAATATGCCGAGCAGCTTTCGCATGAATGCTCCTGCGGTACGGACCCCGGGGTGTGACGCGGCACCACTACAAATCAACCGGAGGAAAAACGCAAGCGCGACATTCTGGGAGAAGGCCCCGGCGCGTCGCCCTATAATCGCGCCGTTCCTGCATGCCGCTTGCCTCCGGCACCCGCGTCTGCCTCCGGTGAACTCGGGAGGCCTCTAATCTTTCCTAAATATTTCCTATCGTCCACTGGCGCCACAGGTTGCCGGCGACCGCCCGGAGGCACCAGCCTGTTGACCGTC
>CAZGLC010000008.1:0-5733 GCA_964526235.1 uncultured Bifidobacteriaceae bacterium
AGATGACGATCGACGTCTTCCTGTCGTCGCATGCCGGGCAATTCCGGCTGCACGAAAAGTACAAGCCGGGCGATGCGTACAACCCGAACCGGTTCGTGGACCCCGAAGGCTTCCGCGCGGCAGTCGAGCGTTCTGAAAAGAACTACGTGGACCAGCTGCAGAAGGAGCGGCAGGGACAGTCGTCGCGGTAGACGATCAGTGCCACTTCTGGATGGCCTGGTAGTGCTGCGACTCCGGCACGAGCTCGGCGAGCTCGATGCGGATCATGTTGGGATCCGTGATGTTCGAGAGCACGGCGTTCGTCGGACTGACGCGGCTGTCCGAGACATCGACGCCCCGCTTCTTGAACATGTCGATCACCGGCTGCATCTTCTCGACCTGGATGCCCATGTGGTTGATCATCGCCGGCGCCCCTGGCTTGCCCGGCTGCAGCTCCACGAACGTATTTCTTGTGATGTGGACGTACACGAGCCGCGGCTCCCCCTTCTCGTCGAGGCTGCGGAACGCCTCCGGGAACCCCAGCGTCTTCGTGTAGTACGTAATCGCCTCGTTGAGGTTGGGAACCGCCAGTCCCACGTGATTCAGGCCGATCAGCCCACGATTCGGGGTCATGTTCTGGGCCGCAAGGGCCTGGATGCTCACGCCGACGGTCAGGCCGACGACAAACAGGATGCAACCGCGCATAAACACGCTCCTTTGGAAAAGCTGTAGGTGCCGTGGATTCTACTGCGAACCGCGCGTGGGTACGAGGCGCTTCAGTTCTTCGAGCCAGTGCTGGACCAGGATGATCTGGGCCTGCGGCGCGCCGTCGCCTGTCGCCGCGCCCTCCTTGATCATCAGGAACCGCCGGCCGTCGAGCGACACGTCGTAGGGGCGTCCCCCCTGCGGCGTCGCGTACTCGCCTTCGAACACGACCTTCGGGTTCCCCGCCGCGAAGCTCTGGGCGATCTGGACGGGCACGGCCATCAGCGCCGCGCCGTTTCGGAAGAACAGTTCTCTGCCGTTGCGAGCCCACGTGGCCCAAGCCCCACCGCCCGTCGACACCTGCCAGCGTCCCTTGTCGACGTCGGGGAAGGGCCGCACGTAGACCTCATCGCGTCCGGACTCGTTCGAGGTGTAGGCCAGCCAGCGCCCGTCGGGTGACACCTCCGCGCTCTGTTCCCTGAACATCGTGTGCAGCAGAGGCGTGGCTCGCGCCTCCCCTTGCGGGTTCACGACGGAGACGTCGTCGTCATCCGGGTTGCCGGCAGCGTCACCGTACACGAGGATCCGTGTGCCGTCGGGCGAAAACGATGTCGGGAACACCTGACGGTCGCTTTCGGCCAGCCGCTCCACCGTACCTGTGCCGTCGGCCGCCTGCCAGAACGGATTCCCCCGGCTCTTGTCCCGCTGCGAGGAAAAGGCGATGCGCCGGCCGTCGGGCGACCACAGGGGGAAGCGGTCTTGCCCTGGATCGAAGGTCAGGCGCGTCAGCGTTTCGCGGACGAAATCCCAGATCCAGATGTCGTTCTCCTGGTCGCGCAGGTTCAGCGCCACTTTGGTGCCGTCGGGCGAGATCCGCGGGGAGGTGTACGCGCGAAGCGGGACGTCGAGCGCCTCCTCCCGGCCGTCCCGGTCCACCCACACCAGCGATCGCCGCACGCCGGGATTGACCCCCGCGACGTACACCAGCGACCCGTCCGCCGACAGCGCGAACTCCACCGCCCCAGTCGGGCCATCCGTCATGACGCCTTCCGCCACCGGCACCGCGTTGCCCGTGAGTTGGAGCCGGTCGCGATCGAACGGCACCGCCATGAGCGTGCCGTTCACGCCGTAGATGATGTGCCCGGTGGGCGCGTACCGCGGACGGCTGCCGCCCGCCAGCAGAGTCCGCCGCTCGCCCGTCGTCAAATCGAGGACGGCGATCTCCATGTTCTCGACGCCCAGTCCCTTGACGATGGTGAACAGCACCGCGTCGCCGCCGGGCAGCACCTCGGGCCACCAGTGGGCGACCTCGCCCTGTTTGGTGTCGGGGGTGGTCAGCGCCATGGGCTCGCCGCCTGCCGCCGGTACCCGGAACATGCCAAGTTGAGCCTGGCTCAGGATGATGGTGTCGTCCAAGGCCCAGCTGGCGCCGCGCGCGGTCGCAGGAAACGGAAAGAGCGTGACCGCAGGGCCCCCGAGCATGGAGACCTTCTTCCACGTCGCGTCCATACTTGTGGCGAACACGACCCAGGCGCCATCGGGCGAGACGACCGGGTTGACGATATCTTGCGCAGTACTGAACAGCGAGGTTCCTTCGAGCTGATCGACTCGCCGGACGTAGAGATGGATGCGCCCGCCCGCGCTCGCGCGATAGACGACGCGGGTCCCGTCGGGCGAGATCGCCAGGTTCTGTGTTCCAACGAACCCGTTGAAGAGTGGCGTATCGGGCGTGGTGACGACGAACCGCGCCACCGGCCGCGTGGCCGGCTGTGTGAGCCCCCAGTTCGCCACACCGACGAGAAGGCCGCCCAGCACGATCCCGGCGACCCAGGGCAACGCCCGCCGCCACACGGGCGCACGCACCGCCGCGGCGGAATCCGACTTCTGCGATGCCGGCGCTTCGAACGCGCCTTCCAGTGCCAGCCGTACGCTCTGCGCGTCACCGATCCGCTGCCTCGGGTCCTTCTGCAGACAGGCCCGCAGTGCCGCGCGCACGCGCGGCGGCACGCCGGCGGGAAGCCTGGTCCAATCCGCTTCCACCTTCAGCACGTTGGCGAGCGTGTCGGACATGTCGTCCCCGCCAAATGTGCGCCTGCCCGTGAGCATCTCGTACAGCACGCAGCCAAACGCCCAGATGTCGCTGCGCCTGTCCACGGCTTTGCCGCGGGCCTGCTCGGGACTCATGTACGCGGCCGTGCCGAGAATGACGCCACGTTGCGTCATCGCAGGGCTCGTGATCGTCGGCAGGCCGGAGAGATCGGGCGAGACGGTGCTCGGTTCCAGCGCCTTGGCCAGACCGAAGTCGAGCACCTTCACCACGCCATCCGCGCGCAGCTTGATATTGGCGGGCTTCAGGTCACGGTGAATGATCCCTTGCTCGTGCGCCGCGGCGAGCGCGTCGAGAATCTGCGCGGCGATGGGCAGCGCCTCATCGACCGGCACCGGTCCCTGCTCGATGCGGTCGTTGAGCGTCGGTCCTTCGACCAGCTCCATGACGAGGGCACGTACGTGGTGTCCGGTTTCAGTCGGACCTTCTTCGAAGCCGTAGACGTGCGCGATGTTGGGATGATTCAGCGAGGCAAGGACCTGCGCCTCACGCTGGAATCGAGCGAGCCGGTCGGGGTCGGTGGCGAACGCCTCCGGCAGGACCTTCAGCGCATCGTCGCGCTTGAGCGCCGTGTGCCGTGCGCGCCAGACCTCGCCCATGCCGCCCCGGCCAAGCGGAGTGCTGATGTCGTAGGGACCGAAGCGGGTGCCTGGCGTCAGAGCCACGGAAGCGGTCCGATTATATGGCGAGTGTCTGTGGCTCTGTGGACTTCACCCCTTACGTCAATGCTCCCACGAGCCGCAGGCCGGGAATCGTCACAAAGCGGGCATCGTGGCTCCAGATCTCCCGCGCGCCACCCTCGAAGGCGCACAGCGCGATCTGAAGATCGAACACGCGGTGTCCACGCACGCGGAGGTCGGCAGCCAGTTGAGCCAGGCGAAGACCGAATCCGGTACCGGGGGACCACACATATGCGCCGGCGTCGCCGAGCGCGGTGAGAAATCGCCGTGCCTCATCCGGCGTGGACGGCCGGCCGCTGGCGGCGGGATGGGTGACGACACTCCAGAACTCGGCGACCACCGGTGCGGCAAAACCCCATCCGTCGGTGGCCGCCGCACGCTCGATAGCGAGCCGCGCGGCCCGGTGCTCGAGCGTGGCCGACCGATGCGCGTAGACGAGCAGATTCGTGTCGAGCGCAATCACCGGTGTCGCCGCAGACGCTCGTGCATGGCCTCGCGATCGGTGACGTCCACGCCGGTTGGCAGTCCACCCTTGACGGTCACCCACGTGATCGCCGTGGCCGGGCGCGTGCTCCGAGCCGGGCGCTGCAGCTGCGCGCGCAAGCCCCTGGCCACGAGGTCGCGCATGGGGCGCCGTTCCTCCGCCGCCCGCTTCTTCGCCGCCACGAACAGTTCGTCCGGCAGGTCGATCGTCGTCTTCATATGGCTTTATAGCTTACCGTAAATATGGGGCCATTCGCTGCCGTCGGCGGCCGACGCGGGTGCCGCGTGGTGGCGCGTGCCCGGGGCCTGCTAGCGCAGCGTGAAGGTGAGCTCGATGGTGACGAGAACCGCCACCGGCTCGCCGAAGCGCGTCCCGGGGACGAACCGCCACTGCCTGGCGGCTTTGACGGCCTCGGCGTCGAGGCCGAACGTCGGGTCGAGCGTCTTGACGACGTCCACTTTGCCGACGCTGCCGTCCGGGAGCACCACGCACTCGAGGAGCACGGTGCCCTGAATCTTGGCGCGCATCGCGTCGGCGGTGTACTGCGGCTTCACCTCGCGCACCAGCCGCGGGTTCACGATGCCGCTGCCCGGCCGGTAGACGCCGCCGCCGGTGCCGCCCCCGGTTCCCTGCCCGAGCCCCGACCCTTGTCCGGATCCCGCGCCGGAGCCGCGCCCGGATCCGGTGGAGAGCGACGACGCATCGCCGGAGTCGAGCACTCCAATCGACGCCTCCTGCGCCGCGGCGATCGTCTGCGCAGGAATCGTCAACCGCTCCAGCGGCGGCGTTTCCTCCGGGGCCTCCGGCGTCGGCTCCGGTTTCGGCGTCGGGACCGAGATTTCTTCCCTGCCCGGCAGCTCGGCAGGCTTCGGCGGCTCGGGCCGCTGGTTGCCGCCGCCACCGCCGCCGCCCGGCCCGGGCTCCGCGAGCCACACGATCTGGCGGGGAAACTGATCGGGCAGGATCGCCTCGCGGACCGAATCGGGGACGATCCAGAGCAGCACGGCCCAAAAGGCGACGAATGCCGCGTGGCCGATCACCGACGCGCCGAGCGCGCCGCCGAGGCGCTTTTGCGGTGCTTCGAACTGGAAGTGCACGTCGCCCGACCGACCCTCGTCGAGTCGCAGGCGCAGATGGCCGTGAGACGGCATCTGTGCAGGACGCGGGCGTTGCTGCTGTGTAGACATCCCCGTTCGCGAACGCGACAGATTCATTCTCTCCGACCGGGCCGGGCCGCGCAACCGGCTTGGAGGGGATACCTCACTCGGCTGTTGGCGTCAATCCTGCCAGGTCCCGACCGCCACATGGCGGCTGCCGGCACGCCTGAGCACATCCTGTACCTTTTGGACGTCGGGGGCGGCGACATGGGCTCCCACGAGGAACGCGCCAGCGTGAATCTGTGCCTCCCAGTCGTGGGCGTCCGCACCGGGAAGGCCGGCGCGTTCGAGCATCCGCCCAAGACCGCCGGCCAGATGCCCCGCCGCTTCGCCGAGGCCCGCCGCGAGCGGCCCGTCCGCCACGATCGGCCCGATGCCTGGCATCACGAGCGCGATGGCGGCGATGAGATGCGCGCCGAGCTCGCCGAGCCGCGAGGCTGTCTGCGAATCCTCCAGCTCCGAACCGGGGGAGGCGCCTGACGCGCGGGCCACGACACCTTCCTCGTCGTGCGATCGCGCCACGATCGAGACGCGTTCGGGCGCGACGCCGAGGCCGCGCAGCGTCCGCGCCCCCGACGCGGCGGCCGCCGCGTCGTCGAAGAGCGCCAGCACCACGGGATG
>CAZGLC010000008.1:5833-42125 GCA_964526235.1 uncultured Bifidobacteriaceae bacterium
GCGCCCCCGACGCGGCGGCCGCCGCGTCGTCGAAGAGCGCCAGCACCACGGGATGGCTGCTCACGTCCTGTATCCGTCGCGCGCGCGCACGCGGACGCCGGGGCGCGTGACGACGACGACGCGAATCGAGCGCCACTCGCGCGTGCCCGGGTCGATCGGCGCCGCCGGCGTGTAGCCAAGCAGGTACTGGTACCGCAGCTCGCGCGCAATCTCGGCGAGCGTCTTCTCCAGATCGCGCACGTCGCGCAGCAGAAACGACCGCCCGCCGGTGACCACCGCGAGCTCGGCCAGGAGCGGGGGGCGCACCCGGCCGATCGCAATGGGATAGACGAGCGCGTTGCTGCGCCGCGCGCGCTCCGGCACCTCCGCAGCGCTCGCGTGGCTGTAGCGGTCCTCGCCGTCGGAAAAGAGGACGAGCGCCTGGCGCCCGGGCTCGGGCTCCAGCCGGTCCAGGGCCGCGACGATCGCGTCATGGAGCGCCGTGGTACTCCACGGATCGAGCGCCGCGATCGCGCGCTCCTGATTGAAGCGATCCATCGAGAGCGGCGCGATGACGTCGGCCTCGCTGCTGATGGCGACCACCATCGACCGATCCGCGGGCTTCAGCGCGCGGAGAAACGCCTGCGACGCCTGCTTCGCCAGTCGCAGCGGGTCGCCCGCCATGCTCCAGCTCCGATCCACGCCGAGCGCGACGGTCAACGGGAACTCGCCCGCGGCAAACGTCGACACCTCCTGCCGCTGATTGTTTTCGTACACCTCGAAGTCCTCGCGCCGGAGACCGGTCACGAGCTCCCCTTTCGCGCCGGTCACCGTGGCGTACACCTCGACGAGCTGGACCTGCGAGGAGAACCGCGGGGCCCCTTCCTGTTCCTGTTGCTGCTGCGCGCCGAGCGCGGCGACGGCGGCTGAGGCGAGCGCGGCGGAGACAGAGAGCCTGGTCATGGCACAGTCCAAAGAACCCTCTTCAAGACCCGTTCCGTAGAGGTCCCATGGTACAATTGTGGGATATGGGCCGTCTCGGAATTCCGGAGCTCCTCATCATCCTCGCGATCATCATTCTGATCTTCGGGGCGAACCGCCTGCCGGAGATCGGGCGCGGGATCGGTCGGGGCATCAAGAATTTCAAAGAGTCGCTGAAGGAAGGGCCCGAAAAGTCGTAGGCCCGTCCGGCCCTACCTGCGGCGCCCGCCTTTCCGACGCGCGGCGCGCTGGCGGGGTCCCGGCCGCTGCGCCCGGCGGCGCTCGCGCTTGGGCGCCACCTTGCTCCTGATCGGCCGCGCTGGGACCTCCCGCCGCACCGCTTCGAGAATCTCCACCAGTCCGAGATCCACCTGCCGCCGCTGCATGTCGACGCGTACGACCTGCACGAGCACCTTGTCGCCCAGGCGGTAGAGGCGCTTCGTGTTCTCGCCGCGCAGCAGGTGCTGCTGCTCGACGTAGCGATAGTAGTCGTCCGCCATGCTGGAGATGTGGACGAGCCCCTCCACGAAGTGCTCGATCAGCTCGACGAAGAGGCCGAACGGCGCCACGCCCGTGATGTACCCGTGGTACTCGTCGCCCACCTTGTCGGCCATGAAGCGGACCTTCTTCCACTGCAGCAGCTCGCGCTCGGCTTCGTCGGCGCGGCGTTCCATCTCCGAGGTGTGCCGCGCCACCTCCGGCAGCTCCTCCTCGAGCTCCGCGCGCCGCGCATCGGCGACGGCGCCCTGCGACTCGCGGAGCATCCGGTGCACGACCAGATCGGGATAGCGTCGGATCGGCGACGTGAAGTGCGTGTAGTGCTCCGTCGCGAGCCCGAAATGCCCCAGCGACGCCGGGTCGTACTTCGCCTTCTGCATCGTCCGGAGCATGAGCGCCGCGATCGGCCGCTCTTCGGGCGTGCCGCGCATGCGGTCGATCAGCTTCTGAAAATGCTTCGGGCGGACCGCATGGCCGTGCGCGGCGAGACTGTAGCCCACCGTCGTGATGAACGCCTCGAAGTCCTCGACCTTCTTCGGGTCGGGCGGCTCGTGCACGCGGTGGAGGGCCGGCGCGCCGTGCGCCACCAGATGCGCGGCGACCGTCTCGTTGGCGAGGAGCATGAACTCTTCGATGAGCCGATGCGCGACGTTGCGCTCGGACGGAACGATCGCCTCGATCTCGCCGAGCTCCGAGAGGACGACCTCGGTTTCCGGCAGGTCGAAGTCGATCGAGCCGCGGCGACGCCGGCGCGCGAGCAGGATGTCGAACAGCTCGCGCATCAGCTCGAACATCGGCACGAGCTCGACGTAGCGCCCCGTCGTGTCCGAATCGCGCTCGGTCAGGATCGCGTTGACGTCCGTATACGTCATCCGCGCGTCGCTGTTGATGATGCCGTCGTGGATCTCATAGCGCATCACGGTCCCGCGCCGGTCGACCTCCATCAGGCACGACTGCACGAGGCGGTCGACCTGCGGATTGAGGCTGCACAGTCCGGTCGCCAGCTCCGCCGGAAACATGTGCACGGCGCGCTCCGGGAAGTACACCGACGTGCCGCGCTCGTACGCCTCCTCGTCGAGCGCGCTCCCCTCCCGCACGTAGTGCGAGACGTCCGCGATGTGCACGCCGAGCCAGTAGTTCCCGTTCGGCCGCCGCTCGATCGTGATCGCATCGTCGAAATCGCGCGCGTGCTCGCCGTCGATCGTCACGGTGGTGACGCGGCGGAAATCGGTGCGCCCGCGGATGTCCCGCTCGCGGACAGCGGCGCCCAGCCGCCGCGCCTCCGCCACCGATTCCTCCGCGTGGACGTCGGGAATGTTGTGTTTGCGGATGATGATCTGCGTGTCGACACCCGGTTCCTCGATCCGGCCCATCACCTCGACGACGTGGCCGATCGGGCCGCGCGTTGCCGTGGGCCAGCGGGTGATCTCGACGACGACCATGTCGCCTGGCTCGGCCGACGACCACTGACCCGACGGCACGTGGATATCGGTCAGCACGCGGCGATCGAACGGCACGGCGTAGCCCAGGCCGGTCCCATCCAGCTCGAAACGGCCGACGACGGTCTCGTTGCTCCGCTGCAGAATGCGGATGATGCGTCCCTCGGCGCCGCGCGGCGTCTGCCGCTCGACGCGCGCGACGACGCGGTCGCCGTGCATCGCCTCCAGGAGATTCCCCGCGGCAATGTAGACGTCGATGCGCACGCCACGATCGGTGCGCGATCCTGTCGCGTGCTCGGGGACGACGAAGCCGAACCCGCCGGGATTGGCCTGGAGCCGGCCGACGACAAGGTCCATCTTCTCGGCCAGCCCGAATCGATTGCCGCGAATCTGGAGGAGCACCCCTTCGGTGGCGAGCGACTTCAGCTGCCGCGTGAAGCTCGTACGCTCCTCGCGCGGGATGCGGAGGACCTGCGCGAGCTCACGCGCGCTCGCCGGATGGTGAACCTTGTCGCGTATCAGTTGCAGTAATTCGTCGCGCGAGTGCATCACGCGACTAGTATGACCTGCAGGTCGCCGACATTGGTGCCGGTGGGGCCGGTCCGGATCAGATCGTCCAGCTCATCGAAGAACACGTAGCTGTTGTGCTCCTCGAGAAACCGCTCGGGCGGGCCGATGTCGGCCGCCTCGGCGCGCGCAAGCGTCGTGCTGTCGACGATCGCGCCCGCCGCGTCCGTCGGGCCGTCGATGCCGTCGGTGCCGACGCTCGCCGCGACGACGGCGGTCCCGAGTGCGTCGAGCTCGCGCGCCATGGCGAGCGCGCATTCCTGATTGCGACCGCCCTTTCCCGACCCGGCCGTACGAACGGTCATCTCCCCGCCAGCGACGATGCAGAACGGAGGCGTGATGTGCGCCTGGCGCGCCGCGGCAACGACCGCGTGCGCCGCGAGACGGGCTTCTCCGACGATCGGCTCGTCAATCACGTGCACGACGTAGCCGAGCCCCTCGGCGGAGGCACGGGCCCCCGCAACCGCCGTCCGATACCCGCCGATGACGTGCGCGGTCGAGCGCGCCAGCCGCGCGTCGCCGGGCTTGGGTGTGTCGGCGGACGCTCCCGACGCGCCGCGCGTGAGCCGCGTCACAACGGCCGCGGGATACCGACCCGGCCCACCATAGCGGTCGAGCGCCGCCAGTGCGTCGCCAAACGTCGTCTCGTCCGGCACCGTCGGCCCGGACCCGATCGCAGACACGTCGTCGCCGACGACGTCCGACAGCGCGAGCGTCAGCGTGGAGCCCCTGCAGGCCACCGCGAGCTGCCCGCCCTTGATCGCCGACAGGTGCTTGCGCACGGCGTTGAGGTCGTGGATTTCGGCGCCGAGCCGAAGCAGCTCGCCGGACGACTGCTGCTTGTCGCCAAGCGTGATGCCGTCGGCCGGCAGCGACATCATCGCGGAGGCGCCGCCCGAGAGGAGCACCACCAGCAGGTCGCGCTCGCCCGCCCCGGCGGCGACGTCGAGCGCCGCGCGCGCCGCCGCGATGCTGCGCGCATCGGGCACCGGGTGTGGCGCGGCATACCACTGGACGCCGGCCGGCATCTTCCCCGGTGCCGCCGCACCGATGCCGACCACGTGCCGCGGCGCGAGCGGGGCGGCTTCGACGAATGCGGCCAGCATCTGCTCGGCCGCCTTCCCTGCCGCGACGACGTCGGACGCGGCCGCCGCGCGCAGCCGGCGGTCCACGTCGGGCGCCGCGAGCGCCTGCCGGACGAGCCGTCCGGGGTCGGCCGCGGCCAGCGCGGCGCGCACCACGGCGAGCAGGTCGTGTCGGAGTCTGTCGAGGGATTGTGTCAGTGAATCTGTCGAGGATCTGACCAGGCGGAGAGGCGGGTGACCGTGTCGAACTGCTGGAGGAGGCGGCTGACGACTTTGTCAGCCTCGGCCGTGGCGCACAGCCGATCGAGCTGCGCCATCACCTTCGTCAACGCCCGCTCCACCTCGCCGATCACGCGCTCGGAGTAGAACTCGCGCTGCGCGTCGAGGCACCGCTGACACTTGACGAACTCCTCGCGGTAGAAATTGGATAGAGAATGGAATGCAGGATCTGGCTGCGGACGCGAATCGGCGAGGAATCGTGACACCTGGTTCCGGAACGCCGCCATACTTGATTTCCTTCCCAGTGTAGCCAGCGCCCCAAGCGGCTGTCAAACCGCATGGCGGGAGGCCGCGAACCCCCCGGCGCCCCCGACGAACATCCCCCCTGCCACGAGCGCGGCCGACAGCCGCGCCGGCAGGAACTGCACCGACCCGCCGTTGAGCACCGCCGCCAGCTCCGACCCCCACCAGAGGTTGACCGCCGTGCAGCCGAGCCAGAGCAGGCCGAGCGCCACCAGCGCGCCAATCCCACCCTGCAGCACGCCTTCCGCAACGAACGGCCCGCGAATGAACGTCAATGGGGACCCGACCAGCGCCATCACGTCGAGCTCATCGTGCCGGCCGTGCATCCCGAGCCTGACGACGCTCGCCACGGTGAAGGCGGCGGCGAGCGCCATGACGAACGCCAGGGCGAAACCGACCCCGCGGATCGCATCCAGACCAGCCGCGACGCGCTCCAGCCACTCGCGGTCGTACCGCACGTCGGCCACCCCCGGCAGCGCGGCCACTGTACGGACGAGCGCCTCCGCGCGGCCGTCCGCTTCGGCGTCCGGCCGGATGCGCACCTCGACGGAGGCGGGAAACGGATTGTCGTCGAACCCCTCGGTCAACGAGGCGAGCTCCGCGAATTCGCGGCGGAAGCGGGTCAGCGCGTCAGCCTTCGAGACGTACTCGCGCGCCGCGACGACCCCGCTGCCGTCGATGGTCGTCTCGATCGCGCCGCGCTCCTCCGAGGTGGCCTCGTCGCGGAGGAACACCGAGAACTCGGTGGCCGACGACCACTCGGCGAGCAGCTGCTCGGCGTTCCAGGTGACGACGAGCAGCGCGCCGAGGACCATCATCGCGAGCGCGCTGGCGAGGACGGCGAAGGCGCTCGCGCCGCGGTGGCGCAAGAGGCTGGCCCACGCCTCGCGCAGCGCGTAGTCGATCGCCCTCATGCGACCTCCACGACGCGCCCCTGGTCGAGCGTGATCGTGCGGCGGCCGACCAGGCGAATCAGCTCGCGGTCGTGCGTCGCCACGAGCACGGTCGTCCCGCCCGCGTTGATCTCGCGGAGCAGGTTCATGATCTCGAGCGACAGGTCGGGATCGAGATTGCCGGTCGGCTCGTCGGCCAGCAGCAGCACCGGATCGCTCGCGAGCGCACGGGCGATGGCAATCCGCTGCTGCTCGCCTCCCGACAGATCGTGCGGGTAGGCGTTCATCCGGTGCTGGAGGCCCACCCATTTGAGCACCTGAAACGCCTTCCGCTTCTGCTGGGCGGGCGGCACGCCGAGCACCCGGGACACGAACGAGATGTTCTCGAACACTGTCCGCGACGGGATGAGCTTGAAGTCCTGGAAGACGAACCCGACCCCGCGGCGGTACTCCTGGATGTCGCGGCGCGAGAGCCTGGCGAGATTGTGGCCGTTGACGAAGATCTCGCCCTCGCTCGGCTTCTCCTGCACGAGGAGCAGCCGCAGGAACGTCGACTTGCCGGCGCCGCTCGGGCCGGTCAGAAAGACGAACTCACCCTTGTTGACGGTGAGCGTGAGATCGTGCAGCGCGTACAACCCGCGGCTGTAGAGCTTCGAGAGGTGATGCGTCTCGATCACGCTGCCTGTGCACCTGGGATCAAGAACGTGGGGTGACCGCAGTATAGCATCGAATCGCGTCCGTTACGTGTCGAGCTCGCGCTTGAGGAGCTGGTTGGCGAGCGTCGGATTCGCCTTGCCGCCGCTCTTCTTCATCACCTGCCCGACCAGGAATCCGAAGGTGGCCTGCTTGCCCGCGCGGTACTGCGCGACCGCGTCGGCGTTGGCCGCAATCACCTCGCGCACGAGTCCGACGAGCGCCGCCTCGTCGCCGATCTGCGCGAGCCCTTCCGCAGCGACGATCTCCTCCGCCGACCGGCCCGAGTCGTACATCTTCGCGAACACGTCCTTCGCGATCGAGCCGCTGATCGTGCCCCGATCGACGAGGCGGACGAGCCCCGCGAGCGCACGCGGCGCGAGCGGCACCGCCTCGACCGGCGTGCCGCGGTCGTTCAACGTCCGCAGCAGCTCGCCCATCACCCAGTTGCTGACGGCTTTCGGGTTGCCCGCAGCGGCCGCCGCCTGCTCGAAGTAGTCCGCCAGCGCCGGCGACTGCGTCAGCACCCCCGCGTCGTACTCGGGCAGACCGTACGCGGCGACGAAGCGGCGGCGCCGCGCCTCGGGGAGCTCCGGCATCGTGGCGCGCACGGCGTCCACCCGCGCGACGTCGAGGACGACCGGCGGCAGGTCCGGCTCGGGGAAGTAGCGGTAGTCGTGCGCCTCCTCCTTCGTCCGCATCGAGGAGGTGCGCCCGCTGCCCGAATCCCACAGCCGCGTCTCCTGCACGACGCGGCCGCCGCGCTCGAGGAGGTCGACCTGCCGTTCGATTTCGTACTCGAGCGCCTTCTGCACGTAGCGAAACGAGTTGAGGTTCTTGACCTCCGTCTTCGTACCGAACGCCTGCTGCCCCGCCGGGCGCACCGACACGTTGGCGTCGCAGCGGAGGCTCCCCTCCTCCATGTTGCCGTCGTTGACGCCGAGCCAGACGAGGATGTCGCGCAGCGTGGCGAAGAACTCGGCCGCCTCGGCCGCCGAGCGCAGGTCGGGCTCGGTCACGATCTCGATGAGCGGCACCCCGCTCCGGTTGAAGTCGATGCAGGTGCGGCGGTCGGAATCCGGAAAGCCCTCGTGCAGCGACTTGCCCGCATCCTCTTCCATGTGGATGCGCGTCAGCCCGATCCGCCGGCCGCCGCCCGCGGCGATCTCGAGACCGCCGCCGAGCGCCAGCGGCCGTTCGTACTGGGAAATCTGGTACCCCTTCGGCAGGTCGGGGTAGAAGTAGTTCTTGCGCGCGAAGATCGATTCCGGCCGGACGTCGCAGCCGAGCGCGAGCGCCGCCTTGACAGCGTAATCGACCGCCTGGCGGTTGAGGACGGGGAGCGCACCCGGCAGCCCCAGACACACCGGGCACACCTGCGTGTTCGGCGGCGCGCCGAACGCCGTGGAGCAGCCGCAGAAGATTTTTGTCCGCGTTCGAAGCTGGGCGTGAATCTCCAGCCCGATAACCGGATCGTACTGCACTTACGGCTTGGGGCCGGCCGCCTTCACCGCCGCGTCGACGTCGCTCTCGAAGCGTTTGAAGTTCTCCACGAACATCGCCGCCAGCTCCTTCGCCTGCGTGTCGTACGCCTGCGGGTCCTTCCAGGTGGTGCGCGGATCGAGCACCGCGTCGGGCACTCCGGGACAGGTCGTGGGGATCTCGACGTTGAAGATGGGATGCACGCGATAGCTCACCGCGTCGAGCTGGCCCGACAGGGCCGCGGTGATCATCGCGCGCGTGTGCGCGATCCGCATGCGGCTGCCGACGCCGTAGGGGCCGCCGGTCCAGCCGGTGTTGACCATCCACACCCGGGCCTTGTGCCGCGCGATCTTCTCGCCGAGCATCTTCGCGTAGACGTTCGGGTTGAGCGGCAGGAACGGCGCGCCGAAGCAGGTGCTGAAGACCGCCTTGGCCCCGGTCAGGCCTTTCTCGGTGCCGGCGACGCGCGCGGTGTAGCCGGAGAGGAAGTGATACATCGCCCGGTCGGGGCTCAGGCGCGCGATCGGCGGCAGCACGCCGTAGGCGTCGGCCGTCAGCATGACGATGTTGCGCGGGTGGCCCGCCTGGCCGGTGAGGATGGCGTTGTCGATGAAGTCGAGCGGATACGAGGCGCGCGTGTTCTCGGTGAACGAGGCGTCGTCGAGATCGAGCTCGCGCGTCTCGGGATCCATCACCACGTTCTCGAGCACCGTGCCGAAGCGGCGCGTCGTCGCGTAAATCTGCGGCTCCGCCTCGGCCGAGAGCTTGATCGTCTTCGCGTAGCAGCCGCCCTCGAAGTTGAACACGCCGTGGTCGCTCCAGCCGTGCTCGTCGTCGCCCAGCAGGCGCCGCTGGGGGTCGCTCGAGAGCGTCGTCTTTCCCGTACCCGACAGGCCGAAGAAGAGCGCCGTATCGCCTTCGGCGCCCACGTTGGCCGAGCAGTGCATCGAGAGCACGCCCTCGAGGGGCAGCAGGTAGTTGAGAATCGTGAAGATCGACTTCTTCATCTCGCCGGCGTAGCTCGTGCCGCCGATGAGCACCAGCTGCTTCGTGAAGCTCACGAAGATGAAGCAGTCGGACCGCGATCCGTGGCGCGCCGGGTCGGCCTTGAAGCTCGGGATGTCGATGACGGTGAACTGCGGCGCGTGCTCGGCCCGCTTCGCCGGGTCGTTCTCGGGCAGGAACATGTTGCGGACGAACAGGTTGTGCCACGCGTACTCGGTGACAATGCGCACCGGCAGCCGGTATTCCGGATCGGCGCCCCCCCACGCATCGAGCACGAACAGCTCTTTGTCCTGCAGGTAGCCGACGAGGTCGCGATGGAGCAGGTCGAACTTTGCCGCATCGACGGCGCGGTTCACGTCGCCCCAGTGGATGTGCTTCTCGCTCTGCGCGTCGCGGACGAAGAACTTGTCGTTGGGCGACCGGCCGGTGTGCTGACCTGTGTTGCAGGCGAGCGGGCCGTGCACGGCCAGCAGCCCTTCGCCGCGCCGGATCGACGCCTCGTAGAGCGCCGGGACGCCGAGATTCCAGTGGACCGGACCCGACCGGAGGATGCCGACCATTTCGAGACCACGCGCACGCTGAAGCTGGATGGCCATAGAAGAACTCGAATGGTATCGATCGAATCGTGAGCAAGTCAACACGGGGATCGCGCACGCGCGGCCGCAACCCGTTTGGAGTATAGTAGTTGCGGCTGTAAACACGGCCTGCCAGCCGCCGTATTCATGTCCAGAACGACTCCGCGTCGCGCGATCGCTCCCGCTGCCGCCGCTCGCGCGGCGCAGCCGGCGCCCGTGTCGCGCGACTCGGTGGTGGCGGCCGAGATCAAGGCGCTCGTCGTGGCCGGCCGGCGCGACGCCGCGCGCGACCGGTTCGCGGAGCTGGTGGCGGCGCATCAGCGGCGCGCGACGCGCATCGCGTATCAGTACCTGCGCGACGTCCACGACGTCGACGAGGCGGTGCAGGACGCATTCGTGAAGGTGTTCGCGCACATTACGAGTTATCGCGAGGAGCTGCCGTTCGACGTCTGGTTCACGCGGATCCTCGTGAACGGGTGCCTCGACCTGCGGAAGGCGCGGTCGCGCCGCCTGCGCTGGGTGCTGCCGACGCCGGCCGACGGCGCGCCGCCCGAGCCGGTGGCGCCGCAGCCGAGCCCCGAGGCGCTGCTGCTGGCCAGCGAGCAGGGCCGCAGGATCGCCGCGGCGGTGGAACAGCTGCCCGAACGGCAGCGGATCGTCTTTACGCTGTGCCAGATGGCCGAGCAGACGACGAGCGAGGTGAGCCAGGCGCTCGGCGTGCGTGAAGCGACGGTTCGCGTGCACCTGTTCCGGGCGGTCCGGAAGTTGCGGACGCTCCTGGAGCACGAGAGATGACGACGCACCAGACCCACGTGCCGGACGACCGGCTGATCGACCTCTGCCTCGAGGCCGCCCCGCTTGCCGCGGAAGCGCAGCATCTGGCCGACTGCGCCGCGTGCGGGGAGCGCCGCAGCCGCCTGGCCGGGCTGCTGACCGAGGCCGGTGACGTCGTCGCGGCGCAGGCCGACGCGTACTTCACCGACGATCGGCTCGCGCGGCAGCGCGCGCACATCCTCGAGCGCCTCGAGCACGAGGCGCGGCACGGCCGCGTCATTACCTTCCCCGCCGCGCACGCCGGCACGCCGGCGTTCCGGGCGCGTCCCGGGATGCGCTGGATTGCGGGTGCCGCCGCCGCGGGTCTCTTGATCGGCTTCGTCGCCGATCATCTGGCGCACCGCATGCCCGCACGTCCGGCGCCGAGCGCGATCGTCGCCGTCGATACCCAGCCCGACACGCTGCAGCTCGTCGCGGCGCCGCTGTCGGAGGAGGAATTCCTCGGCCGGATGGAGCTGGCCGTGGAAGGGACGGCGGGCACCGCCCTGCGGCCGCTCGACGATCTCACGCCGCGCGTCTGGGAAGTCGCGGCGCAGTAGTGGCGCAGCTGATCTTCCGTAAAGGCCTCGACCTCAAGCACGAAGTCGCCGGCGCGCTCCGCGCCAGCTATCACAGCGATCTGATTGAATCCGTCAAGCAGGCGGATTTCCAGTACGCGTCCGGGCGGCTCACCGTGCATCTCGCGCGCGAGTTCGGCTTCTGCTACGGCGTCGACCGCGCCGTCGACTACGCCTACCAGACGCGGCGCCGCTTTCCGGACCGCTCCGTCCATCTGACCGGCGAGATCATCCACAATCCGCACGTCAACGCGGAGCTGCGGGCGCAGGGCATCCGGTTTCTGACCGATGCGGGCGAATCGATCGACGCCCTCGGCCCTGACGATGTGGTCATCCTGCCCGCGTTCGGCGTCACCATCGAGCTGCTGCAGAGCCTCGAGCGGCGCGGCTCGGTCCTCGTCGACACCACGTGCGGCTCGGTGCTGAACGTCTGGAAAAACGTGCGGCGCTACGCCGAGGACGGTCTGACGTCCGTCATTCACGGCAAGTACTGGCACGAGGAGACGCGCGCCACCGCGTCGCAGGCGCTGCACACCGGCAACGGGCGGTACCTCATCGTGCTCGACCGGCAGGAGGCGGCGCTCGTCTGCGACTACATTCGCGGCGGCGGAAGCCGTGACGCCTTCCTCGAGCGCTTCGCGCGCGCGGCCTCGCCCGGCTTCGATCCCGATCGCGACCTCCAACGGGTCGGCTGCGCCAATCAGACGACGATGCTCAGCTCGGAGTCGCTCGAGGTCGGCGACATGTTCCGCCAGGCCATGCGGGCGCGCTACGGCGAAGCGGAGATCGCCGCGCGCTTCCGCGCGTTCGACACGATCTGCAGCGCCACGCAGGACCGGCAGGACGCCGTGCGCGCGCTGCTCGACGAGCAGCCGGTCGATCTGATGCTCGTCATCGGGGGGCTCAACAGCAGCAACACCTGCAACCTTGCCCGCATCTGCGCCGAGCGCGTGCCGACCTATCACATTGCCGATCCGCAGGGGCTCGTGTCGGCGCGCGAGATCCGGCACAAGCCGGTGGGACGCGCCGACGAGGTGGTGACGGGTGGATGGCTGCCGCGCGGGGGCACCGTGAAGGTGGGACTGACGTCGGGCGCCTCGACGCCCGATAACCTCGTCGCTGCGGCGATCCGGCGCCTCGACGACCTGGTGAACGAACCTACTCCGACCCCGTCTCCTGCTCGATCGTAATCCGCACCCGCTGCCCGACTTTCGACCGCAGGTATTGGTGAATCTCGCTTCCCGGCTTCACCACGATCATCGTCTGACTGTCGAGGGCGAAGTAGCCCTCCTGAGCTTCCTGATCGGTGGCGCCCAGCCGGCCGCGAATCGTGAACGACTGCTGCGCGGCATACGCCAGCGCGGTGACCAGCACCAGAACCGCCGCTACCACAACCACGATGCGTCTCATCTCCCGACTCTTCCTTCCCGGTCTCAGGCTGCCCTGGCCGTTCGGGCGCAAGCACCGTGCCACCGGCGCGCCCGGGGAATGGGCCGACCGAAGCCGTGGTATTGATATGTAGCCGGCGCCGGGGTGGGTAAACGGCCCCGGCACAGTTGCAGTATTTTGAAGCAGATCCGGGATGAAAGCCGCAAAAATCTTCAGCCGCGCCGTGGCCGCCGCCGCCCTGGTGGCGCTCTGCGCCGCCCCGGCCCTCGCCCAGCGCGGTAAGTGGTGGCAGGACGAGCGGTTCCGGCAGGAGCTCGGTCTCACCGGCGAGCAGAGCACCCGGCTGGAGGAGATCTTCCAGAAGCACCAGCCGAAGCTGCGCGAGCATATGCGGGCGCTCGACCAGGCCGAAGATCAGCTCAATCAGCTGATTGAGAAGGGCGACGACGCCTCGGTGATGGCGCACATGGGGGTGGTCGAGGCCGCCCGCACCGACCTGAACAAGATGCGGACGCTGATGCTGCTGCGCATGCGCCGCAGCCTGACGGCCGATCAGTGGGCGAAGTTCACGGCGCTGGCCAATCAACGCAATCAGCGGAACCGCGATGCCAATCGCGGACTGCGGTAAGCCCCCTTTTTCTCTGACAGTCATGACAATCTGCAGACTCGTTTCCCAGTCTGACGCCCTCCGACTGCCCGCGCGCGCTATCGCGGCGCTGTCGGCCGCCCTGATCCTCGGCGCCGCGCCGCCGCTTGCCGCACAGGATGCCGCCGACCGGGCGCGGCTCGACGAGATCGCCCGCGTCGCCGCACAACGATTTCTCGCCGCTCGCGCCGAGGAGGCGCAGACGCGGCCGGCCGCGCCGGCGACGCCGCCGTCGCTGCCCGTCGACCTGACGCTCGAGGACGCGACGGCGCGCGCGCTCGAGCGCAACCTGGAGCTGGCCGTCGAGCGCCTGAATCCGCAGACGTTCGACCTGACGCTCGCGCGCCTGCGCGCGGCGTACCATCCGGTGGCGAGCTCCCAGTTCAATCAGCGCGCCGTGGTGCTGCCGCCCACCAACCAGTTGAACGGCGGCAACATCGTGCAGAACGACACGACCGACTACAACGCCGCCATCAGCCAGGCGCTGCCGTGGGGCGGCGGCACCGGGGCGATTCAGTTCAACAACCGCAAGCAGGTCACCTCGAACATCTTCGCGAACTTCAATCCGACCTTCACGAGCAACTTCAACCTGCTGCTGACGCAGCCGCTGCTGCGCGGGCTGACGATCGACAACAACCGCCAGCAGCTGCGCGTCACGGCGATCAACCGGGAGATTTCCGAGGTACAGCTCCGCGGCACGGTGGCGACGACGCTCGCGGCGGTGAGAAACGCGTACTGGGAGCTGCTGTACGCGCTCGACGCGGTCGAGGTCGCGCGCGGATCGCTGTCGCTCGCCGACAAGCTCGTCGACGACAACCAGGTGCGCGTCGAGATCGGCACGATGGCGCCGCTCGACGTCGTCCAGGCGGAAGCCGAGGCAGCAACGCGCCGGCAGGCGCTCGCGCAGGCCGAGGCGACCTGGCGCACGGCGGAGCTCGCGTTGAAGCGCCTGATCGTCAGCGGCACCGACGACCCGCTCTGGCGCGCGGCGCTCCGTCCCGTCGATCCGCCGCTCTACGCGCCGGAGCGGCTCGACGTCGAATCCGCGGTCCGCCGGGCGCTGGAGAACCGCACGGACCTTGCGCAGGCCCGCCGGCAGATCGAGGCGAACACCCTGACGCTGCGCTTCATGCGCAACGAGATGCTGCCGGCGCTCGATCTCGTGGCCAGCTACGGCGCGCAGGGGCTCGGCGGCACGCAGTTCATCCGCCAGGGCAGCGGTCTCGGCAGCTCCGTGATCGGCAGCATCCCTGGCGGCTACACCAACGCGTGGCGCACGCTGACCGGCCGCGACTACCCGACGTGGAACGTGCAGATGAACGTCTCCTACCCGCTTGGCGCGAGTGCCGCCGATGCCAACTACGCGCGGGCGCGCATCCAGGTCAGCCAGGCGACGGCGCAATTGCGCGCCCTCGAGCTGCAGGTGGCCACCGACGTGACCAACGCAGCCCTGCAGGCGGAGAGCAGCGTGACGCGGTACGAAGCGGCCTCGGTCGCGCGGCAGCTCGCGCAGACCCGCCTCGAGGCGGAACAGAGCCGGTTCGAGGTCGGCCTCTCGACGAACTTCTTCGTCGTGCAAGCGCAGCGCGATCTCGCCACGGCGCAGAGTGTCGCGCTGCGGGCACTGCTCGACTATCGCCGCGCGCTCGTCGACTATCAGCGCGTGCAGGAGGCGCCGTCCGCGCGGGGCGGCGGCGTGGCCGCGCTCAACGCAGGGGGCGGCGACGGCGGCGGCTTCGCCGGAGGCGCGGGCGCGGCGGGCGGATTCGACGCGGGCGGCTTCGGCGGCGGCGGGTTTGGCGGCGGCGGGCGGAACTAACCCATGAAGCAGATCGTGATCGTGGTCGTGGTCGTCGCCGCCGCCGTCGGCGTCGCGCTGTACTCGGGCATGTTCAGCCGCCAGCAGGCGCAGGCGGCAGGCGGCCCGACGGCCGGAGCGGTCGACGGCCCGCCCGGCGCGGGACGTGGAGCCGGGCGCGGCGGCTTCGGGGGACGCGGCCGCGGCGGCGCGGCCGGGCCGCTGACCGTCGAGGTGGCCACGGCCACGCGCCGGCCCGTCGTGCAGCAGCTCGTCGTCGTCGGCAATCTGATCGGCGATGCCACGGTGACGGTCGTGCCGCGCGCCGCAGGCCGGCTGCAGGAGATCTCCGTCCGTCTTGGCGATCCGGTGCGGCGCGGACAGCGAATTGCCAAGATCGAGGACTTCGAACTCCAGGAACAGGTGAAGCAGCAGGACGCGGCGCTCGAGGTGTCGCGCGCCACCATCCGGCAGCGTGAGGCGGACCTGCAGCTGGCGGAAACCAACGCCGAGCGATCGCGGAACCTGTTCGCACGGCAGCTGCTGCCCAGGCAGACGCTCGACGACACCGAGGCGCGGTACCAGGCGGCGGTCGCGCAGCTCGATCTCGCGCGCGCGCAGTACGCGCAGTCGATGGCGCGCCTCGAGGAGCTGCGGATCAACCTCGCCAATACGGTCATCGAGTCGCCCGTCAACGGGTTCGTCTCGCGCCGCACGGTCGACCCCGGAGCGTTCGTCGGCCAGAACGCGCCCCTCGTCGAGGTCGTCGACATCGGCCGCGTCCGCCTCGTCGCCAATATCGTGGAAAAGGACCTGCGGCAGGTGCAGACGGGCGAAAACACGCGCGTCGAGGTGGATGCCTTCCCCGGCGAGAGGTTCACGGGCCGGATCGCGCGCGTCTCGCCGGTGCTCGATCCCGCCACGCGCACGGCGCCCATCGAGATCGAGATCCCGAACCCGGGCTTCCGGCTCAAGCCGGGGATGTACGCCCGCGTGTCGATCACGACCGACGAGCGCAAGGACGCGCTCGTCGTGCCGAGCAACGCGGTCATCGACACCGGCGGGCGGCGTGGCGTCTTCATCGCCGAGGACGGTGACATGGTGTCGTTCCGCGCGGTCACGGTCGGCATCGAAGCGCCGGACCACATCGAGATTCTGGAAGGGGTCGCCGACGGCGACCGGGTCGTCACGACCGGCGCAGCCGCGCTGCGCGAGGGCGACCGCGTGCTGGTGGCAGGGGCGGCGGGCGGGCCGCGCGGCGGCGCGCGTGCAGCGGCGGAGACGGAAGGCAACGGGCCGAGCCGGGCGGGCGGACGCGCCGGCCGCGGCCGTGGAACGGCGCAATGAGCATCCCTCGTCTGGCCATTCATCGTCCTGTCACGATGTTCATGCTGAGCGGGGTGATCGTGCTGCTCGGCGCGATCTCGCTGACCCGGCTGCCGGTGGACCTGATGCCGGAATTCGCGCTGCCGACCATCAGCGTCACCGTGACGTACAGCGGCGTCGGGCCGCTGGAGATGGAGCAGCTCGTCACGCGGCCGCTGGAGCAGGCGGCCGCCGCGGTGCCGAACCTCGAGCAGGTCACCTCCTCCTCGTCGGAGGGCCGCAGCCAGGTGCGGCTCAGCTTCGCATGGGGCACCGACATGTCGGAGGCGCTCGACGAAGTGCGCAGCCGCATCGACCGCGTGCGCGGCCGGCTGCCGGAAGATGCCGACCCGCCGCAGATCTTCAAGGCCGACGCCAACGCGTTTCCCATCATCAACCTCGCCGTTGAGGGCGACTTCGACCCGGTGACGCTGCGCGAGATCGCGCAGAACGAGCTGGCGCCGCGCCTCGAGCGCGCGGCCGGCGTGGCGGCCGTCACGGTCAACGGCGGGCTGCGCCGCCAGATTCATATCGAGCTCTCGCGCGAGAAGATCGCCGCCCTCAACCTGTCGGTCGAGCGCGTCGTGCAGATGCTGCGGCAGGAGAACCAGAACCTGCCGCTCGGCGAGGTGACGCAGGGCGACGCGATGTACCTGGTCCGCAGCCAGGGCGAGTTCACCAGCCTCGACGACATCCGGAACCTCGTGGTCATGACGCGGCAGGACGTCCCGATCTACCTGCGCGACATCGCCGCGGTGAACGACGCCACCGAGGATCGGCGGCAGTTCCTGCGGATCGACGGCCGCGCCGCCGTGCGGATGTCGGTCAACAAGCAGACCGGCGAGAACACGGTGGCCGTGTCGGACGGCGTGCGGCAAGAGGTCGACCGCATCAACCGGGAGGTGCCGGGCGTCCGCGTGCTCGTGACCAACGACCAGGCCACGTTCATCGCACGCGCCATCGGCAGCGTGCAGGAGCATGCGCTGGTCGGCGGTCTCCTCGTCGTCCTCATCATCTTCGCGTTCCTGCGCGACTTCCGCTCCACGCTGATCGTCTGCACGTCGATTCCCGTGTCGGTGATCGGCACCTTCGCGCTGCTCTACTTCGGCGGCTTCACGCTGAACACGCTGACATTCGGCGGTCTGGCCCTCGGCATCGGGATGATCGTCGACGCCGCAATCGTCGTGCTGGAAAACACGCACCGGCATCTGCACATGGGCAAGGACCGGATGACGGCCGCCATCGAAGGCAGCGAGGAGGTGTGGTCCGCCATTCTGGCGTCGACGCTGACGCACATCGCGGTGTTCATTCCGCTGCTCTTCCTGTCGGGGATCTCGAGCGTGCTGTTCGGGCAGCTCTCGATCGTCGTGATCTTCTCGCTCGCGATGTCGCTCTTCGTCGCGGTGACCATCGTGCCCGTGCTCTGCTCGCGCTGGCTGCGGACGCCCGACCAGGAAGCCGCGCGCATGGGCCTGTTCGGCCGGCTCTATCGCGCGAGCGAGGGGTTCCTCGAGGGCGTGGACGAGCGGTATCGGCGGCTGCTGCACGTGGCACTGGCCCACCGGCCGACGATCATCGGGCTGGCGACGGCCTCGGTGGTGGTCGCGGCCGTCATCTATCCGCTGCTCTCGACGGAGCTGCTGCCGCAGACCGACGAGGGCGAGGTCAACGTCAACGCCGATCTGCCGATCGGCACGCGCATCGAGCGCACCGAGGCGGTGATGCTGCGTCTCGAGGAGATGGTGCGCGACGTGGTGCCCGAGGCCGAAACGGTCATCACGAGCGGGGGGGCGGGCGGCGGCTTTGGCGGGTTCGGCTTCGGCACGCATCGCGGCACGATCAACATCCGGCTCACGCCGCGCGACCAGCGCGAGCGCACGAGCGACCAGATCGCGCAGGATCTCCGGCGCCAGCTCGCCGGACTGCCCGGCGTGGTGATTCGCGCCAACGCGGGCGGCGGCAACTTCCAGCTCAACCGGCTGCTGAGCGGCGGCGACGGCGATGCGCGGCTCGCCCTCGAGATCCGCGGCGACGACCTGGACGACGCCCGGCGCATTGCGAACGATGCGCGCCTGGTGATGGCCGACGTCCCGGGCATCGCCGACGTGCGGCTGGGGCGCGAGGAAGGCCGGCCCGAGATCGCCGTGCGCGTGGATCGGCCCAAGGCGGCCATGCTCGGCATGACCCCGCAGTACGTCGCGAGCACCATCCAGACCAACGTGGCGGGCACCCAGGCGGCGCAGTTCCGCGAGCGCGGCAACGAGTATCCGGTCGTGGTCCGCCTGCGCGAGGCCGATCGCGAGCAGGTGGCCGACATCGGCGACGTCCTCGTGAACACGCCGCAGGGCCAGGTGGTGCCCGCGCGTAACCTGCTGGCGGTCGGACGCGAGGCGGGTCCCGTCCAGATCGACCGGAAGAACATGCAGCGGATTACCCGCGTGAACGCCGATATCGAGACGAGCCTCAGCGACGCAATCGCCGCGGTCGAGTCGCGCCTCGACGAGGTGCGCGTGCCGCCCGACTTCGCCGTCGGCTTCGGGGCCGAAGTCGAGGAACAGGCGCGGTCGTTCCGCCAGCTGCAGCTGGTGCTCGTGCTCGCCCTGCTGCTCGTGTACGCGGTCATGGCGTCCCAGTACGAATCGCTGCGCGACCCGTTCATCATCATGTTCTCGATCCCCGTGGCGGGCCTCGGCGTGGTCGGCAGCCTCTATCTCACCGGCACCGCCTTCAACATGCAGGCCTTCATCGGCGTCATCATGCTCGGCGGCATCGTCGTCAGCAACGCGATTCTGCTGGTCGATTACACCAACACGCTGCGGCAGCGCGACGGCATCCCGCTGCGCGAGGCGGTCGAGCTGGCCGGCCGGCGCCGGCTCCGGCCAATTCTCATGACGTCGCTCGCGACGATGCTCGGGCTCGTCCCGATGGCCACAGGGCTTGGCGAGGGGGGCGAGTTGCAAGCGCCGCTCGCGCGCGTGGTCATCGGCGGGCTGCTCGCGTCGACGATGGTGACGCTGGTCCTCGTGCCTGCGGTGTACACGCTGTTCGAGGAAGGCTGGAAAGGCCTGCGGCCAGCTCGCAGTTCTTAGGTCGTGGGCGTGCGCGTCGCAATCGCGCTCGGCAGCAATCGGGGCGACCGCGAACGGATTCTCCGTGACGCGATGGCCGCCCTCGTTGAGCATCTCGACGACGTCCGCGTCTCGACGTTTCACGAGACGGAGCCGGTCGGTGTCGGCCCCCAGCCCCTCTTTCTGAACGCCGCCGCCGTCGGCAGCACGACGCTGTCGGCGCGCGATCTGCTCGCCGCGCTGCTCGACATCGAGCGCCGCTTCGGCCGCGAGCGGCCCTCCCCCGGCGCGCCCCGCACGCTCGACCTCGATTTAATCCTCTACGGTGACTCGGTCATCGACGGATCAGACCTCGTCGTGCCGCATCCGCGCTTCCGAGAGCGCGCGTTCGTCCTGGCGCCGCTCGCCGAAATCGCGGCGGATTGGAAGGACCCCGTGACCGCGCGCACCGTGGGAGACCTGCTCGCCGAACTCGGTGGTGATGGGTAGACGCGACGATCACGCACCGCCCTTCAGCGGTCTGTCCCCGTGCTACGATCCGCGGCGTGGGAGCTCGCGGCCAGACCCCTGCAACGTTCGTCCGCCAGTCTTGGGCGCCTGTATCGACTGGACGGTGATTCCGAGCCAGGGCCCGGGGGGGTCGGCACGGGATCGGGAGATCGATGGTGAAACGGCGCGTGGCGATTCCCGTCCTTGCATCAGCGCTCCTCGTGCTCGGCCTGCTGACATGGCTGCGGGCCGGCGACTCCGACGAAGCGAGCGATGCCGGTGAGGTCGTCGTGGTTGCGCCCCGGACGTTCTCGAGTACGGTGGTCGCCGTCGGCGCCGTGAAGCCGCGCATTGGATCCGAGGTGCGCATCGGCTCGCGGATTTCGGGCCGGGTCTGGAAGCTCCGCGCGAACATTGGCGATCGGGTGGAGCGGGGCCAGATCATCGCCGAGCTGGAAACGGCGGAGCTGGATGCGCTCGTCGCCCAGCGCCGCGCCGAGCTGAAGCTCGCCGAGGCGAAGCTCGCGGCGTTCGCGACGCTGTCGCCGGAGGAGGAGGCGCGGGCCCGGGCCGACGTCATGCGGTTCGAAGCGGAGGTGACGCTCACCGCCGAGGAGCTGGCGCGGCAGCAGGCCCTGCTCAAACGGGCGCTCGTGCCCCGCGCCGCGGCGGACGCGGCGCGCGACCGGCACGCGGTGGCCGAGGCCGCGCTCGAATCGGCGCGCCGGACGCTGGAGCTGGTGCGCGCCGGAACCACCGAGGGGCGCCGGCAGGCCGAGGCCGACGTCGAACGCGCCCGCGCCGCGCTGGAGAGCGCGGACGTGGATCGATCCTTCACCGTCCTCAGGTCGCCTATCGCGGGGGTTGTCGCGTCGGTCGCGACTCAGGAGGGCGAGACGATCGCGGCGGGCCTGAACGCCCCAACCTTCGTCACCATCGTCGATCTCGAGCGGCTGCAGGTGAACGCGTACGTCGATGAGGTGGACATCGGCAAGGTGGCCACGGGCCAGCGCGCGGCGTTTACCGTCGATGCGTTTCCCGCGCGCGACTTCAGCGGGCGGGTGGCCGCCATCTATCCGACAGCCACCATACAGGACAACGTGGTGAAGTACATCGTGGCGCTCGACGTCGACGGCGAGTACGCAGAGCTGCTTCGTCCGGAGATGACGGCCAGCGTCCGCATCGAGCTGGATGCGCGGACCGTGCTGGCGGTCCCGGTCCGCGCGATCCGCCAGGACGCCGGCCGGAGCGTGGTGCATGTGGTCAACGGCGACCGGCCGGAGGTACGCCCCGTTCGCGTAGGGTGGCGCGACGGGCCGTGGGCGGAAATCACGGACGGGCTCGTGGACGGGGAGCGCATCCTGCTGAACGCGCCCCCGACGAGCGTGGAGGAGCCACGATGAGTCGATCTCACCGTATTGCCAGGGATGTCCTCGTCTCTCTGTCGGCGCAGCGGAGCCGTGTGCTCCTGATGATGCTCGGCCTCGCGGTCGGTGTGGCGGTGCTGTCCGCGGTCATCGTCATCGGCCAGGGTACGCGCGAGCGGATCATGGGGCTCGTGGAACGGCACGGCCTCGACATGGTGATGGTGCGTGCCGGTGGCGAGGTGCAGGTGTTCGCGCCGCAGTCGGACCGCGGCCTCGCCTCGCTGTTCGAAAGCGACGCGGCCGCTATCGCCGCCGAGGTGCCGTACGCGCAGATGGTGAGCGGCGTGCAGAACGGACGGGGCATCACGGTGGTCTACGAGGATCGCTCCGTCGTGACCCGCGGCTTCGGCGTCGGGCCCGACTGGTTCGAGATCCGCCGCTGGGCGCTGGCCGAGGGCGAGTTCCTCACCGAGTTCGACATGGCGGCGATGGCGCGCGTCGTCATGCTCGGCGAGAAGGTTGCGCGGGCCCTCTTTCCGGAGGGCGGCGCGGTCGGCCGGACCGTGCGTGTCAACAACGATCCATACGTCGTAAAGGGCGTCTTCGGCTACATGGGCACGGACGCCGCAGGTCTTGACGATTGGGACGACCGCATCGTCGTGCCGCTGACGACCTCGGCGAGACGACTGCTCAACCGGCCCTACCTCGAGCAGATCGTGGTTCGCGTGGCCGACGCGCAACGCGTGCCCGAGGCCGCCGAGCGCATCCGCGAGCTGCTGGCGGTGCGGCACGGCATCGCGCCAGGCCAGCCGCACGACTTCTTCGTGCGGGAGCCGGAGGATGTCGAAGGCGCAGCGCTCGAAGCCTCGTCGACGCTCTCAGCCCTGCTGCTCGCCATCTCCCTCGTGGCGCTCGTTGCGGGAGGGCTGGTGATCATGAACCTGATGCTCGCCTCGGTGGCGCAGCGGTCGCGCGAAATCGGCCTGCGCCGCGCCATGGGGGCGCGGACCTCGGACATCACGCGCCAGTTCCTGCTCGAGTCGCTGTTCGTCGCCCTCGCGGGCGGGGCCGTCGGCGTCGTGGCGGGCACCGGCATCGCCGTCGCCCTGGGCGCCGCCGGCATGGCCAGCAGCCGGATCACGTGGGTGCCGTTTGGCGTCGCGCTGGCCGCGTGCGTGGCGATCGGACTGATCTTCGGCATCTATCCAGCTCGGAAGGCCGCGTGCGTGGACCCCGCAGCGGCGGTGCGCGGGCGAGCCGCCTGATCGCCGAAGATGGAGCCGGCGATGATCGACGTCGAGGCGCTGACCCGGCTCTACGTCAGAGACACACTCGAGACGCACGTGCTCAAGGGTCTGACGTTCCGCGTGCGTCGGGGCGAATTCCTCGTCATCATGGGACGCTCCGGGTCGGGGAAATCCACGTTGCTCAATATTCTTGGACTGCTGGACCGCCCCGACAGCGGACGCTACCTGCTCGACGGCGTCGATTTCGCCGGCGCGGACGACGACCGACGGTCCGCGGCGCGCAACCGGAAGCTCGGGTTCGTATTTCAGCAGTTCCATCTGCTGGAGCGCGCCTCGGCGCTTCGAAACGTGACGCTGCCGCTGCTCTATGCCGAGGAGGATTCCGGCGACGCCACGCGGCGGGCCGAGCAGGCGCTCGAGGCCGTGGGGCTTGCCCACCGTGCGCGTCATCTGCCGAGTGAGCTGTCCGGTGGCGAGCAGCAGCGTGTCGCCATTGCGCGCGCCCTCATCAACGACCCGGCCGTGATCCTGGCGGACGAGCCCACCGGCAACCTCGACGCGCAGAGCGGCCGGGAAATTCTCGACATCTTCCGGCGCCTCGTCGGCTCGGGGCGCACGCTCGTGCTGGTCACGCACGACCGGACCGTCGCGGAGCGTGCGGATCGGATCCTCGTGCTCGACGATGGCCGGATCGTGGGGGAGGAAGCGGCCCCCTCACCGGCGGCCGGTGCGCGCTCCCCCGCAGCAGGTCTCGCGTGAGCGTCACGCGGCGCCGATACCGCCAGCTCACCCGTGGCCTGCTGCTGTCGCTTCAGCTCCTGGCCGCGCACCGGCTGCGCACGGCGCTCAGCGTATCGGGCCTCCTCCTCGGCGTGGCCGCGGTGATCGTGATGGTCGCCGTCGGCGAAGGCGCCCAGCGCCGTGTGCTCGAGCGCGTGCAGGCGATGGGCACCAACGTGCTGGTGGTGAGCGCGGCGCCCGCGGCACGGGTGGCGGGCCGGCCTCGGCAGGTGCCCGTCTACACGATGCTGCGCGCCGCCGACGCCGCGGCCATCGCGCAGGAGAGCACGCTCGCCGTCGCGGCCGCCCCGGCGGTCAACCGGTCCATGATCGTGCGTTCGGAAGGGGTGAATACCCCGACGACCGTGACCGGGATGACGACCGAGGGACTCCGCATCCGGAATATCTCGGCCGCATCGGGCCGTGTCTTCGACGATTCCGACCACCACGAGCGCCGGCGCGTCGCGCTCCTCGGCCCCACCGTCGTGCGGAGCCTGTTCGGCGGCCTCGATCCGGTGGGCCGCATCATCCGCGTGGGGACCGTGCCGTTCGACGTGGTTGGCGTCACGCGGGCGCGGGGCGTCGATACCGTTGGGGTCGACCTGGATGACATCGTGCTGGTGCCGTTTGAAACGGCGACGCGGCGCCTGCTCAATATTCCGTACGTGCACACGCTGGTCGTTCAGGCGCGGAGCACCGCGGATCTCGTCGCCCTCGAGCGCGACGTCCGCGAGATTCTGTCCCGCCGCCAAGCCGGCCGGTCCGGGATGCTCGATGCGTTCGTGATACAGAATCAAGCGACGCTGCTGCGCACCGAGCGGGGCGCGGCTCGCGCCCTGAACCGGCTCGTGGTGGGCGTGGCCCTCCTGGCGCTGCTCGCGGGCGGGATTGGCATCCTGGCCGTGATGCTCATCTCCGTGCGCGAGCGCACCCGTGAAGTCGGCTTGCGCCGTGCGCTCGGCGCGAAGCGGCGCGATATTCAGCTGCAATTCATGCTCGAGTCCGCCATGCTGGCCGCCGGCGGCGGGCTGACAGGCGTGGCCGCCGGGCTGACGGTGGCCGCCGGCCTGGCCATCCTCGGGCCCTGGGATCTGGTCCTGTCCTGGCGCGCGGCCGGCTTGGGATGGGGTTGCTCGACGCTCCTCGGTCTCCTCGTCGGTACCCTCCCCGCCGCGCGTGCGGCGCGGCTCGAGCCGATCGCGGCCCTTCGAGCCGAATGATCGGCCGGCTACCGACTGCCAGCTACCAACTGGTTTATTCCAGCCACCGCACCGGCAGCACGCTGCCGGTCCGTGGCACGCCGCCGGTGCGTCGGCCGAGAACGTCTTCGTTGCCGGCCGCGGCCTGCTCGAAGATGCGCTGGTGCTCGCGCGATTCACCGAGAATGACGTCGAGCATCAGCCGATGCCGCGCATGGGTAACGGCGGCGACCCTCGGCTTCCAGCGCTCCACCAACGACGCCAGCTGCCGCGCATCGTCTTCGAGCACGACGCGGAAGGCGTTCGCGTCGGCGCGCTTGCCCGGCTTCGGCACCTCGGGCACCGGCAGCACCGCCGAACTCAGCGGCAGCGGTGCGCTGTACTCGGCCAGCGCGGCCTGCAGCCAGCCGAGCTGCATCTCCTCGCGGTTGATGACGTACTGGTAGGCGTTGTTGAAGTCGTAGTGGCTGACGACGCGGGCGCCGGCTTCGTGGCGCTCGAGAAGCGCCACGCGTTCGGCGGCGAACTCGGTCAGGATTTGCTGCAGTTCCGGCGCTTTCACGCGTTCTGTTTTTCCTTGCAGCTGATGCAGACGCGCGTCCAGGGGATCGCCGTGAGCCGCGCCTCGGCAATCGGCTCCCCGCAGTCGCGGCAGACGCCGTAGGTGCCCTCTTCGATGCGGCGGAGCGCTTCCTCGATCGCCTGCAGAATCTTGGCGTCGGTCTGCTTCAGTTTCAGCTGGATGTGGACTTCGTTGGTGCCGCTCGCCTGATCCGCCATGTCGCCCTGCCGGCCCGAGTTGTTCTCCATCGTCCACTGCAGCGGCTTCGCCGCAGTGCCGCCCAGCAGCTCGCCACGCTTCTGCAGCAGCGCGGTCCGGAATGTCTCCTTGTTCATCGCCACTGACTCCCGCGATCCATCCATCTTAGCTCATTCGGCGCGGAGGGTCGCCAGCGGCTTGTGGCGCAGCACGTCGATGCTCGCCAGCACGCCGATCGCCGCGACGAGGAGCGCGGTCGCGACGATGCCGACGATCGTGATCGCCGGCGTCGGTTCCCACGGCAGCTCCAGTGCGAAGCGCGCAATCGCCCAGCTGAGTACGATCGCGCCCGATGCGCCGACGGTGCCGGCGATGGCGCCGAGGACGCCGTACTCGAGCACGAGCATCGCCGCGATCCGGCGGCTGCTCGCGCCGAGCGTCTTCAGGATCGCCGCTTCGTAGACGCGGCGATACTTCGTCATCGACACGGCGCCGACGAGGATCAGGCCGCCGCTGAGCAGCACGAGGAGACCGACCACCGTCACGGCGAGCGTCACGTTGTTCACGATCGTCTGGATGATCTGCAGGATCTCGCGGAGGTCGATCACCGACACGTTCGGGAAGGCGTTCGCGAGCGCCGCCTGCATGCGGGCGCGCGCCGCCGGATCGCGCGGCCCCTGCAGCGCCGAGATGTAGGCGTGGGGCGCACCGTCGAACGTGCCCGGCCGGAAGACGAACATGAACCCGCCGGCGCGGAAGTCCTGCCAGTCGACGCGGCGGACGCTCGTCACGCGCGCGGTGATAGGGCGTCCGAGCACGTCGAACCGCATCTGGTCGCCCACCTGAATCCGCGATCCCAGCCGGAAGTTGCCGTCGTCATCGCGATCGGAGAACCGCTCTTCGATCGAGACCTGCGCCTCGCCGGGAGGCGGCGCCGGCGCGTCGTCCCACCACGCCCCGTCGATGAGCTCCTCGTTGGCCTGCAGGTGGGGGCGGTAGGTCACCGTGTACTCGCGCGACAGGCCGCGCCCGCGCGTCTCGCGGTAGCCGTCGAGGTCCATCTCGCGTCCCTGCACGGCCGTGACGCGCGCGCGGAGGGTCGGCATCAGCCGGGGCGGAGGCGCATCGCCGTTGGCTGCGTCGACGAGCGCCGCCACCGCGTCGCGCTGATCGGCCTGAATGTCGATCAGGAACATGTCGGGCGCGTTGGGCCCGGCCTGCACCGCGAAGTCGCGGAGCAGGTTCGTCTGCAGCGACCGGATGCCGAGAATGAAGAAGGCGCCGAGGCCGACGGCCAGGAGGATCACGCGCGTCTGGTTGCCGGGACGCGCGATGTGCAGCACGGCATGGCGCAGCGCGAAGTGCGGCGAGTTGCGCAGCGGCTGCACGGCGCGGACGAGCGCGGCGCCCGCCAGGTGCAGCACGAACGCGGTGGCGACGAAGCCGCCCGAGAGCATCAGCCCCACTTCGACCGATCCCGCCTGCCACGACGCCACGGCGACGAGCGCCGCCGCCACGCCCGCCGTCATGCCCCACTTCAGCCAGTCGAAGGTGGCGGACCGCGGGACGTCCTGCCGCAGGAGCAGCGACGGCTTCACGTGGCGCACCTCGAGCAGCGGCACGAGCGAGAACAGCAGCGAGACGAGCAGCCCGATCGCCAGGCCCTGGACCACGGCCGACGGGGTCAGGCCGATATCGACCTTGAGCACGGTGGCGAGATCGCCCACGAACGCAGGCACCGCCGCCAGCACCCCGCCGGCAAGCGCGACGCCCAGGACACTCCCTCCAATGCCGAGCAGCAGCACCTGCGCCATGTAGACCGCGAGCACCTGTGCCGAACTGCTGCCCAGGCACTTCAGGATCGCAATGCTGCGGACCTTCTGCTGCACGAAGACGCGCGTGACGCTCGAGACGCCGATGCCGCCCAGAATCAGCACGACGAGCCCAACCAGGCTCAGGTAGTTCTCCGCGCGCGTGAGGTTCTCCCCCATCTGATCCTCGGTACGCCGGTACCAGCGGACGTTGACGAACTCGTCGGCAAATGCCTGGCGCAGATCGAAGGCGAGCTCCTCCGAACGGTCGTCCGGCGCGCGCAGCAGCTGCTGATACGAGACGCGGCTGCCGAACGCGAGCAAGCCAGTGGAGAACAGATCCGCGCGATCGATGATGACGCGCGGTCCGAGCGTGAACGCGCCGATGCGGCGGCCCGGCTCGGTCACGATGGCGCCGCGGATCTCGAACGTCCGCGAACCGATCTGAATGGGATCGCCGACGTCGAGCTCGAACTGCGCCAGGAGCTCCGGCCGCACGAGCGCACCGCCGCCCGCAACGAGGGCGTGCGAGTAGGTCCCCGCCGCGAGCGCCAGGGTCCCGTAGAGGGGAAACTCGGGACCGACCGCGCGCAGCTCCACCGTGCGCGCCGCCGTCCTGCCCGGGTCGGCCGACCGGACCATCGTCGGGAGTTCGACCGTCTCGGACCGCAGCGCAATGCGGCCGGCGCGCTGCTCGGCGGCCAGCCGGTCGAGCACGGCTTCGCTCCACGGCCGGTTCGTCGAGATGACGAGGTCGCCGCCGAGGAGCGTCCGCGCCTCGCCCGCCAGCGCCACGCGGACGCTCTGGATGAGCGACCGCAGCGCCACGATCGAGCCGACGCCGATCGCGATGCAGATGAAGAAGAACAGCAGGCGCTGCCACGACGCGCGGATCTCGCGCAGCGCCATGCGGATGACGAACATCACCGGAGCGCCTCCGCGTTGACGGGATCGTCGTCTCGAATGCCCGGCCGGCGCGGAGCGGCATTGACCGGCCGGCCGTCGCGGAGCGACAGCTGGGAGTCGGCGAGCGCCGCGAGCGCCGCGTCGTGCGTCACGAGCACGAGCGTCGACTGCCGCGCCCGATGGACATCGAGCAGGAGCTGCATGATGTGGCGCCCGGTCGTCGAATCGAGGTTGCCGGTCGGCTCGTCGGCGAGCACGATCACCGGCTCGTTGGCGAGCGCCCGGGCGATGGCGACGCGCTGCTGCTCGCCGCCCGAAAGCTGCGACGGATAGTGGTGGCCGCGGTCCGAAAGCCCCACCTCCTCGAGCAGCTGCCGCGCGCGCCCCACCGCGTCGCGGCGACCCGCGATCTCCATCGGTATCAGGATGTTCTCGAACGCCGTGAGGGACGGCACGAGATGGAAGAACTGGAAGACGAAGCCGATCTTCTCGCCGCGCAGCTTCGCGAGCGCATCCTCGCCGAGCGTCGTGATGTCGGTGCCGTCGATCAGAATCCGGCCGGAGCTCGGCGCGTCGAGCCCGGCGATGAGACCCAGCAGCGTCGATTTACCGCTGCCCGACGGCCCCGCGACGGCGAGGAAGCGCCCTGACGGAATCACCAGGTCGAGCGCGTGCAGAATCGTCAGCGGGCGGTCGCCGCTCTGGACCGTCTTGGAGACCCCGCGCAGCTCGATCATCGCGTCTCCGTACCCTGTCTGCCGGAACGGCTTCGCGCCGTTCCTTGGTGGCGGAGCAGCGGCTCCAGCGCGCGCCAGATGGTGCCCTCGATCACTTTCGCGCCGGCGGCGTTCGGATGAAGGCCGTCCGAATTGTTCAACGCCGGCATGCCGGCGACGCCTTCGAGAAAGAACGGCACGAAGACGACGTCGTGGTCGTCGGCGAGATCGTGGAACGCACGGCGGAACTCCGCGGTATAGAGCGGGCCGTAATTGGGCGGCGCCTCCATCCCCGTCAGGATGACGGAGATGCCGCGATCCTGCGCGCGCGTCACGATCTCGCTGAGATTCTTCGTCATCTGCGCCACAGGCAGACCGCGCAGGCCGTCGTTGGCGCCAAGCTCCACGAGGAGGATCTCGACGTTGCCTTCGAGCGCCCAGTCGAGCCGCCGCAGCCCGCCCGCCGACGTGTCGCCCGAGACGCCCGCATTCACGACCTCGTACGGATACCCCTCCGCCTCGAGACGCGCCTGAATCAGCGACGGCACCGACTGCTCGCGCGGCAGGCCGAGACCGGCGGTCAGGCTGTCTCCCAGGAATACGATCCGCGGACGCGAAAGGTTTCGGCTCTCCGCCGGCGCGGCGGCCGCGCTCGACTCGAGCGCGGTCGCCGCCCGCGGTGGCTCGGATTGGCTGCACGCGACCGCGACAAGTGGCACGAGCGCGACGAGAGAGCGTAGGATCCTGGGCATGTCCGTCCGTTTCATTGTAGTCCCGTGACCTTCGCGATCGATCCTGGCTCCCTCGAGAGCGCATTCGCCGACGCCTGCGCTCGTCTGGAACACCACCGCTTCATCGAAGCGCTCTGGGCGCGCCGCCCGGACGTGTGGACGAGCGACGCCGCTGTCCAGCGCGCGATTGTGCAGCGCCTCGGCTGGCTTGGCGCCATCGAGACGATGCGCCCACACGTCGAACGGCTGCGCACGTTCGCGGATACCGTCCGTCGCGCGGGGTTCACCGACCTCGTGCTGCTCGGCATGGGCGGATCGAGCCTCGCAGCGGAAACGCTGCGCACCTCGATGGGCGGTGCGCCCGGCTTTCCACAATTCCACGTGCTCGACTCGATCGACCCCGACGCCGTGCGCGTGGTCATGGCACGCGCGGCCACGTCCCTCTTCGTCGTCGCGAGCAAGTCGGGATCGACTATTGAGGTCGCCGCGCTCGCCGCCGAGGCGGAGCGGCGCGTGCGCGCGGCGGGCGCGTCCGCGTCCGGATCGCAGTTCGTGGCGATTACCGACGAAGGCACGTCGCTCCATCGCCGCGCCGTTGACGGCCGCTTCCGCGACGTCTTCCTGAATCCCGCCGATGTCGGCGGACGCTTTTCGGCGCTCACATTCTTCGGTCTCGTGCCGGCCGCGCTCATGGGGATCGACGCCGACGCGCTGCTCGCGCCGGCGCAGGCGATGGCCGAGGCCTGCCGCCTGGGGGATGCGCGACGCAATCCCGGCGTCGCGCTCGGCGCCCTGCTGGCGGCCGCGGCGGCGTCTGGACGCGACAAGCTGACGCTCGGGTCGCCCGACGCCCGCGCGTCGCTCGGCCTCTGGATCGAGCAGCTGGTCGCGGAGAGTACGGGAAAGGACGGGAAAGGGATCGTGCCGATCGTCGGCGACCCGGTAGACGCTCCGCACGGCAACGATCGGGTCGTCGTGGAGGTGGGGTCCGAACCGCTCGGTGCGGAGTTCTTCCGCTGGGAAGTGGCCACGGCCACGGCGGGGTTCCTGCTGGGCGTGAATCCGTTCGACGAGCCGAACGTGCAGCAGGCCAAGGATGCCACGCGCGCGCTGCTCGACGCTTATGCCGCGGAACGCCGGCTGCCGGTTCCCGATGCGCACGTCACGATCAACGGCGTCGCCGTCACCCTGAGCTCCGCGGTCGAGTCGCGCGCGGCCGACCGGTCACCCGCACTGCCCCGATTGCTTGACGCCGGCGACTACGTCGCGCTGCTCCCGTATCTGCCGCCGGACGACTCGCGCTTCGCGCCCGTGCTTCAGCGGATCCGTGCAGACGTCGCGGCCAGGACCGGCTGCGCGACGACGCTCGGCTTCGGTCCGCGCTACCTGCACTCGACCGGGCAACTGCACAAGGGCGGGCCGAACACCGGCGTCTTCGTCATCCTGACCGCCGACAGCGCCGAGGACCTGCCGGTCCCGGGCCAGCCCTACTCCTTTGGTGTGCTTGAAATGGCGCAGGCGACCGGCGACTTCCACGCACTCGATCGGCTGGGACGCCGCGCGCTCCTGCTGCGCCTGCCTCGACGCGATCCCTCGCTCCTGCAAAGACTTACCAGCGCGCTTCTGGCCGGATAAGGCAAATCCCGCAGCGGAGGGTCAGATCCGGGGTCTGACCCCGGGTCTGACCCCTAGCACCCTGTATACCAGATATACTCCCGCCGAAAAGCATGGCAGTGACCACGGGCCCCATCCAGTCGCTCATCGGGCGCGCCAACGCGGCGCTCGAGCGCGGCCGCGGCGGCGAAGCCGCCCAGCTGCTCGCGCCGGTGCTCAAGGCCGGCGCGCTCAGCCGCGAGGACGAAATCAGCGTCCGCGTCGCGGTGGCCGAGGCGTGGCTGCTGCAGGACGACCTGGCCCAGGCCGCCGCCGCGCTCGGCCGCCCGCCCGATGCCATCCGCGAGGCGCTCGGCGACGCGCGGCTCTCGACGCTGTGGCGCCTGCACGGCCGCATCACGTTCGCGCGCGGCGAACAGTCGCGGGCGATCGCGCTGCACTCGCGCGCCCTGAAGCACGCGGAGCTCGCCCACGATTCGCGCGCCATCGGCCTCGCCCACTACGAGCTGGCGCGCTGCTACAAGCAGGTCGGCGACTCGGGCATCGTCCGCGAGCATCTCACCGAGGCGGCCTCCGCGCTCCACGCCGCCGGCGACCGCCGCCACCTCGCGCTCGTCCATTCGCTGTCGGCCGTGCTGCTGGCGCAGTCGGGCCGATACGACGAAGCGACCGCCGCGCTCCGTCAGGGCGAACGACTCTCGATGACGATTCAGGCGGACGATGCGCTGGCGGCGGTCGTTCAGAACCAGGCCAACGTCGCGCTCCTCCGCCACCAGTACGATCAGGCGCTCGCCCTGGCAGAGCGCAGTGTGGCGCTGCACGAGACCCTCGACTCGAAGCACGGTTTAGCCGTGGCGCTGGCCACGCTCGGTCAGATTGTCGTGCAAATCGGTGATCTCGATCGGGCCGAGCAGGTCCTGACGCGCACGCTCGAGGTCCGCAGTCCGGTCCAGTTTCAGGAAATCACCGGTGCGGTCTTCGATACGCTCGCGCAGATTCATCTCATGCGCGGATCGTACGAACATGCCGGTGAATACCTCCGGCAGGCGAGCGAGGCGTACGGCGCCTACGGCACGCAGACGATGCGGTGGTACGAGTGGTCGCTGCGCGTGCTCGGCGTCAAGCTCGCCATCCGGCGGGGCGCCTATGACGAAGCGGTGGCGATGGCCGAGGAGATGGTGGCCACGCCCGGCGTGCCCCCGGCCGAGTTGACGCAGGCGGAGCTCGCCACCTGCGAGGCGCTCGTCGCAGCCAACCGGATTGCCGACGCCGAGAAGCGCCTCGAGCAGTGCGAGGCACGGCTCGATCCGCGCGCCGCACCCGGCTCATGGGGCGAGTTCCTGCGCATCCGCGGCGCGGTGCACGAACGGTCGAACCGCCCCGCCCCCGCGCACCACGATTTCGCGCAGAGTGCGAGCGTCTTCGACCTGCTCGGCGAGCGCTACCATGCCGCGCTGAGCCAGCTTGCGCTCGGCCGGCTCGCGGTGAAAGCCGGCAATCGTCCCGCGGCCGAGCGGTACCTCGAGCAGGCGGGGGCCACGTTCCGCGCGCTCGGCGCCGAGCGCGACCTCACCGAGGTCGACGCCGCCCGGGTCGCGCTGGATGCCGCCCCGCCGGCGCCGCCGGCCGCCCTGGCGGCTGACGCCGACGAAGCCGTCATCCGGCGGCTCGTCGAGGCCGCGATTCTGCCGGAGCTGCTGGCACGCGAGACCGCCACGGCGCTCATCGAGACGATCGAGAGCGATGCCGTCATCGTCTTCGTCGCCCCGCCGGGCGGCGAGGTCCGCGTCGTCGCCTCCGTCGGCTGCGACCACGACGTCGCGCGCGCGCTGGCGCGCGCCGCCGCGCAAGGCAGCGGCGAGTACGGCGACGAGCTCCTGTTTACCGAGTCACTCGGCCGCGACTCCGACGGCCCGCGCCGCTGCGCGATCGTCTCCGCGCGGCGGCTCACCGACGCAGCGGTGCGCCGGCTGCGCATGTTCGGCGCCGTCGCGCGTCAGGGGTTCGAGCTGTGCGGCGCCCGCGAGCGGCCGCCGAGGCCCGTCGAGCCGCTCAACGAGCGGCCGCTCGAGCCGCTCCTGCCCGGCTTCGTCTGCGCGAGCGCGGCCATGAACCGCGTCGCCGAACAGATCCAGCGCCTGCAGGGCAGCGACCTCACCGTGCTCATCACCGGCGAGAGCGGCACGGGCAAGGAGCTCGTCGCCCGCGCCATTCACGTCGGGTCGCTGCGGCGCTCGGCGATGTTCCTGCCCTACAACTGCACGACGACGACGCGGGAGCTCGCCGACAGCCAGCTGTTCGGGCACCGGCGCGGCAGCTTCACCGGCGCCGTGACCGACCAGCCGGGGCTCATCCGCTCGGCCGCGGGCGGATCCCTCTTCCTCGACGAGATCGGCGACCTCCCGCTCGACATTCAGCCGAAGCTGCTTCGCTTTCTCGAGCAGGGCGAGATTATGCCGGTCGGCGAGACGCGCCCGCAGGCGGTCGACGTGCGCGTGCTGGCGGCCACCAACGCCGACCTCGAACAGCGCGTCGCCGAAGGGAAATTCCGCGAGGACCTGTACTACCGCCTGAGCGTGATCCGGATCCACGTGCCGCCGCTGCGCGAGCGCCGCGAGGAGATCCCGCATCTGAGCACGTTCTTCCTGCGCGAGGCGTGCGACCGGCTCGGCAAACCCGACGTGCAGCTCGCGCAGGCCACGCTGGATCTGTTCGCGGGCTACTGGTGGCCCGGCAACGTGCGGCAGCTTCGCAACGAAATCCAGCGCGCGGTGGCCATGAGCGCACCGGAAGGATCGGTCGAACCGCACCATCTCTCCGCGGATCTTGCGGCGCCGCCAGTGACCGGCCAGGCGGCGGCGCCGGCGGCGGCGACCGCGTCCACGCGGCCGCGCAACCTGGCCATCGCGATCGCCGACGTGGAAAAGGAGCTGATCGTCGCGACGCTCGACCGCACGCGCGGGAACATTTCAGAGACCGCCCGCCTCCTGGGTCTGACGCGGCGCGGCCTGTACCTCAAAATGCGCCGCCTGCGGCTCGACGTCGTCTCGGCGGATACCTAGTAACCACGTATACAGGCCTCTGGATACCTGATATCCACACCTGAGACGCTGCTGCATTCGGGCTCGCGACAGTACTCCAGCTGAATCAATCGCTTACGCTGTGCGCAGATTTGCCACCTGACAGCAGCGACAGCGGCCCACACATTGAGTTCACTTTTGGCATTCACCTCATTCCCAAGGGGGTCCACGGTGATCTATAGCGTCGCAAGTGCACAAAAAGCGAAACCCGAGAGCCGAAGCCGCATCGGTGATCGCCGCAAGCTGCGCGTGCAGGGCCGCCTGACCTGGCGCGACGCCAAGGGCGCGCTCCGGTTCGTCTCGGTGGTGACGCGTGATGTGAGCGAGGTCGATGCGTTCGTGGAGTGTCAGGTCCCGACGTCGATTCCGCTCTATCGCCTGGTCCACTTCCAGGTGGAGCGGACCGGCCGCGAGTGCGCGGAGTTGCCGGCGGTGCTGCAGCACGGGAAGGTGCTCTCGGCCGTCTACCGAGTGGGACCATACCGGTCGTCGACGGGCACGCCGCACGGGTACGCGCTGCGCCTCCTGATCGACCCGTCGCGCCTCGCGATGGCCCAGACCAGCGCGCACGTCGCGGCGAGCTAGCCGGTAGGTGGTAGTCAGTAGGCGGTAGCAGGTTCCGGGTTCCGAGTTCTTGCTACCGGCTACCGACTACCGGCTACCGACTATGTCCGCTGGACGGTCGGGACCCACGGGTCGGCCGCCCAGCCCGGCCCGTGCCGCGCGACCTCCACGTCAATCAGATACGGCTTCCCTTCCGCCGTCTTCCGTCGCGCACGTCCGAGCGCCTCTTTGAGCTGACCCGGGGTCGTCGCCCGCTCGCTGTCCACGCCAAAGCCCTTTGCAATCGCCGACATGTCCATATCGGGCTTGCCCAGGTAGTCGTGCACGAACCGGTTGACGTCGATCGAGCGGCCGGTCCCGCCGAGATTGGCGAGCGCGCGGTTGTGCGGCCCGCTATAGGCGTGGTTGTTGTACACGACGGTGACGACGGGCAGCCCGAGGCGCGCCATGTTCCACAGGGCCGTCGGGCCGAAGATGAGCGAGCCGTCGCCCACCAGACACACGACCTGCTTGCCCGGCCGCGCGAGTGAGACGCCGGCCGCCGTGCCGACGCCCGTCCCGAGATGCGCGGCGTAGTAGAAGAACAGCTCGCGTCCGCCGCGCGGGTCGAACTCGAAGCTGTGGCTGATTTCGACCGATCCCGCCTCGTGGACGACGATCGCGTCCTTGTCGGCCCACTGCGCCACCTCGTAGGTCACGCGATCGGCCTCGACCGGGCTGTTGTCCCAGTTCGGGTTCTTCGCCACCAGGGCGCGGAGCTGACGGGCGCGCGTGCCGAACGCCCGCACCTCCTGCGCGCGTTCGGCGATGCGCGTCTTGAGCGCCGGCGTGAGCAGATCGGTGACCGCGGCCAGCAGATCGTCGGTCCCGTAGGCCACGTCGGCGACGAGCGGCGCGGCCGTCGTGATCACGTTGCCGATGCTCGCGGCGTCGTTCCGCATGTCGATGAAGCTGGTCTTCCGCGAGACGATCGGCGCCGGCGAGTTGTGCTGCAGCTTGTTGCCGATGTTGATGACGACATCCGGCTCCGTCGGAAAGGCGAGCGACTCGACGCGCCCGCCCGGGATGTTGCCGACCCAGAGCGGATGCTGCTGCGGGAAGCTCGCATGTACCTGGCGCGCCTGGGTGACCGGCAGCCCGAGCAGCTCCGCCAGCTGCACCACTTTGTCGAACGCCTTCGCCTTGTACACCTCGTCTCCGACGATGAGGAGCGGACGACGGGCGTCGACGAGGAGTCTGGCGGCGCGCTGCACCTCCACCGGGTTCGGGCGCACCCGCATGCGCGGGTCGACCTGGTCGTGCCGGATGATCTCCGCGGTGAACTTCTCCTCTGTGAAGTCGGAGTGCCAGTTCATGCAGGTCGGGCCGTACGGCGGCGTCCACGCCACGCGGAACGCGCGGCGGATCGTCTCAGGAATCTGCGCGGGCACGCGCGACGACCACGTGAGCTTCGTCATCGGCTCGGTGAGCTGCTCCTGTCCCGGCAGCTCCTCGAAGCCGTCGCGCCCCGCGGCGAGCGATTCTTCGGTGCGGTAGGAGTAGAAGACGAGCGGCGTCTGCTCCTTCCAGCAGTTGAACATCTGGCCGAGCGCGTTGGTCAGCCCGACGACCGCCGCATCCATCACGATCGACGGCTGCCCCGACGCTTTTAA
>CAZGLC010000009.1:0-17189 GCA_964526235.1 uncultured Bifidobacteriaceae bacterium
GAGCAGCGTGCGCAGCGTCCGCGCGTCGCGCATCGGCGCCGGCAGCTCTATCGACCGCTCGTGCACGGCCCGCGTGACCAGTTGCAGCCGGAGGCGCAGCACCGCCGCGCCGCGGCCGCGCCGCTCCAGATGCGCGGCGAGCGGCTCCAGCAGCCGGGCAAGGACGAACGACAGCGGCTCGAACCCCTCGATCGGCCACTCGAGATCGAGCGCCTGCTCGAACCGCTCCTCCGGCGCGACGACATGCAGCGGACGGAGATCGCGTCCCTCGGCCAGGCGGTGCCACCGGAGACCGTCGGTCCCGAGCCGCGCCGCGATCGCGTCGGCCGGCAGCGCCGCGAGATCGCCGAGCGTACGCAAGCCCCACCGGCGGAACGTCGACAGGAGATCGTGGGAAGGCTTGCCCGCCGAAGCCGCTGCGGCGAAGGCGGGTGCGAGGGTGCGAGGTGCTTCAGTCGCGATGTCGGCCAGGAGTGCGAGCGGAAGCGGGGCGACAGCGGCGGCTTCGGCGCCGGCTTCGACCACGCTGACCCCTGCCCCCTGTCCCCTGTCCCCTTCCGCGGCTCGTGCCAGCAGACGGGCGGCAGTGGCGGTGCCCGCCAGCGCAACGCTGACGCGCAGCCCGCGCACCGCGGCCGCGCGCTGCAGCTCACGCGCCAGGGCGTACGGATCGCCAAAGAGACGCGTGAGCCCGCTCAGGTCGAGGAGCAGATCGCCGGGAGCGCAGACCTCGAATCGCGGCGTGAATTCATGCGCGACGACGAGGACGTCGTCCGTCGAGCCGCCGGCCAGGTACAGCGCGCCCACCATGGCCGCTCACCGGACGGCCGCACCGATGGCGACCCGGCCGTCCATCTGCCGGCGCGGCGAGACGACGCGCACCGCGAGATCGAGACCGGTCAGGAAGGGGCTCCAGCGCGGACGCCCCTCGAGCATCAGCGTCAGCCCGCCCGCGCTGCGCCCGAGTGGCTGCGGCCCGGCGATCACGCACGCCGTGTCGCTCCCTTCGATCGTCCGCTGCACGCGCAGCCACGTCGTGAACGGGATCGTGCGCAGCGCCGCCGGTGAGGCGTCGGCCAGATCGATTGCGACCACGCCAAATCCGCCCGCCTGAAGAACCAGGTTGAGCGCCTTGAGCGCCCGTTCGACGGCGCGATCGGGTGGCGCGCCGGCGCCGCGAATCCACAGGAGACGATCCAGATCGATCTCCGCCGCGACAGCCGATGCCACGTCGAGTCGATCGAAGGTGTCGACGAGCGCCGCGATCTCGCCGCGCCGCGTTGCCGCCGCGACCAGGTGCAGCAGCAGCGCCGTGCGCCCCGACGATCGCACGCCGGCGATCTCCGAGAGCTGCCCCCGCGGCAGGCCGCCGCCAAGCGCCTCGTCCAGCCGCGCCACGCCGGTCGCCGCCGCCGCATCCGCCCGCGGCTTCGCGGCGAGCGCCCTCGTCAGCGTGCGATCGAGCTTGCGGGCGCGGAGGGCGGCTTCGACAACGGCCAGGGCTTGATTCGCCATATGTTCGTCTGATGGCGAAAATATAACGAAACAACGGCGAATGGGCAAGCGTTAAGATCGACTCGGTTTTCGTGGCTCCCCCATCCGCGCCTGCCTCAGACGTTTCCGCGGCTTCCCCTCCACTGACTGTTCTCCGCCGGCTGGCGGCCGCGCTCCACTACCGCGACTTCCGTGTGCTCTGGTTCGGCGCGCTGACGTCGACCATCGGCACGTGGATGCAGAAAGTGACGCAGAGCTGGCTCGTGCTCACACTGGCCGGGCCGGCATCGGCGCTCTATCTGGGGCTCGACGCGTTTCTCGGCGAGGCGCCGATCCTGCTGCTGACGCTCATCGGCGGCGTCATTGCGGATCGCCGCGACCGGCGGCAGCTCCTCCTGATGTCGCAGTACGTCCAGATGACCGCCGCCTTTATGCTCGCCGCGCTCGTCTACTGGGACGTCGTCCGCATCTGGCACGTGCTGACGCTGTCGGTCGTCACCGGCATCGCCCAGGCGTTCGGCGGCCCGGCGTATCAATCGCTCATCCCGCTGCTCGTCGACAAGCAGCATCTGCCGAACGCGATCGCGCTCAACTCGATCCAGTTCAACCTGTCGCGCGTGATCGGCCCGCTCATCGCCGGCGCCGCCCTGACCGCGTTCGGCATGGCGGCGTGCTTCGGGCTCAACGGCCTGTCGTTTCTCGCGGTCATCGCGGCGCTCCTGTTGCTGCACGTACGCCACGTGCCGGTATCGACGGGCCACGGCATCCAGGAGGAGCTGCGTGGCGGCTTTGCCTACGTCCGCAGCCAGCCGTCGCTCATCGGGTTGACCTTTCTTGCCTGCGCGACCACATTTCTCGGGACGCCGATCCTGACGTTTCTGCCGCTCTTCGCGCAGGACGTCTTCGGCGGCGGCGTCGGCCAGTACACGCAGCTGATGGCGTTCGCGGGGGCCGGCGCGGTGACCGGCGCGCTCGTCGTCGCGTGGCTGGGCAAATACCGGCACATGGGACGCACGTTCCTGCTGCTGCAGATCGCGTTCGGCGTCCTCGTCGTGCTCTTCGCGTCGACGCGCGTCGTCTGGGTCAACACGGTCCTCCTGTTCGGCTGCGGCGCCTGCATGGTGATCGTGTTTGCGACGATCTCGTCGCTCGTACAGCTGGTCGTGCCCAACGAGCTGCGCGGCCGCGTGGTGAGCATCTACCTGGTGGCATTCCGCGGCGGCATGCCGCTCGGGAGCCTGGTGGGTGGCTACCTGGCCACGCTCACGTCGGCGCCGCTCGTGCTGACCGTCAACGGGCTCCTGCTCAGCTGCGTCGCGGCATGGTTTCTGCTCAAACAAGGAGGCGTCAAGGAGCTCTGACAATGAAGATGAATCGATCGACGGCGGTCACGCTTGCCAGTGCAGTCTTCGTTGTCACCTCTGCCGCCAATGCCCAGCAGCCCCCCGAGGCCGAAAAGCCCAAAGAACTAAAAGTCGAGGTCGCACCGCAGGAACCAGGCGGCCGGAGCTTCGTGGACAAAGCGAAGCGGTGGGCCGAGGAGACGCAGATCGCCGAGCGATTGAGCGGCGACGTCGACGGCTGGTATCCGCGGCTCGGCGGCATGACGCGCGGCAGCGGCTTCGCGATCGGTCCGGGGTACCGCACGCACCTCTTCGAGGAGCGGATCTTCGTCGACGTCTCAACCGGCATCTCGACCAGAGGCTACAAGGCAGCCGACGCCAACGTGCGATGGCTCCAGGCGCTCGGCGATCGGGTCGAGCTCTGGACCGATGTCCGCTACGAGGATTTCCCACAGGAGGATTTCTTCGGCCTCGGCCTCTCGTCGAGCGAAGCGGCGCGCACCAGCTACGACTTCAACAGCGCCGAGGTCGCCCTGCGCGGCGTCGTGACGCCGATCGCGGGGGCGCGCGTCGGCGCGAGCCTGGGATTCCTGCGTCCCGACATCGGCCGGGGGACCGACGACCGCTATCCATCGATCGAACAGCTCTTCACCGATGCCGGGGCGCCGGGCCTGCTCGACCGGTCCGATTTCCTCCACACGACGCTTTTCGGCGAGATCGACTACCGCGACGTGCGGGGCAATCCGCGCAGCGGCGGTTTCCACCGCGTGTCGTTCGGCATCTGGGACGACGTGACGCGGGAGCAGTTCGATTTCAAACGGTTCGACATGGTGCTGATGCAGCATCTGCCGGTCGGCGCCGAGCGCCGCCACGTCCTGACCGGACGGCTGGGCGCCGGCTACGTGAACAACGAAACGGGCGAACGCGTCCCGTTCTATTTCCTCGCCTACGTCGGCGGCGTCGACACGATCCGGAGCTTCCGCGAGTTCCGCTTCAAGGACGAGAACGCGCTCTGGACGACGGCCGAGTACCGGTGGATTCCGATCACCTGGATGAGCGTGGCGGCGTTCGTCGACGCCGGCGAGGTGACGCCGAACTGGGGCGACATCGACTTCCGCGGGATGAAGAAGGGCTACGGCTTCGGCGTCCGTGTGCACTCCGAGAAGCAGACCTTTGCGCGGCTGGACTTCGGCACCGGCGGCGGCGAGGGCTGGCAGATCTTCCTGAAGGTCGGTCCGTCGTTCTGAGTTGCGGCGGGGCTGCTGCCCCCCTTCGCTGAGCAGCCCCGCCCTACGTGTCTCTGTTCGTACGTAGGTACGTAGGCCGGGGCCGCGGATGAATGACGCGGCGGACCCGGCGGGCGGGACAACAAAAGGGCGGGGTGTGGCTCCCCGCCCCGCTCTGCTCGGTGTCGAGCGACGCTTATCGGCGAGTCGCCTCGTATATCGAGGCTGCGCCGCCGCCAATCGCCGCACCGATCAGCGCCCCCTTCTTGCCTCCGACGATCCCGCCCACGCCGGCACCCGACGCGGCCGAACCACCGACGACGAGGGCCGTCTTGGTCCAGGGGCGCCGCGGGGCCGTCCGCTCCCGCACCACCACGCGCTCCTGCGCGGGCTCGACCGTGCGATACACCGTTCGCGTCGCCGGCTGTACGGGCGTGGCGTTCGGCACTTGGATGTACCGCCCGTCGACCGTCTGCACGAGCGCCGGCATCTCAGCAAACGGCTTGTCCTGCGCGGGGCGCGTGCCCGCCGCGTAGAACGCGACGCCGGAAATCAGCGCCCCAACTGCTGCCGCTGCCATCGGTTTCATAGGTCTCGTCTCCTTCACGCGTTCTTCAACCAAGGGGCGTGCCGTCCGACCACAGCCGTATATGCACTGTGATTCGTGTGAATTACGGCGATGAGGCACAATGACCCCGCCGTACGGCCGTCCTCGCCACAGGTCAGCCGTTCTCGTTTCAGATGATCGTTCGCGACGAAGGCACGACGTTCCTGCTCATGACGCAGCCCGACCACGCGCGGCTGTCCGCCGACCTCGTCGCGGCTCTGCGGACGGAGCCGGCGCTCGGGACCGCGGCGCGCGAGACGGTCCTGCTCGCCACCCGCGAACACGACAACGGCTGGGCCGAGGTGGACGCCGAGCCGACCGTCGAACCCACGGGGCGTCCGCGCGACTTCATGACTGGACCGGCGGGCGTCCGGCAGGAGCTGTGGACGCGCGGTGTCACGCGTGTCGCGAAGATGGATCTGCATGCGGGCGCGCTCGTCGCGCATCACGCGCTCACCGTGTACTCGTACCGGCAGGGCGATCCGGACTGGAAGCCGTTCTTTGCCTCGATCTTCGCGCTCCGCGACGACCTGCTCGAGCAGATCGGGCTCGCAACCGGAGCGCCCCGCGAGGCATTCGATCTCGAATACCGGTGCGTGTTCCTGGGCGACGCGCTCTCGCTGCAGTGGTGCAACGTATGGCCGGGACCCGAGCATCCGCTCGAGTACCACGCCACGATGGAGGGCGACACGCTGCTCATCTCACCCGACCCGTTTGGGGGCGCCACGGTGCCGATTCGCGTGCTGGGGCGGCGCATTCCGGCGCGGCGCTACCACGACGACGCCGACCTGCGCGAGGCGCTGGCCGCCGCTGTTCCAGCGGTCGTCAGCGGCGAAGCGAGGGGAGGATGATGGGATAATCAGGCAACGGGATGCGGATTCTCGTTGCCGAAGACGATCGCGACATCGCCGAGCTGATCTCCCATTACCTGAGGAAGACGGGCTGGTCGCCCCATGTGGCGGGGGCTGGCGACGAGGCGCTCGCGTATGCGCGCCGGCATCCGCTCGACGCCATCGTGCTCGATCTGATGCTGCCCGGCATGGACGGCCTCGAGGTCTGCCGGGCGCTGCGCGCCGACCGCACCACTGCCGCGGTGCCGATCATCATGCTCACCGCCCGCGCCGAGGAGCAGGACCGCATCCGCGGACTCGAGCTGGGCGCCGACGACTATCTCGCCAAGCCGTTCAGCCCCAACGAGCTCGTGGCCCGCATCCGCGCCGTCACACGGCGGGCGCGCCGCGACGCCGGCGGCAAGGCGCTGCGCTTCGGCGCGATCCTCGTCGACACCGAGCGACACACGGTGACCCACGCCGGGCGTGCGGTCACGCTGACGGCGAAGGAATTTCTGCTGCTGCAGTACCTGCTCGAGCACCGCGGCCGGGTGCTGTCGCGCGACCTGCTGCTCGGCGACGTGTGGGGCTACTCGTATACCGGCGGCACCCGCACCGTGGACGTGCACGTTCGCCGCCTGCGACAGAAACTCCCCCCGCTCGTGACGGGACTCGTGACGGTCAAGCAGTTCGGGTACCGGCTCGTCGACGAGTAAGTCTCCGTTCGATGCCCGTCAGTTTCCGCACGTGGATCTTCGCCGGCTCGCTCGTCGTGGCGGCCGCGGCGCTTGGCCTCGCCACGATCGTCGTCGGGTGGGGGCTGCCGGCCGACCAGATCCGCCCGGTCCAGCGGAGCGCGCTCATCGCGTTCGGGCTGGCCATCCCGCTGGCCGTGGCGTTCGCGTGGCTCTCCTCCGTGCTGCTCGACCGCCGGCTGAAGACGATTGCCGCCCTGACCCGCCAGCACAGCACCGGCAATCTCGCACGGCCGGCGTACGAGTACGGTGACGATGAACTGGGGACCGTTGCCCGTGTGCTCGACGCGTCGGTCCAGGAGCTCGGGCGCCGCCTCGAGGAGCTGTCGCGCGACCGCGCCCGCACGGAGGCGATCCTGTCGGGGATGGTGGAAGGCGTGCTCGTGCTGGACCGCGAAGGGCGCGTCCAATCGGTCAATCGCGCGGCGCAGGCGATGCTGCGCGTGGACGATTCGGCGCTCGGCCGGCTGTACCTCGAGGCGATCCGTCACCCCGACATCCCCGCGCAACTGGCTACCGCGCTCGCCGGCGGTCAGGCCGAGCCGTTGGAGCTGCCGCTCGGGCGCGACAGCGCCCGGACGTTCGTCGCCCGCGCGGCGCCCGTCGGCGGCGCCGGCGGCGGCGCGGTGCTCGTGCTGCACGACATCACCGATCTGCGCCGCGCCGACCAGATCCGGCGCGACTTCGTTGCCAATGTCTCGCACGAGCTGCGGACCCCGCTGACGGCAATCCGCGGCTACGTCGAAGCGCTCGCCGACGCGCCGCCCGCGTCCGCCGACACCGGCCGCTTCGTCGAGGTCATCGCCCGGCAGACCGCGCGGATGGAGCGCCTCGTCACCGACCTGCTCCGCCTGGCGCGGCTCGATGCGAAACAGGAAGCGATCGAGATCAGCCCGTGCGACCTCGCGCAGATCTTCACGGCCGTGCAGACCGATCTCGCCCCCACCATCAAGGGCCGCCGCCAGCGCGTCACGATCGGCGTCGCCGACGACGCGCGCACGATTCACGCCGACGCCGCCAAGCTGCACGACATCGTCCGCAATCTGGTGGAGAACGCCGTCAACTACTCGCCCGAGGCGACCGACATCCGCCTGGAGGCGGCCAGACACGACGGTCTCGTCGACATCGTCGTCGCGGACTCAGGGCCGGGCATTCCTCCCGCCGATCTCACGCGCGTGTTCGAGCGGTTCTATCGCGTCGACAAGGCGCGCGCCCGGCCCGGCGGCACCGGCCTCGGCCTGGCCATCGTGCGGAATCTCGTCGAGCTGCACGGCGGCCGCGTCCGCGCGGAGAACAGACCCGAAGGCGGCGCGAAGTTCACCGTCACGCTGCCGGCGTGAACCCGTCATGCTGATAGCTTTCACCCGGGCGATCAGTTCGGCGTTCGACCGCGGCGCGCTCACGCATCTTCCGCGCGTCCCCATCGATCTCGATCGCGCGCGCGCCCAACACGACGCCTACGAGTGGGCGCTGGTGGAGCTGGGGTGCACGATCCGCCGGCTCGACAGCGCGCCCGAGATGCCCGACGCGGTCTTCATCGAGGACACGGCGGTCGTCGTGCGCGAGGGCGCGATCGTCGCAAGGCCTGGCGCGGAGGCGCGACGCAACGAGGTCCCCGCCGTGGTCGAGGCGCTCGCGCGTTTCGGCGTGCCGCAGCACACAATCGAGGCGCCGGCCACGCTCGACGGCGGCGATGTGCTCGTCGTCGATCGGCGTGTGTTCGTCGGCGCCTCGGCGCGCACCAACGTCGAGGGGCTCGACCAGGTGCGTCAACTGCTCAAGCCGCTCGGCTACGCGGTGACCACGGTTCCGGTACACGGCTGCCTGCACCTGAAATCGGCGGTCACTCTCGTCGGCCCCGACACCCTGCTCGTCAACCGCGCGTGGGTGTCGGCCCGTGCGTTCGACGGCTTCACGCTCGTCGACGTCGACCCGGACGAGCCGTACGGCGCCAACGCGCTGTGGGTGACGGATCCGGGCGTCGTGATCTACCCCGTCGCGTTCCGGAAGACGCGCGCGCGTCTCGAGCGCCACGGCATTCGCGTCCGTCCCGTCGAGGTCGACGAGCTGGCCAAGGCCGAAGGCGGGGTGACCTGCTGCAGCCTTCTCGTCGACATTTCCGGCTGACCGCCGGCCCCGGACGACATTTCCGTCGATCGGCGCACCTGGTCGGTTGATCGTCATGTCCGCGGCATATCGTGGACTGATGGAATCCAGTCGCAGCTACGCCCCGCTCGCGGCCGGCGTCGGCGACGGTGCCCATCGTCATGGTCACGGCGCGGACGACGGAGAGCGACCGGATTCGCGGGCTGGAGCTGGGCGCCGACGACTACATCACGAAGCCCTTCAGCCCGCGCGAGCTGGCAGCGCGCGTGGCGGCGTGGTCGTGGGCGACGACGGCCGTTAACACACAGTTAACACGACGGCAACGCTTCTGATATGCCGGCCCGATACGGTGCGGTCATGCGTGACTTTTTCGTGATTCCGGCTGTGGTGACGCTGAGCGTCGTGACGTTCGGGTGCGGCGGCGGCGCCCGCGACGAGGCGTCTGCCCCCGAGGAGGCGCTCATCACGATCGACGGATCCAGCACCGTGTTCCCGATCGCCGAAGCGATGGCGGAGGAATTCGGCAAAGCGAACCCCGGCGTGCGCCCGCCGACGGTCGGCATCTCGGGCACCGGCGGCGGCTTCCAGAAGTTCTGCCGCGGCGAGACCGACATCAGCAACGCGTCGCGGCCGATCCGGCCGGCGGAGATCGAGGCGTGCCGGAAGGCGGGCCTCGAGTACATCGAGCTGCCGATCGCGTACGACGGCATCGCCATCGTCGTGAACCCCGCCAATACGTGGGCCACGGCCATCACAGTCGCCGAACTGCGGACCCTCTGGGCGCCTGAGGCGCAGGGCAAGGTCACCCGCTGGAACCAGGTGCGCGCCGCCTGGCCGAACCGCGACATCCGTCTCTTCGGTGCCGGCGTAGACTCGGGCACCTACGACTATTTCACCGAGGCGATCGTCGGCAAGGAAGGCGCCAGCCGCGGCGACTTCACCTCCAGCGAAGACGACAACGTGATCGTGCAGGGCGTCGCGAGCGACGAGCTCGCGCTCGGCTTCCTGCCGCTCGCATACGTGGAGCAGAACCGCTCGCGTCTGACAATCGCGCCGGTCAACGACGGCAAGCCCGACAACGGCGACGGCCCGATCACGCCGTCGGCCGAGACGGTGCGGAACGGGACCTACCAGCCGCTCTCGCGTCCGCTGTTCATTTACGTGGCGCGCACGGCGGCGGACCGGCCCGAGGTGCAGCGCTTCGTCCAGATGTTCTTCGACCGCCCGGAGCTCGCCCTCGAAGTGGGCTACATCGAGCTGACGCCGCGGATCTACGATCTCGCGCGCACGCACTTCGCCGACCGGAAGCTCGGCACGGCGTTCGGCGAGGGAGGCTCGCAGGTCGGCGTCACGCTCGAAGAGCTGCTCGCACGCGAGCGATGACCCTTCGACCCCGTGCCCGGTCGAGGCGCCTGCCCCGAGCGCGGGCGAGGGGTGTCGAGGCCCCGATCGAATGGGCGCTGTTTGCCTGCGCCCTCCTCTCGATCGGGACCACCGCGGGCATCATCCTCGTGCTGGCCATTGAAACGGTCGCCTTCCTCCGCGAGGTGTCGATCGTCGCGTTCCTGTTCGGCACGGAATGGACGCCGCTCTTTGCGACGCCGCGCTTCGGCGTGCTGCCGCTGGTGGCCGGCACCGTGGTCGTCTCGACTATTGCGATGCTGGTGGCGCTGCCGAGCGGGCTGCTGAGCGCGATCTATCTCAGCGAATACGCGCCGCCGCGCCTGCGGCGCGCCATCAAACCCATCCTCGAGATCCTCGCGGGCGTGCCGACGGTCGTCTACGGCTACTTCGCGCTGCTCTTCGTCACACCGCTCCTGCAGCGGTTCATCCCCGGCCTCGCGGGTTTCAACGCGCTCGGGCCCGGGATCGTCATGGGGATCATGATCCTGCCGCTCGTCTCCTCGCTGTCGGAGGACGCGATGCAGGCGGTGCCGCGCGGCCTGCGCGAAGGCTCGTATGCCCTGGGCGCCACGCGCATGCAGACGAGCATTCGCGTCGTCGTGCCTGCGGCGTTTTCCGGCATCACGGCGGCGTGCATCCTCGCCGCGTCGCGCGCCATCGGCGAGACGATGATCGTGGCGATCGCGGCCGGCCAGCAGCCGCGGCTGACCTGGAGCCCGCTCGTGCCGATCGAGACGATGACCGCCTACATCGTCCAGGTGAGCCTGGGGGATACGCCGCAGGGGACGATCGAGTACCGGACGATCTTCGCCGTCGGCATGCTGCTCTTCCTCGGCACCTTCCTGCTCAACCTGGCCAGCGCGTGGCTGCGCGAGCGCTTCCGCGAGGAGTACGGATGAGGCTCCTCGCCGATCGCGCCTTTCAGGCCGTCGCGCTGCTCGTCCTCTGCGCCGCACTCGCGGCGCTCGGCGCGCTCATCGTCGACGTCTGGCAGGACGGCGCCAGCCGCCTTTCGTGGGACTTCCTGACGGGATTTCCGTCGCGCCGCGCGGAGAACGCCGGCATCTGGCACGCGCTGACGGGCAGCATCTTCGTCATCCTGGTGACCGCCGCGCTCGCGGTCCCCATCGGCGTCGGCGCGGCGATCTACCTCGAGGAGTACGGCACGCGCAGCCTCACGGCGCGCCTCATCGAGATCAACATCGCCAACCTGGCGGCGGTGCCGTCGATCATCTACGGCCTGCTCGGGCTCGGCCTCTTCGTGCGGGCGCTCGCGATGGGGCGCAGCGTCCTGGCCGGCGCCTCGACGCTCGCGCTGCTGGTCCTGCCGGTGATCATCCTCTCGACGCGCGAGGCGCTCCGGGCGGTCCCGCCGTCAATCCGCGAAGGGTCGTACGCGCTCGGCGCCACGAAGTGGCAGACCGTCTGGCATCAGGTGCTCCCCGTGGCGCTGCCGGGCATTCTGACCGGCACGATCCTGGCGCTCTCGCGCGCGATCGGCGAGACGGCGCCGCTCATCACGATTGGCGCGCTCACCTTCGTCGCCTTCGCGCCCGACGGCCTCTGGTCGCCCTTCACGGTGCTGCCGATTCAAATCTTCAACTGGGTGTCGCGCCCGCAGCCCGCGTTTCGGATCAACGCGGCCGCGGCGATTCTGGTACTCTTGGCGCTGCTCCTGACGATGAACGCCGCAGCGATCTGGCTTCGCGATCGGTACCAGAAGAAGCTCACATGAGCGGCCCCGCCCAGCCCGTCAGGTCGCTCGCCGGCGTCGCGGCGCGTGCCGTGCAGCCGGCCGCCGACAAACCGCCCAAAGTGCGCGCCGAACAGCTGAACTTCTACTACGGGGCCACTCGGGCGCTGCAGGACATCTCCGTCGACATCCAGCCGAACCTCGTCACGGCGTTCATCGGACCTTCGGGGTGCGGGAAGAGCACGTTCCTGCGGACGCTGAACCGGATGAACGACATCATCCCGGACACGCACGTCGAGGGACGGGTGCTCATCGACGACGCCGATATCTACGCGTCCGGCGTGGACGTCGTCGCGCTGCGGCGCCGGGTCGGGATGGTCTTTCAGAAGTCGAATCCCTTCCCGAAGTCGATCTTCGAGAATGTCGCCTACGGCCTGCGGATCAACGACATGGCCGGGAGCCGATCGGCGTTGGCCGGCCGCGTCGAGGAGAGTCTTCACCAGGCGGCGCTCTGGGACGAAGTGAAAGACCGCCTGCAGGAGTCGGCGCTGGCGCTCTCGGGCGGCCAGCAGCAGCGGCTCTGCATCGCGCGGGCGCTCGCCGTCCGGCCGGAGATCCTCCTGATGGACGAGCCGGCCTCCGCCCTCGACCCGATTGCGACGCAGCGCATCGAGGAGCTCATCTACGATCTGAAGCAGGCCTACACGATCGTCATCGTGACGCATAACATGCAGCAGGCGGCGCGCGTGTCCGACTTCACGGCGTTTTTCTGGCTGGGACGATTGGTCGAATACGATCGGACCGATAAGATGTTCACGAACCCGGCGGAGAAGCTGACAGAGGACTACGTCACCGGGCGATTCGGTTAGCACGATGGAAAAAGCTGTCCCCCACTTCCGTGAGGAGCTCGAGACGCTGCTGGCGCGGCTGCTCGAGATGGGCGGTCTCGCCGAGGATCGCGTCCGCGAGGCGGTGCACGGGCTCGTCGCACGCGACGCCACGCTCATCGCGAAGGTCCGGGACGGCGACGAGCCGATCAACCGCCTCCACATCGAGGTCGACGACCGCTGCTTTCGGCTGCTCGCGCTGCACCAGCCGATGGCGACCGACCTCCGCGCCATTGTCGCGGCCGTGAAGATCAACACCGACCTGGAGCGCGTCGGCGATCTGGCGGTGAACATCGCGGAAGCGGCGCAGCGCTATGCGACCCACCCGCCGGTCAAGAAGCTGATCGACATCCCGCAGATGGGCGACATCGCGCAGGGCATGCTGCACGACGCGCTCGACGCGTTCGTGCGACGCAATACGCAGCTCGCGCAGCAGGTGCTCGACGAAGACGACCGGCTCGACGCCCTCAAGACGCAGGTGTTCCGCGAGCTGCTGACCTACATGCTCCACGATCCGGCCACGGTGGAGCCGGCGCTCGATCTGATTCTCATTTCGCGGCATCTCGAACGCATCGGCGATCACGCCACGAACATCGCCGAGGACGTGATCTTCATGGTGTCCGCCCAAGACGTGCGCCATCACACGACGTCATAGGCCGTTTACACCGAATTTACGCGCGCCGCCTTCTCGGCCGATCACAGATAGCGACTTTAGGGATCGCGTTCTTTGCGTCGCGCGCACGACAGCTTCGTAATCGAACCTTCCGAACTGCAAGCAAGGGGCGAACACCTGTCTGTTAGACCCTCACGACTGCACAGTCCTGCACGGGTCCGGCATTTGCCAGACCACGCTCGGCACTGCGCAGGCAATGACCCCCCGACTACGCACCGCCAGGTCGTCCGAAGAGCGAGGCTCCGCGCTCGTCGGCGTGCTCCTGCTCCTGCTGATGATGTCCGCGCTCGCCGCGGCTCTGGCGGTCAGCGGGCAGACGGAAACGCTCGTCACCCGCAATCACCAGTCCGCGGCCCAGGCGCGCGCCTCGGCCGAAGCCGGCCTCAGCCACGGGGTCCAGGCGGTCATTGCGCACATCGCGGCGCTCGATGCCGTGGCGGTGCCCGATGCGCTCGACCTGCTGCTGGCCGACGACAGCCTGGTGGCCGGCATCGAGTTCGGCGCCTCGCTGGCCGTGCCGGCGGCCGCCGATCCGGACGCCGTCTACGAGGTCTACCTGCTCGACGAGGATGACCCGGATCGCGGAGACGCCACGCTGCTCGACGCCGACGCCGACCCCACCAACGACGAGGACGGCGATCCGCTGACCGACAACAATCTGATCGTCGTGGTGCAGGCGGTGGGCCATGCCCGGGACGGCGCGACCGTCACGCTCGAGGCGAGTGTCAGTCCCCTCGATCTGCCCGCCGTAGCGACCGACACCGACCTGGACATCTCGGGCAATGCAAACGTCGGCGGACTGGGCGGCGCGGTCCACACGAACGGGAATCTCACCATCTCGGGCAACGCGACCATTGCGACCGATGCGACGGCATCCGGCACCTACACCCAGAAGGGGAAGCCTACCGTCGGCGGCACGGCAACTGGCAATGCGCCCGAGATGGAGATTCCGGCCGTCGATGCGAGCGACTACCGCTCCAAGGCTGACTACATCCTGAACTCGGACGGCACGATCACCACGCCCGATGGAGCCGTCCTCTGCTCGAGCAGCTGCAAGAAGACCTACGGCTGGGAGTTCAAGAAATCGTCGTGGGAGTTCAGCGGCAACACGGCCCTCGACGGCACCTTCTACGCGGAGACGTCCGTCAAGGTGTCGGGCAATGCCGGTGATGAGGCCAATCCCTGGCGCGTCACCATCATCGCCGAGGGATCGATCGAGGTCAGCGGCAATCCCGACATCACACCCGATACGAGCGGGCTGCTGTTCGTGACCGACGGCGATCTGAAGATTTCCGGGAACCTCGAGATGGCGTCGGGCGCCGAGGGCCGCATCCTGGTCCACGAACAGCTGCAAATCACCGGCAACCCGAACATCTTCGGGCAGATTCTGGTGGAAAACGCCGCGAGCGAAGACAACCTCATCGAAGAAAACAAGATCAGCGGCAACCCCACCATCACGTACAGCGGCAATCTTCCCTCCAACACGTATCGGCTGAGCGGCTGGCGCGAAGTTCGCTAGTAAGATTGGCGCGTGATGCGCGGCGCTGCGGTTTGGTTGATCGTGGCGGCGGCTCGGTCTGCCTGGCCCGCCGCCATCGCGGCCCAGCAGCCACCGGCGCCGGACCCCCAGGCGCCACCGATCGAGGAACGCGTCGAAGTGGTGGGCGTCACGCCGATTCATGGCATCGGTCTTCCCGCAGCCAAGGTGCCGGCCAACGTGCAGGTCTTCACGGCCGCCGACGCCGACGCGGCGCGGACGCTCGACGTGCCGTCCCTCCTCGCCGAACGTGCCGCCGGCGTCCAGACGAGCGACGCCCAGGCGGGCACGTTCCAGCCCGACCTGCTCTTCCGCGGCTTTGCCGGGTCGCCGCTCCTCGGCGCGTCGGAAGGGCTCGCCGTCTACCAGGACGGCGTGCGCGTCAACGACCCGTTCGGCGACACGATCCACTGGGACCTGCTCCCGTCAGCCGCCATCGCCAGCATCAATCTGATGCCCGGCTCCAACGCGCTGTTCGGGCTGAATGCCCTCGGCGGCGCCCTGTCGATTCAGACGAAAGACGGATTCGACTTCCCGGGACACCGCGTGTTGTTCACGACCGGATCGTTCGCGCGGCATCACGTCGAGGCCCAGTCGGGCGGCAGCCGTGGCAGCCTCGCGTACTTCGCCTCCGCGACGCTCACCGACGAGCGCGGCTGGCGCGACTTCTCTCCCTCGACCGTCCGGCGCCTCTTCGGCGACCTCGCGTGGCGGCGCAGCACGACGGCCGTCACGATAAGGGCCACCGGGGCCTCCAATCGCCTCACCGGCAACGGGCCGGCGCCGATCGCGCTCGTCGAAGAGGATCGCGACGCCGTCTTCACCCACCCCGACCGCACCGACAACGATGCAGCGCTCGTCACGGCGGACGCGCGGCGGCAGACGTCCGACACGCTCCTCGTCGAAGGGGTGGCCTACTACCGGTACGGCCGCACGCAGTCGTTCAACGGCGACCTCGCGGACGAGGACGACGGGTTTGACGCCCTCAACAACCTGAGCGACACGCGCGGTCGCGCCGCCGGCGCGAGCGCGCAGTTGACGCAGACGGCGCGGCTCGGCGGGCGCGACAACCATTTCATCGCCGGCGCGGGGATCGATACGGCAGGCACCACATTCCACTTCGCGAGCGAGCGCGCCTTCCTCACACCCGACCGCGGCACGACCCGGACCGGCGTGTTCGACGAGGAGGCGTTCGTCCACCTCCGGAGCCGCATGCACACCGCCAGCGCGTTTCTGACCGACACCTGGTCGGCCACGCCGGCGATCAGCCTGACCGCCTCGGCCCGTGTGAACTGGACGCGCCTCCGCCTGCGGGACCAGCTCGGCACGGCGCTCACTGGCAACCACCGCTTCGTGCGCGTCAATCCCGCGACCGGCCTGACGTGGCAGGCACGACCGTCCCTGACGTTGTACGGCAGCTACACGCAGTCGTCGCGAGTGCCGACGCCGGTGGAGCTGACGTGCGCCGATCCGGAGGATCCGTGCCGGCTGCCCAACGCGTTCGTCGCCGACCCGCCGCTCGATCAGGTCATCGCCGGCACATGGGAGGGCGGCATTCGACAGTCGCGAGAACGGACGCGCTGGGCGGCCGCCGCGTTCTCCACCATCGTGCACGACGACATTATCTTCGTCAGCAGCGGAACGCTCCGCGGCGAAGGGCATTTCCAGAACGTCGCCCGCACCCGCCGCCGCGGCCTCGAAGCGACGGTCGAATACGACGTCGCCAAACGGCTGTCCGCCACCGCCGCCTACACGTGGCAGCGCGCCACCTTCGGCGTCCCCATGCGCATCGCCAGCCGGTTTCATCCAGAGGCGCACGGCAACGAGATCGCGGTCGAGCGGGGCGATCGGCTGCCGGGCGTCCCCGCGCACGCCGGAAAGCTGGCCCTGACCGCCGCCATCACCGATCGCTTCACACTCGGCGCCGGCGTGCGCGCGCAGTCGGGCCAGTTCCTCCGCGGCGACGAAGCCAACCTGCTCGAGGCCGCGCCCGGCTTTCTCGTCGTCAACGCCCATGCGCGCCGGCGCCTCTCCGATCGACTGCATCTCATCGTGCAGGCGCAGAACCTGCTCGACGCCCGCTATTACACGTTCGGCGTGCTGGGCGATGCGTCGCTCGTGGACGGTGACGACGACCCGCGCTTCCTGAGCCCGGGTGCGCCGCGCGCGGTCTGGGGCGGCGTGGAGATCCAGTTCTGAACCTGAGATGATCGAGGCACCGTGGCACGCGGACGACGACAGTTCTTGAGGTTCCTCGGCGCCGGGCTCACCGGCGCGTACGCGGGCGGCCTGGGGCCGCTCGCGACAGCCGGCGCGCAGGCGCCGCGCCCGGCGCCCTTCGCGCCCATCCGGCCCACCACGCGCGACGACCTCGTGCTGCCCGCCGGCTACCGCTACGACGTCATCGCGCGCTGGGGCGATCGGCTGCCCGGCACCAACGCCCGCTTCGGCTACAACGCCGACTTCACGGCGTTCCTTCCGCTCCAGGACCCGGGCCACGGCGTCCTGTTCGTCAATCACGAGTACGTGAGCCTGCCCGAGCCGGGCGAGATCGGCGTGTACCCCCAGACGTTTCCGCTCGTGATGGGACGCGCGCCGCGCATCGACGACGAGATGGAGGACGTCGGCGTGTCG
>CAZGLC010000009.1:17289-21160 GCA_964526235.1 uncultured Bifidobacteriaceae bacterium
CGTGATGGGACGCGCGCCGCGCATCGACGACGAGATGGAGGACGTCGGCGTGTCGGTGCTGCACGTGCAGCGGTCGGCGACGGGGACGTGGCAGGTGATCGCGTCGCCTCTCACCCGCCGCTACGACGCCACCTCGCGCATGGCGGCATCCGGCCCAGCCCTCCAGGCCGCGCGCGATCTCGCGGGCACGCTCGCCAACTGCTCGGGCTGTCTCACGCCCTGGCAGACCATCCTCACCTGCGAGGAGAACTTCCAGAACTACGTCCCAGAGGCCGTCGACACGGCAGGGCGCGGCAGCGTGGGCGGCCGGTTCCGCCAGAACGGCGCGCATTTCGGCTGGGTCGTCGAAATCGATCCGCTCGATCGGGACTGGACGCCCGTCAAGCAGACGATGCTCGGGCGCTACCGCCACGAAAACGTCGCGCTCCGCGCCGAGCCGGGCCGCCCCGTCGTCGCCTACATGGGCGACGACCGCCTGAACGGCCACGTCCACCGCTTCGTCTCCGCCGATGCGTACACGGCCGGCGGCAATCACCGGGGATCGCTCCTCGCGCGCGGCCGCCTCTACGCCGCCGTGTTCCACGCCGACGGCACCGGTGACTGGCGCGAGCTGGCGCCCGAGACGCCGCTCCGGCCGAATGCGGACGCCGCCCATCCGCCCATTCCGCGCGGCGCGAAGACACTGGGCCAGGTCTACGCGGACCTCGGCGCCATCGTCACCGACGCGTACCAGGCGTCGACCCTGATCGGCGCCACGCCGACCGGCCGGCCCGAGGACGTGGAAGTGCACCCGCTCGACCGCAGTGTGTATATCGCGTTTACGTCGAACGCCACCGCCCGCGGTCACCTCAACCCGAACATCTACGGCGAGGTCTGGCGCATCGTCGAGGAGGGCGACGGCACGGGCGCGCGCTTCACGTGGATGCGGTGGAAGGCCGGGGGGCCGAACGACGAAGCGCGCGCCGGCCGCGTCTTCGCCGCGCCCGACAATCTCGCGTTCGACCCGGCGGGCAACCTGTGGATCGTGACCGACATCACGACGTCGCGCCTGAACGCAGACGCCCGGTTCCTCGCGTTCCAGAACAACGGGATGTTCTTCCTGCCGACCGCGGGGCCCGACGCGGGCGTGCCGCTGCAGTTCGCCTCCGCACCCTGCGAGGCGGAGCTCGCCGGGCCATCATGGACCGCCGGGCGCGAGACGATGTTTCTCTCGGTGCAGCATCCGGGCGAGGCGTACGGCATTCGCGGCGGCGGCGTGGCGGCGCCGCGCGGCAGCAACTGGCCCGGCGGCCGCGCCGGCGACCCGCCGCTGCCGGCCGTGGTGGCAATTCAGCCTTCATGAGGCTTCTCTGGCGCCGGCGGAGCCACGTCTACGCCCTGCTCGGCTACGCCGCCGCGGCGGTCGTGTTCACGTGGCCGCTGACCCCGCACATCGGGACCCATCTGACCGGCTCTCCGGCCGGCGACACCGGCGTGTACGTCTGGAACCAGTGGGTGTTCCGGCAGGAGCTGCTCGACGGCATCTCGCCGTACTTCACCGACACGATCTTCTCGCTGAGCGGGCGCGCGAACCTGAGCCTGCACAACTACACGGTCTTTCAGGATCTGGTCGCGCTGCCGCTCATCGGCTGGCTCGGCGTGGTGACCACCTTCAACCTCGTCTACCTCCTGATGACGGTGCTCACGGGGTACGCGACCTTCCTGCTGGCGCGGCAGGTTGCGGGGTCTGATGTCGTGGGGGGGGGTCCCCCGGGGGGGCCGGGGGGGGGGTCAGACCCCACGACATCAGACCCCGCGGCGTGGCTGGCGGGGCTGCTCTTCGCGTGGAGTCCCAATCTGGTGACGCGCGGCGGCGCGCACTTCAGCCTGGTCGCGGCGGCGCCCCTGGCCGTCTTCCTGCTCCTGCTCCTTCGCGCCGCCGAACGCCAGCGCCTGCGCGACGCGGTCGCCCTGGGCGCGACGTGCTGGTGGGCGGCCGCGGCCGACGCGTACTACGCCGTCTACTGCCTCGTCCTGGCGGGGGTGTTCCTCCTCACGCGCGTGCTGACGATCCGGCGGCGGGCGGAACCCGCGCTCCCGGCGGCGCGATGGACGCTCGACGTCCTGGTCTTCTGCGCGGCGGGGCTCGTGCTCTCGATGGTGGTCAGCGGCGGGTGGCAGTTCACCATGCTCGGCCGCGTGGCGAGCATGCGCAGCCTGTACACGCCCATGCTGCTGCTGACGCTCCTGGCCGCCGCGCGCGTCGCGCTCGCCTACCGGCCGGACCTTGCCGGGATCGACCGCGCGGCGCTGCTGCGCGTCGTGCGGCTCGGGACGGCGGCCGCGGCCGTCACGGCTGCGCTGCTGGCGCCGGTGCTCTATGCCGTCGGCCTCCGGATCGCGGAAGGGCGCTGGGATCGCGAGTCGGTCTTCTGGCGCAGCAGCCCGCGCGGCGTCGATCTCCTGTCGTTCGTGCTGCCGAACCCGAACCATCCGCTGGCGCCGGCCGCCCTCCGCGACTGGCTCTCGCCGCGGGCCGACGCGTACTTCGAGAACGTCGCGTCGCTCACCTTCGTCGCGCTCGCGACGATCGTGCTCGCGTGGCGCGCCGGGTGGCGAATCCCCCGCTTCTGGGCCGGCCTGGCGATCTTCTTCGGCGCGCTGGCGCTCGGGCCGTTCGTCCAGGTGGCCGGCGTGAACACGCACGTGCCGGGACCATGGGCGTTCCTCCGGTATCTGCCCATCGTCGGGCTCGCGCGCACGCCCTCCCGTTTCAGCATCGTCGTCATGCTGGCCGTCGCGGTGCTCTTTGCAGCGGCGCTGACGTGGATGGCGGGCCGTCGACCGGGCCGGCGGCGCGTCGTGCTCGCGGCGGCCGCGGCGCTCCTGGTCTTCGAGCTGTGGCCCGCGCCCAGGCCGCTGTATTCGGCCGAGATCCCGTCGATCTACGCGCACGTCGCGGGCGCGCCCGACGACCTCCGCCACCTGGAGCTGCCGATCGGCGTGCGCGACGGCACGCGCAGCATCGGCAATTTCACGGCGCGGTCGCAGTTCTTCCAGACGATGCACGGCAAGCGGCTCATCGGCGGGTACCTTTCACGCGTGTCCCGGCGACGGATGACCGACGTCCGCCGCGACCCGATGGTGGATGCCCTCATCTGGCTGAGCGAGAATCGCCCTCTGGACGACTCACGGCAGCGGTCGCTCGTCGAGGACGGCCCCGCGTTCGTGCAGCGCGCGCGACTCGGCTTCGTCGTCGTCGATCGCGCCCGGACGCCGGAGCCGCTGCGGACGTTTGCGATCGATGCCTTCCGCCTCGAGCTCATCGACGCGGCGGGCGAATTCGAGCTGTACCGCCCCACGGCGCCATAATGCCGGGTCTGCGACGCATGGGATTATGCAGCGCCGCGACACCCGGCCTACGTACGACGTACTATCGTTGGTGCGTAGGGCGGGTCTCGCCGAGCTCAGCGAACCGTGCGAGGCAGACCCGCCGTCAAGGCTCGACATGCGTGACGACGCGCTCGCCGTCATCCTGGGCGGCGGACAAGGACAGCGCCTGTTTCCGCTGACGGCAACCCGGTCGAAGCCGGCCGTGCCGATCGCGGGAAAGTACCGGCTGATCGACGTGCCGGTGAGCCGGTGCCTGCACGCGGAGATCCGCCGCATCTTCGTCCTGACGCAGTTCAACTCCGCGTCGCTCAACCGCCACATCTCGAACACGTACCGCCTCGACCACTTCTCCGGCGGCTTCGTCGAGATCCTCGCGGCCGAGCAGACGCCCGACAACCCGCACTGGTATCAGGGGACCGCGGACGCCGTGCGGCAGGCGCTGCGGCACATCACGCAGCACGAGGCCCAGTACGACCTCATCCTCGCGGGCGACCACCTG
>CAZGLC010000009.1:21260-41408 GCA_964526235.1 uncultured Bifidobacteriaceae bacterium
GGCGAACGTGATGCTCGGGCGCGCGGCGTCGCCCTTCCGCTTCTGGGACCCGAAGTATCCGATCTACACCCACCTCCGGCACCTGCCCGGCTCGCGCCTCACCGACTGCACGGTCCGCAGCTCGATCGTGGTGGACGGCTGCTACATCGACCGGTGCACGATCGACGACTCGATCGTCGGGCTCCGCTCGCACATCCGCTCGGGGACGCGCGTCGCGCGGTCGGTGTTGCTGGGAGCCGATTATTACGAGGAGGGCGATCCGCCGCCCGGCCTGCCGAAGCTCGGCGTCGGCCGCGACGTCGTGCTCGATCGGGTGATCCTCGACAAGAACGCGCGGATCGGCAACGGCGCGCGGCTCGTGAACGACCGCGGCGTCGAGCACGCCGACGGCGAGGGCTACTACATCCGCGGCGGGATCATCGTGGTGCCGAAGGGCGCGACGATTCCCCCCGGCACCACGGTATAGCGAGAAACTACCTCGACGCGCTTCCGGCCGCCGGCCGTCCGAACCGCGCGTCGTCGATCGTGGTCACTTCCACCGTGTCGATCTCGTACTCGAGAATCGATTCCCGCGGGCCGTTCACGGTCCACTCCATCGGCACGCGGATCCCGTTCGTGACGTAGAAGTCGTCGTAATCGATCCGGAACACGTGACAGCAGTAGTGCGACTTCTGCTGGTACGAGAGGCTCAGCAGATAGGCCGTGTCTCGATCGAAGGAGAGCCTCACCTGCGGCAGCCACTGCGAGCTTCCGGAAAGGACCCACGCGGTCCGCTCGCCGACCTTCTCCTGTCCCTCGACGCGGAGGTTGGGGAGAAGCTGCTTCAACTGGCTCGGGAACATGACGGCGTTCTCGAGCCTCGCCACCTCGACGAGATCCGGCCTGAGATCCGCTGCGGGCGCGTTGCCGGCCCGGGTCCAGCTCGCCGTCCCGTTATACGTGTTGACGGCGTTGGCCCCGATGTTCCGCTGAATCGTCATGCGCTTGTCGGGGCCCTTCGCCAGAATCTCGATCGGCGTCACCGTCGTCGGCGCGCGTTCGGGATGGACCTGGTCGAGGTGCGAGAAATTGGTCACGTTCCCCTTCAACGTCCGGGACGAGACCTTCGCAATCGCCTCGGCGCCGCCAAGGGCGGCCGTGTAGCGATCGAGGAGCTGGTCCACGGTCGGCGTCTGCCCGGCTACCTGTGAGGGCCCCGGCCTCCCTTCCTCGCCGTTGTACGGAAGCGCCGTCGTGGGCCTCGTGCTGCCCTGATGGCAGGTGAAGCAGGTGACGACTTCCCGTCCCGCGAACTGCGTACGGTTGATGTCCGCGACCATCTGGATCATCCCTCGTGCGACTTCCTTCTGCGGCTTCACGTCGGATTCGCGCTTCGTGTTATCCGGATCGTGGCAGTAGACGCAGTGCACGCCGAGCGCGATCTCCATCAGCTGCATCGTCGGCTGCATCAGGTGCGCCGGCATGCCTTTCATGACCCGGATGTTCTTGAAGAACTGTTCCGCAGGCTGCGGTCCCGGCGCCTGCGCCGAGACGGACGCCACCAGGCCGATGGCGAGCGCGGCCACGAGACAGCGGAACAGCGTCGTGCGATATCTCCCGCTCATATAGGCCTTCCTTTCAAACCAGTCGGTAGTCGGTAGTCGGTAGTCGGTAGTCGGTAGGATGGCGAGATTCTGCGCCCGATCGGGCGGTGATACAAGTAGGCACGTAGGGCGGGGCTGCGGAGCGAATGCGGCCACGTAGGGCGGGCCTGCGGAGCGAAGGGAGTACAGCCCCGCCGGGCCTATTGCGACGAACCCCCCGGGCGGGAGGCGCCGAGCGACCGCTCGATCGTTGCCCGCAGCGCCTCGAGCGTCTGCGGCGTGCCGGTGAACAGCCGATCCGGGTAGCGCACGTCGGCAATCATCCGCTGATAGATCGCGCCGCTCTGATACAGATTCAGGCCGAGCCCGGCGAGATACTGGAGCCGCAGGTTTCGATCCGTGTTGATCGCGGCGTCCTTCAGCCAGTTCCTCATGTCGTCGCGGCCGCCGGCGTAGGTGCCGAACAGCTCCACCGCCGACTCGATCCCGATCTGCGCGAGCGAGCGGCGAATCGGCTCCCCTTCAGGCGACGACAGGCGCGCCTCCACCGCGTCGACGTCGATCGGCGCGTCGTCCAGCTGGCCGAACAGCACGAGGTCGTACCCCTGGTTGTTGACCGTGTTGGCGAACACCGCGCCGTTCGGGAACGACTCGAAGAAGGTCGCGATCTCGCTCTTGACCGCCTCGTCGCTGCTCTCGTAGAGCTGCACGAACAGCGTGACCACGCCGCCCGGGTTCAGGTGCTGCCTGACGACCTGGAAGAACTCGCGCGTGTAGAGCGTCGCCGCCCCCTTGACCCACGGGTCGAGCGGGTCCGACGTGATCGCGTCGAACGTCTCGTTCGTCGTCAGCAGGTAATGCCGCGCGTCGTCGAGGTGCACCCGCACCTTCGCGTTGCGGACGACGTCGAAGTTGTGCTCGGAAAAATAGGTGGAGACGACTTCCGGCACGAGCGGCTCGATCTCGGCGATCGTCTCGTGCTCGACCCGGGGGTCGATCGACACCGCGCCCGCCGTGACGCCGGCGCCGCAGCCGATGACGAGCACGCGCGACGGGTTCTTCGGCACGAGCGTCGTGATGTGTCCGAGCATCCGCTGGAGGCGCATGTCCTGCGGCTCGCTCGACGCCTGGATCTTTCCCGCATTGTGATAGTTGAGCACCCCCTCGGGCGTGCGCGACACGGCCACTGCGGCCGTAATCCCCTCGCCGACGTACACGATCTCGTTGATGCCCACCCACGTCGCCGCGAAGCGGCCGTAGGCGACGAGCAGTCCCGGTAGCGGAGGCACCGCGCGCGCCAGCACGACCGCCGCGAGCGAGACGGCCCCGACGAGCACCGCCCGGTAAACCCGGCCTCTGCGGCCCACGACATCCGCCGCGTAGGCCGGGCCTTTACGACCCGACACGCCATCGATCCCGACGAGCACGGTCAGTCCCGCGGCCGCCGCGACGCCGATGAGCACCTGCTGCGAGACCTGGCTGCCGACCGTGCCGAGGAGCACGAGCCCGGTGCCGAGCGCGCCGGCGATGGCGCCGACGGTGTTGGCCGCGTACACGCCGCCGACGAGCCGTCCCGGGTCGTGGCCGTGCACCGCCACCGCCGCGAGCGCCAGCGGAAAGCTCGCGCCCCACAGCACGGTCGACGGCAGCATCACCCAGATGGCGCGCATCAGATCGAGCTGAAAGGTGAACACCGGGTCGGTCGCGATCGACGGATTGATCGGCCAGTACGGCAGCGACGCGCTGCTGGCGTAGGCGGCCCACGCCATCGTGCCGCACAGCAGGAGCTGGCACCAGCCGAGCGCGACGCGCGGCGCTTTCAGGCGGCGCGCCAGCTCCGCTCCGACCGTGCTGCCGAGGCCGAGGCCGACGAGGAACACGGCCAGGATGAGCGAGAACGCGTACGTGGTGGCGCCGAAGAGAAGCGAGAGAATGCGCGTCCAGACGACCTCGGCCCCGAGCGCCGTCATCCCCGAGAGCGCGATGGCGACGTAGACGAGCCGCGCGTCGGCGTTCCGTTCGACCATGGGCGCCGCGGCCGGCGCGATGGACGTATACGGAGTGACCCGCGCGATCAGGAGCGCGACCACCGAGACAGCCACGTTGATCGCGACCGCCACGTACGTCGCCGTCGGCATGTCGTACAGGCGCAGCAGGTAGAACCCGGCGATGACGCTCCCGAGCACGGCGCCGGCGAGGTTGCCGCCATAGAAATACCCGAGCCACGACACGCCGCTCGGCGTGGTTTCCACCCACCGGGCGATCGCCGGCAGCGTGGCGCCCATGAGGATCGTCGGCGGCAGCAGACACACGCCCGCGACGATTGCGCGCAGGAACAGGCTCGCCTGCCCTGTGCCCGCCATTGTCGTGTAGACGCCGCCGACGAGCGGCACGAGGAACAGGGCCAGCAGCCCGAAGGCGCCGATGCCGAGCTCCAGGCCTGCGTAGACGCGCAGCGGATGATGGCGCGCGTCGACGATGCGCGGCAGCAGGAGGCTCCCGAGGCACATGCCGCCCATGAACGTGCCGAGCAGCATGCCGAGCGACACCGCCGACGAACCGACCGAGAGCTGCAGCAGCTGCAGCCAGACGACCTCGTAGATCAGCGCGGCGCAGCCGGATCCGATGAACAGCAGAAGAAGAGCGGGAAGCCAGCTCATGCGTCCGCGAATATATCAGACGCGATTCGTTCCGCCGGGTCTGCCGTTTCATTCATCCGCAGACCCGGCCTACGTACCTACGTACCGCCTGCCTACGTAGGGCGGGTCTGCTGATCGAAGGACGTGCAGACCCGCCGCGTGATCATGCCGCGCGGACCCGCCGTGGGATAATGCTGGTTGATGAACGCTACAGCCGAGGTGCGTCGCGACATCCAGCGCGATCGTCCGCTGGTGCTCATCGTCGAGGATCAGTCGGACCTGCGCCAGCTGTACGCCGAGCATCTGACGATGTCGGGGTTCGACGTCCTCGAGGCGGGCGACGGCGCCGACGCGATTCAGGCGACGGCCGCGCGCCATCCCGACGTCGTGCTGATGGATCTGAGTCTGCCCATCGTCGACGGCTGGGAGGCGACGCGGCGCATCGAAGCCGACGCCCGGACGGCGCACATTCCGATCGTCGCGCTCACGGCGCACGATGGCTCAGGCGAGCTGCAGCGCGCGACGAACGCCGGCTGCGACTGGTTCGTCCCGAAGCCCTGCCCGCCCGACGCGCTCATCACCGAGCTGCGGCGCGTGCTCCCACCCCACCGCGCAGGCGTGCACGGCGGGGACCCCGGGCTGGCGCGATCAACGCCCGCGTAAGCTCCCCGGCGGGGACCTCCCGGCATCCGCTCGCGTTCTGTCCGCACCAGAGCGACGAAAAATCGCCGCGTCCCTGGCGCTCCGCTGCCGCCCGCAGCGGTCCCACCGCCGCGGCGGCAAGCGGAAATGCCGGCGCCACGCCGGTCATCGGTCCCAGATCCCGCATCAGCCGGTTGACGATGCCCCGGGCGGGGCGGCCCGTGAACACGTTGGTGAGGGCCGTATGCCGCGCCGCGTCGCTTTTGAGCGCCGCGCGGTGGACAGCGCTCGTCGTGGCTTCCGGGCACAGCAGGTAGGCCGTGCCGATCTGTGCGCCGGACGCCCCAAGCGTCAGTGCCGCCGCGACGCCCGCGGCGTCGGCGATGCCGCCGGCCGCAATCACGGGCACGCGCACCGCCCGGACGATCTGCGGCACGAGGGCGAGTGTCCCCGCCTGTGTCGTCAGGTCATCGCTCAGGAACATGCCGCGGTGCCCGCCCGCCTCGACGCCCTGTGCGATCACCGCATCCACCCCGTGCGCCTCCAGCCAGCGCGCCTCGTCGACCGTCGTCGCCGACGAGACGATCGTCGCCCCCGATTGCTTCACGCGCGCCACCAGCTCGGGCGCCGGCAGGCCGAAGTGAAAGCTCACCACCGGCAGCCGCAATTCCTCGACGAGCTCGGCCGTGGCGGCATCGAATGACAGGCGGGGCGGCCCGCCCTCCCCCGACGGCGGCTCGACGCCGAGCTCGCGGTAGTACGGCGCGAGCGCCGCGATCCACGCCCGCTCGCGGGCGGCGTCGGCCGGCGGCAGGCGATGGCAGAAGAAATTGACGTTGAACGGGCGCGAGGTCCGCGCGCGGATGGCCACCACTTCGCGGCGGATGTCGTCGGACCCGAGCAGCGCGCACGGCAGCGAGCCGAGGCCGCCGGCGTTCGACACGGCGCTCGCGAGCGCGCTCCCCTGCACGCCCGCCATCGGCGCCTGGACGATCGGCAGCTCGATGCCGAGGAGGTCGGTCAGCAGCATGAAACTACATCTACTGCGAAGCACGATGGGGCGAAGTGCGACGGTGCGATGGTACATTCGAGAGCATGCGGTCTGAGCAAACGGCACCCCCGGCCACTCACCCCAGCACGATCATCGACTTGGGCTTTGCCCGCAGTCCTCGATCGAAGGTGACCAATGTCAACTGCCCGAGGGTGGCGAAGGCTGCCAGGTAGGAATCAGCCCAGTCCTTGGTGGCTGGCTGCCGGAGGCGCGTGAGGGCCCGGAAGCGTGCCTCAATCTCCGAGGGTTCGTCCACGAATGCGACGCGTGGATCCTGGTGCCACCGGTCGTAGGCCGCCCACGCCTGCGGTTGCGTCATGACCTCGTCGCCCATCACCACTTCCGTCGTCAACAGCCGCAACAAACCGAGTTGCGTCAGCCGGCAGAAGACGAGGGTGACGTCCGGCTTCAGCGTCGCGAACCACGCCGCCGCAGTCTGGTGGTGCGCATGTCCCTCATACGTGAGCGCCACCCATACGTTGATGTCAGGGAAAAGCGATGTCGTAGATCCTGGCATTGTCGAGGGCCACGGTGCCTGGTCGCTTGGACCTCACAATCGGCAGCAAGACTGGGACTCCCGCCTTCCGCCGTTCGGACGTCAGGACTTCCTTGACGCCGCGCAGGATGAGGGCCCGCGTCGAGCTCCCTTCGCGGGCCGCCCGCGACTTCAATTGACGGTACATCCCGTCGGGGATGTCAACGGTCGTTCGCATGTGACCATTGTGCCATATTTATGGCGCGCGGAATCAATGTGCCGAACCGTTCAGCGGCATGCTCCTCAGCGCCGGCGTGCCCGCCAGGCCGCCGCGTTGAAGCCGGTGCACCTGTAAGGTTTCGCCTCGAACGCTCGTCCTACGGAAGGATGAGTGTGCCATACGGCTGAGTTGGCTCCTGCGGCAGGACTCGAACCAAACCGTCCGGTAGCAGCCCGGTTGCTCATGACCGATCCGCCCGCTGCCGCATCCGGTCGTTGACCGCTTCGGAGGCACCGAGCGGGATGGTCAGCGTCTGCCACCCGGCGCCGCGGAACGCCTTCGCGAGATAGACGATCTGGCCGACGTGGTAGCTGATGTGCGCCAGCGCGCGGTGCAGCGCTTCATGCACGGTCTGCGGCTGCGATCGGATCGTGACCGTCTGCGCCAGGTCGGCGTCGGTGAGGCCGCTCAGCGCATCCTGCAGAGCGCGCCAGCCGCCCTCCCACTTGGTAAGCAGCTCCGCACGCGCGACCGTGCGCCGCTCGAACTCCTCGTCGCGCTTCCGCCACGGCTTCTCGCCGTCGGCGGTGAGGAAGTCGGTGAACCGCGATCGGAGATTGCCGGAGATGTGCCAGCAGATGATGGCCATCGAGTTGCCGCCGCCAGGGCCTGACTGCGACAGCTCCTCGTCCTTCAGCTGCTCGAAAGACCGCTCGGCGAGGGTCTTGTACCGCTCGAATTCGACCCTGATGGAATCGACGATTGTCGCCATCGGAATACTCTAAACCCGCCGGGGCTGCCGCTGGATCATTCGCAGCCCCGGCCTACGTACCTGCCCGCCGGGGCTGCCGCTGGATCGTCCGCAGCCCCGGCCTACGTCCTACGTCCGCACAGATCTGAGTTGCTTTTCGACGATCTCGAACCGTATCGCGAACTGCGCCGCAAGCCGCTCGCTGTGCGTGACGACGATGAGGATGTTCTGCTGGCGGCGATGGAGGTCGAGCAGGAGCGCGGCGACGGAGGCGGCGGTGGCCTGATCGAGATTCCCGGTCGGCTCGTCGCAGAGCACGAGGCGCGGCTGGCGGACGAGCGCGCGGGCGATCGCGACGCGCTGCTTCTCGCCGCCAGAGAGCGCCGCCGGCCGATGATCGATGCGGTCGGCCAGGCCCACCTGCTCGATGAGCGCCCGCGCGCGGCGCATGTCGTCGGCGGGTCCGGAAGGACCCGCCTCACTGGCGTCCCGCGCGACGAGCGTCGGCACCAGCACATTTTCGAGCACCGAGCATTGCGGCAGCAGGCAGTGATCCTGGAAGACGAAGCCGATCTGCGCGTTGCGGAACTCCGCCAGCTGATCGGGCGGCAGCGTGAACGGGTCGCGGCCGTCGAGCGTCACCGTGCCAGACGAGGGGGCGTCGAGCGCGCCGAGGATGCAGAGCACCGACGTCTTGCCGCTGCCTGACGGCCCGGTAATCGCGGCCGCCTCGCCGGGCGCGAGCGAAAAGCTCACGTCGGCCAGCACTTCGAGCAGACCCTGCGGCGTGGGATAGGCCTTGCTGACGTGGGTGACTTGCAGCATATGTTTCGGCGGGTCTGCCTCGCGTATCAAACCACCGGCGGGGCCGCTGCTCCCTTCGATGAGCGGCCCCGCCCTACGTACCTACGTCCTTCGATGAGCGGCCCCACCCTACGTACCTACGTCCTTCGACGAGCGGCCCCGCCCCACGTCCTCATACACTTCGAGAAGCCGATCGGCCGAGTGCTGAATCGTGTAGAACGCGCGGACACCGGCGAACGCGCGGTCGGCGAGCGCTGCGCGCAGCTCCGGCGTGGACGCCAGCCGGTACAGCCCCTCCGCGAGCGCCTCGGGGTCGTCGGCGTTCACGAGCACGCCGCCGCCGGTGCGCTCGACCATCTCGGTGAAGCTGCCGCGGCGCGGCTGGACCACGGGCACGCCGCTCGCCATCGCTTCGAGCAGAAACATCCCTTTCGGCTCGTCATAGGTGGCAGGCACGGAGAGTACGTCGAGCCGGCGAAGGAACGCGATCTTGCCCGCCCGATCGACCTCGCCGTGATAGCTGAACTCGGCGCCGAGTCCGGCCGCCTCGAGCGTGCGCCGCACCGCGTCGAGGTACGGCTGGCCATCGCGCGGGAGGTACCCGGCTGCCTCGAGCCGCATCGGGGTGCCGGTCGTCCGGCGCCGCAGGCTGACATACGCCTCGCCGAGCACATGGAGACCCTTTTCCGGCGCAACCCTCGCAAAATAGCCGACGACAAACGGCGCCCCCGATCCCCCCGGATCCCGGAGCCCGGAGCCCGGATCCCGTCGCTCGTATCCCTCCATATTGATCCCGAGCGGTACAACAGAGATCTTCGCCGGCGGAATCTCGAGATACTGCGACATGAAGCGCGCGCAGTAGTCGCTGACCGCGACGAAGCGGTCGATGGCCGGCACCTGGGCGCGGATGAGCGCCATGGCTCGTTCGCGGTACTGCGGCAGCAGGGCGTCGAGAAACAGCTCCTCGCCCTGCAGCGTGCAGCAGACGGGCCGGCGGAATTCGCGCTCGAGCGGGGCCGCCATCGCGATGAGGAGCGAATTCGGCAGGTCGATGACGTCGGGGGGCGGCTCGCTGCCGATCCAGTCGACGAGCTTCTCGAACTCTTTCCGGAGCACCCCCTGCTCGCCCTGCAGCATCGAGATCGTCAAGTCGCCGAGCAGGCGCGCGTCGGTCGAGACGGCGCGGCCGGCGAACGCGCGAATGACGCCCGGCGAGTCCCACAGCCGGTCGAGGAGCCGCGGCGTCTTCCGGAAGAGCGCCGCATGCTGCTGCAGGTAGACGCTGATGCCGCCGAAGAGCACGCGGTCGCGGCTGACGTTCGGCTCGTCGGGCCGCGTCGGGGTGTACACCGGCTGGAGGGTGACGTCGTGGCCGCGCCGCAGCAGCTCGCGCGCGAGCCCGTTGTCGCGCGTGCAGCTCCCGCAGTACATGCCCGCGGCGCCCGCGGTGATCTGGAGGATCTTCAACTCAGTCGAGCGGCGCTGACTGAAACGCTCTCGCTCTGAACAGGAACTCCACGATGTTCCCTTCATGCGGCTGAAGCCAGTTGAGCTGCGTCGTCGGGACCGGGCCGAGATTGAGGCGATCCACGTGCACGGCGTCGAGCAGCCGGCGGCGGAACGGCTCGTGGCACGTGATCGCCGTGCACACGAGCGTCGAGCCGATCGCGTCGAGCATCCGCTCCTGCGGACATTCGACGACGGTCACGAACGGGAACATGTACTCCTGCTTCGCCACCGCCGCGTCGGGACTCGACGCGTGGAGCACGGTCGGGAGGAGATACTCGGCGCTCCCGTGCTTGACGAGCCGCGGCACCTCGCGGTATGCCGCGGTCACGTCGGTGACGCCGGGCGCCTGCGCGTCGCGATCGATCGCAGTCGAGATCGCCTCGGCGACGCCGGGCACCGTGAACGCCGCCAGGCTCGCCTCGGCGTGGTCCGGCGGCAGCGGCCGGACCTCCGCCAGGCGCTTCGCGATCGCGTCGGCGATCTCGCGCGTGTGCCGGCTCGCCCAGATGCCCGAGCAGTTGATGCAGCTCCGGCCGCTGTTGATGAAGACGCTCTCGACCATCACGTCGAGATAGCGCTCCCAGTGGTCCACCTGATCGTCGCCGATCAGGATCTTCGAGAACCCCGGACCGTGCGCCTGCACGCGCGGGTTGCCGCGGTAGCGGTCGACCGTCGCCTGCCCGCCGAAGATGAGACTCCGCGCGCAGCTGTCGAGCACCGCCGCGCCGACGTCCCCCTGACCGGGATAGATCGCGATCGCCTCGCGCGGAATGCCCGCCTCGAAGAAGGCGGCGGCCATGCGGTACGGCGTCCACGGCTCCTGCGGGCCGGGCTTCAGCACGAGCCCGATCTGCATCGGGATGATCGGCAGCCACAGCGTGTGCACGCCGGGCGAGTTCGACGGCAGCACGAGCCCGAGCACCGGGCTCTGCGCCTGGTAGCTGATCGGCACCTGCCGCTCCTCGCCGTGGCCACGCGTGAGTACCTCGAGCTCGAGTCCCCGCGTGAGCGACGTCAGGATGCTGCGCATCTCGCCCAGCACGAAGGCGTTCTTCTTCATGTTGGCGCGGCACATCCGCTCGGGCAGGCCGGTGCTCGCCGACTGGGCATGGACGAACGCGTCGGGGCCCTGCGCGCCGTCGCCCATCGGCAGGGTGGCGTGCATGTACAGCTCGCCCGCCGCGCCGGCGCGCGCGATCAGATCGTCGATCGGGATGGCGCGCAGCGCCTCGCGGGCGCGCGCCGCCTTGCGCATGTCGCGCTGGATGAGGCCGCCGTTGGCGCGCCCGACGCGCGCGATCGGCTCGCCGGTGGCGAAGTGCACCACCTCGTCGACGTCGAGGCTCTCGTACGGCTCGCCCCAGCGGAGAACAGGAAGATTGAGCATGTGCGATCAGGCTGGCCCCGACGGAACACCGAGGCGCCGAGGCACCGAGCACACATTATGGAATTGTTCTCGGTGTCTCGGTGTCTCGGTGGTACGTGGAGGCAAAGGCGGCATCAATACACACCAACGGTCGTTGTTGCCGCAACCCCTCGATAAGGACGAACCCCGCTGACGCCGTCCCACGGATACGTCTGGTACGCCGGCTCGCGCTCGCCTTCGTCACGCTCCAGGAATCCCGGCATGAAGAATTCCTTCGTCAGCGTCGTCAGGCGCACGCGCCCCGTCTCGCCGTACTCGACGACCCGGTCCTGGTTGTCGAAATCGATCACCTCGATGACCGCCCGCGGCTGCGGCGCGTAATAGGTGATCTTGTAGCCGTTGTGCGGCCCCGACGGCGCGCTCGCGGCCAGCCCCATCAGCGTGTTGCCGTAGGTCGGCGTCATGTACGCGCCGTCGAGCAGCTCTTCGTGCGCGAACCGGTTCCACTGCGGCGTGAACTCCGTGCCGCCGGAAAAAATCCCGGTGATCCCCGCCTTGCGGATCGTGGTGCCCTTCGACTCGAGCCGCAGCGCGAGCGCCTCGAGCAGCTTGGGCGTGGTGAACAGGCACCGGATCTCGTGGTTGGCCGAGAGGATCGTGACCGCCTGGTCGATCACGTGGTCCTTGTAGGCCTGCAGATGCTCGGTCCACGCCTTTTGAATGAGCTTGATCACCCAGCGCGGGTCGAGGTCGACGCAGAAGCAGATGCCGCCGCGGTACTGCGCGAGGTGCTCCACGGCCAGCCGCAGCCGGCGCGGCCCCGACGGCCCGAGCATCAGCCAGTTGGATCCCCTCGGAAAGTGCGCGTCGGGAAGCGTCGCGCTGAACAATTCATAGTCGGTGCGGAAATCGTCGACGTTGATGCGCGTCTTCGGGATCCCGGTCGTGCCGCCCGTCTCGAACACGTAGACCGGCTTCCCCGCCAGCCCGCGCGGCACCCAGCGCTCCACCGGACCGCCGCGCAGCGACTCGTCCTCGAACTCGCCGAAGCGCCGGAGATCGGCGAAGCCGTTCACCTCGCGCCGCGGATCGAAGCCGAGCGTCTTCGCGCGCTCGATCCAGAACGGGCAGCCGCTGGCCGGATCGAAATGCCAGTCGATGATCTCGCACACCCACGCGTCGAGCGACGTGCGCGCGGCGTCGACGACCGATGATGATGAATGAACCTGCATAAGCCTCGGACCGGTAGTATATAGTCGCACCTTCATACATCAGAGGCTTCATGACTACCGTCCATCCCCAGACGGCCGCGCCGCCGCTGACGCCGATCCAGTGGGTGATCTGCGGCGTCGCCGCGCTCGGGTTCGCGTTCGATTCCTACGAGCTGCTGATGCTGCCGCTCATCGTCCGGCCCGCGCTCGCGGATCTGCTGGCGGTGGCGCCGAACAGCGTGGAGGTCAACGCATGGGTCGGCACGCTCCAGTACGTGCCGGCGGTCGCCGGCGGCATTTTCGGTCTGCTCGGCGGCTACCTGACGGATCTCTTCGGCCGGCGCCGCGTGCTCGTGTGGAGCATCCTGCTCTACGGCTTCTCGGCGATGGCGGCCGGCTTTGCCAGCTCCGTCGAGTGGCTGCTCTTCTGGCGCTGCTGCACGTTCGTCGGCGTCTGCGTGGAGTTCGTCGCGGCGGTGGCGTGGCTCTCGGAGCTCTTCCCCGACCCGCGGCAGCGCGAGCACGTCGTCGGCTACACGCAGGCCTTCGGATCGATCGGCGGGCTCATGGTGACCGGCGCCTATTTTCTGATCGTCACCAACGTTGAATCGCTGCCGCTGGTCCGCGGCGGGCACGAGGCGTGGCGCTACACGCTCATCTCGGGTGTCATCCCGGCCATCCCGCTGATGCTGATCCGGCCCTTCCTCCCCGAATCGCCGACATGGCGGGAGAAGAAGCTCGCCGGCACGCTGCGGCGTCCGAGCTTCGCGGCGCTCTTCACGCCCGAATTCCGCCGGACGACGATCGTGACCACGGTGATGATGGCGTGCGGCTATGCCGCGGCCTTCGGCGCCATCCAGCAGATGCCGCGCATCGTCCCGGGGCTCGCCGAGGTGCAGCAGATGCCGCGCGTGGCGCAGGAGCAGGTGATCAGCGGCGTGCAGTCGTTCCAGGAGTTCGGCGGGCTGGCCGGCCGCCTCCTGCTCGCGTATCTGGCGGCGATCATCATCAGCCGGCGCCGGCTGCTCTGGGTGTTTCAGATCCCGGGGTTGATCTTCATGCCGATCGTCTATTTCCTCACGCCGGCCGTCGGCCTGACGCTCGCGCAGTGGGGGATCTTCCTCGTCGGCATGGCCACGATCGCGCAGTTCAGCTTCTGGGGGAACTACCTGCCGCGCGTCTATCCGACCCATCTGCGAGGCACGGGTGAGAGCTTCGCGGCCAACGTCGGCGGCCGGATGCTCGGAACGATGGGGGCGCTCCTGACCGTGTCGCTCGTCAGCTCGATGCCGGGCGGATCGCTTCCGGAACGGCTCGCGTACGCGTCGGCGGTGGTCGGCACGAGCGCGTATGTCATCGGCGTGGCGGCCAGCTTCTGGCTGCCGGAGCCGAAACGGCAGGAGTTGCCGGATTGAGACCGATCCTCATCGCCTCGCTCGCAATCGCCGCCTTCAGCACCCTCGGTGACTTCATCTGGGCGACATGGCTGCCCGAGCACCGCGCGGTGTACGGCTTTGCGCACGGGCTGCTGCTCTTCTGCGCGGTTGGTCTGGTCTTCGGCATCCTCGCCGGCCGGCCCGCCGCGGGGGCGGCCGCCGGTGCGGCGATCGGCGCGGGCGCCGCCGGCGCCTACTACGTGTTCTCGCCGCTGTTCGGCTACAGCACGATGTTCGTCGTCTGGTTTGCGGTCTGGATGGCGCTCGCGCTGTCGTACGCGCGCCTCAGCGGAGGGCTGGCCCCGGCGCGCGTCGTCCTCACGCGCGGCGCCATGGCGGCCGCCGCGTCCGGACTCGCCTTCTATCTCATCTCCGGGATCTGGATGCCATTCGATCCGCAGGGCTGGGATTACGCCGTGCACTTCGCAGCATGGACGTTCGCGTACTTCCCGGGATTTGCGGCACTCCTGACCGCGCGACGCGTATCCACGGGTACGTAGGCTTATCTTTCTCGAAGGCGCGCGACGATGCGGGCCTGCTCGGCCTGGTCGATCTCCTCGCCGTACAGGCGCCTGAAGAGCAGCACGCGCAGTTCGGTCTCAGTGGCGCCCGGATGAGCGGTGCGAAGGTTGGACAGCACCAGCGCCCTGCCGAAATCGAACATCTCGCTCATCATTCGAACGCGATCGGTCCCGGAGCGCTGCCGCATGAGCGCGTCGAACGATGTCTGCGCACCAGGGAGGCCGTCGATCACGCCTGCACCTCCCGCAGGAGATCGACCACGCTGAGATCGGCAGCCCAGTGGTCGAGATATTCCCGGTCCAGCTGGTCCACCGCCGCGAGGAGCTGCCGCACATCACGCAGCTGGAGCTCCGACCGGCTCGTCTTCGCCCATGCAAGCTTCGAGAGAATCAGATCCTCCGGCGACACGATCCAGAACGAGTAACCACCGATCTCGACGCGACGACGCCTGCGGAACTCCTCCAGCCGGTACGCAGCATCCTTGCGCACGACGAAGTCGACCTTCGTGACGGCCTCGACGTGGATCAAATTGAACAAACCCTGGCGGACGATGGCGGCCCGAATCGTATCGACGCTCACCGTGAAGTCCGGCGCGAAGGCGGCCGCAAACCGCTCGGCGTCGCCGGGGGCGACCTCGATCACGACGTCGATGTCGCGCGTCATGCGCGGCTGGGCGTAGTAGCCGGCCGCAATAGACCCCGTCACCATGTACGGGATGGCGGCCGCCTCGAGCCGTTCGGCTACGAGTTTCAGAATCGAAAACTGGTCGGTCATGCCGCGATGGTCCTATTGTAGGCGGCACAGTTGTGAGCCTACGACACGCGCGGCAGTAGCTCCTCGGCCGCCGCCGCGCGCAGCGCCTCGGTCCGTCCGCCGAACAGCTCGAGCGCCCGCACGTCCTGCGCGAGCCGCTCGAGCAGGTGCCCGCGCTCGAAGCTGTCGGCGCCGATGACCTGCGTGGCGCGCTCCACCGCGCGCTGCGCCGCGCTCGTCGTCATCAGCTTGGCGAGCGAGGCGTCGGCGAGGCGTAAGGGCGACGCATGCCTCGCCCCGACGGCAGCCTTCCATGTCATCAGCATCGCGGCGTCCAGGTCGGTGGCGGCGTCGGCGAGCAGTCCCTGCACCGTCTGCTCACCGGCGGCAGCCGTGCGCGCCGCCTTCGCCGTGGTGAGGGCCTCGCCGAGCGCGCGGCGGCCGATCCCGAGGCCAACGGCCGCCATCAGAATGCGCACGCGCGTCATGATCGGCAGCGTCGCGCCAATCGGCTCGCAGGCGGCGCCGGCAAAACGCACGTGACCGCAGACGAGGCCGGGAAGCCCCGCTGCCTCGACGCGCTCGATCCGCACGTCCGGCGCATCGAGGGCGACGATGTACGCCACGCGCTCGGTGGCGCTCTGCGGGCCGACCACCGCCAGGCCGCGGTCCGTGATCGGCGCGACCCAGCGGGCCCGGCCGGAGAGGCGGCCGTCCTGTTCGACGGGGATCTCGTCGGACGAGAGCCCCACGGCGGCCACTGTTTCGCCTCGAAGGAGCGTCGAGAACCGTCCATCGCCCGAGAGGGTCAGGGCAATCGAGGAATGCAGGGCAAAGGCGGCGGCCGCCGCGGGCGACGCTTCCGCCATCGCTTCGACCGCCACCGCGACGGCGAGCAGATCGGCGGCCGGATCGAGCAGCCCCGCTCGCGCCGCACCCTGGACGACGGCCGCCGCCGCCGGATCGCGCGCGACGTCGCGCCCGAGCGCGGCGCCCTTGTCGCGCCAGGCCACCTCGACGGCGCCGAGCGTGAAGTCCACGGGTCGATCGTACCGTAATCGTTCCGCCGGGGCTGCCGCTGCCTTCGTCCGCAGCCCCGGCCTACGTACCTACGTACCGCTGCCTTCGTCCGCAGCCCCGGCCTACGTACGTTTAATCAGTACGTAGGGCGGGGCTGCGCATCGAAGGGAGCAGCAGCCCCGCCGGGGCAGGCAGGGCACAGCAGCCCCGCCGCGGCGTCATGCGGCCGTTGTCTGCAGGTCGCCGGCGATCGTCCTGAACGCCGCGAGGACAGCGGCGTCGAACTGACTTGCGCGGTCGGTGCACAGGCGCGTGACCGCCTCATTCGGGCTCAGGTCGTTGATGCCGCTCCCCATTGTCAGCTCGTCGTACGCGGTGATCACCCCGATGATCCGCGCGCCGAGCGGAATGGCCTGACCCCGCAGTCCGAGCGGAAATCCGCTCCCGTCGACGCGCTCCTCGACCGCCACCGTGATCGTGCTCGCCGCGGCCAGGACGGGTACGTTGCGGACGACCGAATGGATGTCGAGCCGGCGTACGTAGTGCAGCAGCGCCGCGTGCTCGATGTCGGCAATCTGCGCGGCCGGGAGCCCGACCGCGCCGGCCAGATCGACGGCGAGGCGCGAGACGCGCTGCGCCTGCCGGGCCACGACGGCGTTGTCCGCGTGCAGCACGGTCAGCAGCGCAGCCGTCGTACTGGTCTGGACGTCGGCGGTCGTCGACGCGCCGGCGGCCGTCCCGAACCGTTCCACGAGCGACGCGTGCCGCGCCTCGTGCTCCGCCAGCGCGCGGCCGAGCGCCTGCGTCAACCGCTCCCGCGTGTAGGGCTTGACCACGTAGTCGGTCACACCCGCACGCAATCCCGCCACCGCGGTATCGAAGTTGTGATCGCCCGTCGTCATGACCGCGACGGTCTCGGGATGACAGACGCGGAGCTGCTCGATGAACCAGAAGCCGTCGCGGCCGCCCGGCAGGTGGATGTCGCACAGCGCAACCGCCGGGGCATGCTGGGCGGCCAGCAGGAGCCCTTGTTCGGCGCTCGTCGCCACCACCGCCCGGGTTCCCTGTTCCTCGACCCATCGATACAGCAGGCGGGCGATGGGCGGCTGGTCTTCGACAATCAGTACGTGCGCCATGGGATCCTCCAGTGCCTCCACAAGGCACGACCCATGCCAGCGCTTCGATCGGGGCAGCCGTCTCGCAAGTGGTTATCGGATGAGGACTTCTCCAGGGCCGTCTGGGCGCCAGACCTGCGCGCTGTGCGCCTCCGCGCGGGCGGCGCACACACACACCGCACAGTGGCAGTTACGCCTTGGGGTGCTTGTGGGGCGCCTCGGCCTCGAGACCGTAGCGCTCGAGCCGTCGATAGAGCGCGCGCCGGCTGAGACCGAGGATGCGCGCGGCCGTCACCTTGTTCCCACCCGTCCGCTCCAGCACTTCGCGGATCCGCTCGCGCTCGAGGACAGAGAGCGATCGATCGTCGTCGCTCGCACCGGCCGGGAGCGATTCTGCACCGACGAGGGCCCGCGCCGCGGCGCCGCGACTCCCCCCGCCCGTCAGCTCCCGCTCCGTGATGAACTCGCCGTCGGCGAGAATGCAGGCGCGCTCGATCACGTTGCGCAGCTCGCGGACGTTGCCATTCCACGGGCGCTCCACGAGCCATCGTTCCGCCGCCGGCGTGGGACCGATCAGCTGCTTGCCGATCCGCGCGCCACCGGGGCGTTTCTGGAACGGAGGTTGCGATCCGCCGATCCGCGATGTCTCGCCCGCAACGCCTGCCCGGGTTCGAGTACCGCGGTCCCTATCAGTATTTCCTGACGTTCTGCACGAAGGATCGGCACGGCGCGTTTGGCAACGGGGACACCGCGGCGGCCGTCATCGCGCAGTTTCGTCGTACTGCGAAGAAGACCGAGTTCGCACTTCTTGCGTACTGCCTGATGCCCGATCACGCGCACCTGCTGGTCGAGGGGGCGACGGCGGCGGCGGATCTGCGTGGCTTTGCGGCGCGCGCCAAGCAGACCACCGGGCGGGCCTACGCGCGCCGCGCCCGGCAGATCCTTTGGCAGGAGGGGTACTACGATCGCGTGTTGCGCGCGGAAGAAGACGCCCGCGCCGTCGCACGATACATCCTCGAGAATCCCGTCCGCGCAGGGCTCGCCCCGGCGCCGGCGGCGTACCCGTATCTGGGATCAGGCGTGTGGAGTCTCGAGGATCTGCTGGCGAGCGTGGGGTGATCGCGGCAATCGCGGGCCCACGTCCCGCCGGGGCTGCCGCCGGGAAATAACAACCTATCGGGCGAGGCGCTGGAAGATCGGGCGCAGGCGCGCCGCGCTCGCGCCCAGGTCCTCGGGCAGCACGCGCATGTCGCCCACCACCGTCATGAAGTTGGTGTCGCCGCTCCAGCGCGGCACGACGTGCACGTGCAGGTGGTCGAGGATGCCGGCGCCGGCCGACTTCCCCAGGTTGATCCCGACGTTCAGCCCGTGCGGCTGATACGCCTCCATGAGCGCCGCCTCGGCGCGCTGTGTCAGCGTGCCAATCTCGGTGAGCTCTTCGGTGGTGAGCTCGCCGAGCGTCGCCACGTGCCGCGACGGCACGATCATCAGGTGGCCGTTGTTATAGGGATAAAGATTGAGGATGACGTAGCAGAGCGACCCGTCGAACACGACGAGGTCGGCCTGCCTGGCACAGAAGATACAGCCGGATCCGGCGTCGCCGCGCGTCACGTACTCGAGACGCCACGGCGACCAGAGGCGATCCACACGTTTACACGCTGGCGGTGTCTGGGGAAGAAGCCGCGGCAGCGCCGGGCGAGCTCGCCGCCGCCTCGCGGTTGATCAGGTCCTTCAGCTCCTTGCCCGGCTTGAAGTACGGCACCTTCTTCGGCGGCACGTCGACCTTGTCGCCTGTCTTCGGGTTCCGCCCCTTGCGCGGCTCGCGCTTGCGCAGCCGGAAGCTGCCGAACCCCCGCAGCTCGATCTTCTCGCCGCGGTGCAGCGCGTCGATGATGCTCTTGAAGACGGTGTCGACGATGACCTCCGAGTGCTTCTTCGTCAGCTCGGAGACCCGCGACACCTCCTCCACGAGCTCCGCCTTCGTCATGCTGCCGTTGGGAGTAGTCATGGTGCTCATCTGTTCTTGAAGTGGTCCCCGAGCGTGGCCGTACCGGTCCCCTCGTGCTCGGGCGCATAGGCCTGCCAGTCGTCCGACTTCATGGCGCGGATGCTCAAGCCGATCTTCCGCTCCTGCGGGCTCAGCTTGATGATCTTCATCTGGTAGCTGTTCCCCACCTGCAGTTCGATCTTCTCGCCGCCGTGCGAGTCGTCGAACTCCGACACGTGAATCAGCCCCTCGATTCCCTCGTCGAGCTCCACGAAGGCGCCGAAGCTCGTCATCCGGGTGACCTTGCCCTCGATCGTGTCGCCCGCCTTGTGACGGGTGAAGAAGTCGTCCCAGATGTCGGTGGCGAGCTGCTTCAGCCCGAGCGACAGCCGCTGGTTGTCGGCGTCGATGCTGAGCACCATCGCCTCGACGACGTCGCCCTTCTTGACCACTTCCGACGGGTGCTTGATCCGCTTGCTCCACGACATGTCGGAGATGTGGATCAGGCCGTCGATGTCCTCCTCGACCTCGACGAAGGCGCCGAACTCGGTGAGGTTGCGCACCTTCCCCTTGATGCGCGTGCCGACCGGGTACTTCTCGGTCAGCTCGTGCCAGGGATTGCTCTCGACCTGCTTGAGGCCGAGCGAGATCCGCCGCGCCGCGGGGTCGACGCCCAGCACCATCGCGTCGACCGTGTCGCCGACGTTCAGAATCTTCGACGGGTGCTTCACCCGCTTGCTCCACGACATCTCGGAGACGTGGATCAGCCCCTCGACGCCCGCCTCGAGCTCGATGAAGGCGCCGTAGTCGGTGAGGCTCACGACCTTGCCGTTCACGCGCACGCCCACCGGGTAGCGGTCCTGCACCGTCGCCCACGGGTCCTGGATGAGCTGCTTGTGCCCGAGCGAGACGCGCTCGGTCGCCGGGTCGTACTTCAGGACGATCACGTCGACTTCGTCGTTGACCTTGAAGAGCTCCGACGGGTGGCCGACGCGGCCCCACGACATGTCCGTGATGTGGAGCAGGCCGTCGATGCCGCCCAGGTCGATGAACGCGCCGTAGTC
>CAZGLC010000010.1:0-39374 GCA_964526235.1 uncultured Bifidobacteriaceae bacterium
CTGTGGCCGCCCCGTGGCGCAATTGTGAAACTTCTGTGACGCGTCTCCCGCCGGACCCGGCGTCGTAGGATGGAAGCGTGGAGCGCGCCCCCGAACCGCGGCGGACCGTGCTCGTCGTGGAAGACGAGAAGCACATCCGCGATCTCGTCTGCCTGCATCTGCAGGTCGAAGGGTTTGCGTGCGTACCCGCGGAAAGCGGCAGCGACGCGCTCGACCTCCTCGGCCGGCGGCCGTTCGATCTGATCGTGCTCGATCTGATGCTGCCCGGCGTCGACGGCCTGTCGGTCTGCCGTGCGGTCCGGCGCGGCGCGATCAATCGCGAGGCGCCAATCCTGATGCTCACGGCGCGGCGTGAGGAGGCGGACAAGGTCGTCGGCCTCGACAGCGGCGCCGACGACTATCTGACGAAGCCCTTCGGCATCCGCGAGCTGCTGGCGCGCGTGCGCGCGCTGATGCGCCGGCACGCGGCGCCGCCGGCGTCCACCGACGAGAACGGACAGAAGCCGGTCGCGTACCGGCACATCGACATGGATCCGGCACGCCGGCGGGTGCGCGTCCGCGGCCGCGAGGTCGAGCTGACGACGCAGGAGTTCAACATGCTGTACGTGCTGCTGTCGCAGCCCGGCATCGTGCTGTCCCGCGAGGCGCTCGTCCGCCGCGTGTGGCGCGACAACACGTATGTCACGTCCCGCAGCGTCGACACGCTCGTGAAGCGGCTGCGCCGCAAGGTCGAAGACGACCCCTCGGCGCCGGATGTCATCCTCACCGTGTGGGGCGCCGGCTACAAGGCCGCCGATGTTTAAGCCAGTCTGGTACCGCAGTCTGTACTGGCGCGTCGGCCTCGGATTCGTCGCATTTCTCGCGTCCCTGCTCGCCGTGCAGGCGCTGCTCTTCGTCTGGCTCGTCGGCGTGCGGCCGGGCGGATTGCCCGTCGATCCCGACCGTCTGGCCGACGTGATTGCGTCGGACATCGCCGGCGCGCTCGAAGCCGACGGGTCGGCCGACCTCGGCGCTCGCGTCACGCGCGAATTCGGCTCGGCCGCGCCGGCATTTCTGGTGGTCCTGCGCGACGGCCGCGTGCTCTCCAATCGCACCGTGCCGCCGCCGCTCGTGCGCGCCACGCGGGTCCGTCTCGCGCGCATGGCCGCGGGCCGGCCGGTCCGCAGGATGCCCATCCGGCCGCGGTTCCAGGGCGGACGCCGATTGGAGGCGCCGATCGTGGTGCACGGCGAGCTCGCCGGCCTGGTCACGGTGCTGCCGGGCCGGCCGTCGGTGATGGCCGTGCTGCGTCCGCTGGCACCGACGCTTGCGCTGTCGGGACTGGCGGTCCTCGTCCTGGGGGCCGCCGCGGCGGCGCTCCTCATCTTCGGCCCCGTGCGCCGGCGGCTCCGGCATCTCGAGAACGCCGCGGCGCGCATCGGCGCGGGCGAGACGAGCGCGCGCGCGCCGGAGCACGGCGGCGACGAGGTGGCGGCGCTCGCGCGATCGTTCAACCGGATGGCGGCGGATCTCGAGGCGCGCGCCACGGCGCTCGCCGCCTCCGATCAGGCGCGCCGGCAGCTGCTCGCCGACGTCTCGCACGAGCTGATGACGCCGCTCACCGCGATGCGCGGTTACCTCGAGACCCTGGCGATGGCGGAGCTCACACTCGACCCGCCCACCCGCGAGCGCTACCTGCGCATCGTCGACGAGGAGACGCGCCGGCTCGAGCGCATCATCGGCGATCTGCTCGACCTGGCGCGGCTCGAAGGAGGCGGCCCGACGCTCCGCCGTGAATTCGTCGACATGCGGGCGCTATTCGACCGCGTGGCGCTCCGCCACGAACGGGAACTGACGGAACGCGGCATCCGCCTCGTCGCGCGCGTCGATCCAGCGGCGGCGCAGGTCGCCGGCGATCCGGATCGACTCGAGCAGGCGCTGCAGAACCTCGCCGCCAACGCGCTGCGCCATACGCCCGCGGGCGGCGAGGTGACGCTCGTCGCCGAGCCGGCCCCTCGACTGCGCTCGGAACAGGCGGGCGGTGCCACGCGGATCGTCGTCCGCGATACGGGGCCGGGCATCGCGGCCGAGCACCTGCCGCTCATCTTCGATCGCTTCTACAAGGCCGACGCGTCGCGCGTCGGCGGCGGCAGCGGCCTCGGGCTCTCGATCGTGAAAGCGATCGTGGAGCGCCACGGCGGCACGATCGCCGCCCGCAACGACCGCGGTGCGGTGTTCGAGATCCTCTTGCCAGCGACGGGCTCTGACCCCCTTACGTGACACGGGCGTCAGACCCCGTAGTACCCTCAAGGGATGCGCGACGCGGATAACCCGCCACCGATCAGCCTGCGCCGGCGCCGGGCCATCACGGGGGGGCTCCTCCTCGGGATGAGCCTGGGCGCGCTCGAAGCGACCGTCGTGGGCACGGCCATGCCCACCGTGATCGCCACGCTCGGCGGCCTCGCCCACTACAGCTGGGTGTTCTCCGCCTACCTCCTCACCTCGACCGCCTCGGTGCCGATCTGGGGACGGCTGTCCGACCTCTACGGCCGGCGGCGGATGTACGTCACCGGCATTGTGATCTTCCTCGTCGGCTCGATGCTCGCCGGCACCGCCACGTCGATGACGATGCTCATCGTCGCCCGGGCGATTCAGGGGCTCGGGACGGGCGCGATCATTCCGCTCAGCATGACGATCATCGGCGAGCTGTACGCGCTCTCGGAGCGCGCGCGGACGCAGGCGCTCTTCAGCGGCGTGTGGGGCGTCGCGTCAATCGCCGGACCGCTCGTCGGCGGCTACATCACCGACGCGCTCTCGTGGCGCTGGGTGTTCTACCTGAACCTGCCCTTCGGGCTGATGTGCATGACGGTGATCCTGCTCGCCTATCCGCCCATCCGGCGTGCGGGCGTGGTGCGCGTCGACTGGCTCGGCGCGGGGCTGCTCTTTGCCGGCATCAGCGCGCTGCTGCTGGCGCTCGGCGCCGACGCCGGATACGGGGCGTGGTGGTTTGCCGCGGCCGCCGCGGTGCTCCTGGCCGGCTTCGTCGCGGCCGAGCGGCGTTCGCCGGATCCCATCCTGCCGATCGATCTGCTGCGCAACCCGCTCATCGCGCGCTCGACCCTCGTCGTGTTCCTGGTCGGCATGGCGCTCTTCGGCGCCATCGCGTTCATCCCGCTCTTCGTGCAGGGCGTCATGGGCGCGACGGCGACGCAGGCGGGCCAGGTGCTGACGCCGCTGTTCCTCGGCTGGGTGGTGATGTCGATCGCAAGCGCACGCCTGACCGTCAGGCTGGGCTACCGGCGGCTCGCGATGACCGGGAGCCTCCTCATGACCGGCGGCTTCGTCGGCCTCTCGGCCGTCGACGCCGACTCGTCGCGCACGGCGGTGCTGACAGCCGGGCTCTTCATCGGATCGGGCATGGGGTTGTCGATGCTGTCGCTGCTGCTCGCGGTGCAGCACGGCGTCGCCCGATCGCATCTCGGGCTGGCCACCTCCCTCAATCAGTTCTCACGCAGCGTCGGAGCGGCGGTGGGCATCGCGGCGATGGGGGCGCTGATGACGCGGCAGCTGACCGGGGTCTCGATTCCGGGCGGCGTGGAGTCGCTCGCGGCGACGGGCGCGATGCTGAGCGGGCCGGCGCGGCTGCAGTTTGCCACGGCGCTGCATCATGTCTTCATCGCAGGAACGGTACTCGCTGGCGGGTCGTTCGTCGCCACGCTGTTTCTCCCGCCCGTTGACTTCTCGAGCGGCGTCCCGGCGGACGCGGGCGAACAGATGCTCGCCGCGGAGATGACCAACCTCGAGCCGGACGACGAACCGGTCGCGGTTCCGGAGTAGGGCAGTCACGAGCGGCGCCCGCGAGTGGACTTGCGAGCCGTGGCCTTGCGCGGGGTCCGAGTGGGCATCGATTCCAACGCACCCTCGGCCAATCGCATGAACCGCTCCGGCTGCAGGAGACTTGCGACGGAGATGTCTTCGTCAATCGACTCCCAGTGGATGCCGATGCCGCCGCCGATTGGTTCCCAGGTTTTTCGCTGCCGCGGTGTGGCCGCCACCAGACGAGGAAACCATTCCAGAGGCACCGACACCGACCGCCCGTCGTCGAGCACAACGATCAGCGAGTCATCGGAACACGAAACGTCGACCGCCAACGCCTCACTGGTTTCCACCCCGTCGCGCAGTCTGGAGGTGCTTTCTGCCAAGCTGCTGCTGACGCGGGGCGATCGCCAAGGGGCTTACGTCGATTTCGGCAGATAGACGATGCGGTCGAGCCAGTCCCAGGCGTGACCGTCATGAGCCCAGAAGTCCGTCAGTAACCGAGCTTGGTGACCGTAGTCGGTGCTGCGGACGGTGCGGCGGAAGAGCACGAGTCCGCCGTGATGCTCGCCGGCGCGGAGCACCTGCCCGGCATGCCAGGGAAGCGTTGCGCGGTCAAAGGCCAGGAGTACCAGTCCCGCCTCGGCGCACGCGATCAGCAAAGCGGCATCATCGAGGCCAAGCCATGACCCGTTCTGCCAACCGGCGATGTGGACGACGGGAAACTCCTTGACCAGCCGGCGGCAGGCGGAGACGAGCCGATGAGACGTGTTCTCGTCAGCCAGCAGCCGATACGGCGTCGGTTTCTCCGTCACGCGATGTGCGGATTTCCTCGGGGAACGCCTTCGCGTACGCGAGAGCCCGCGTGACGAGCACCCGCGGCCAGTGGAAGTGAGCGGCGGTCTTCTCTATCGACCTGGTCTCTTCATACAGGTCCATGACCTCCCACACGGCAACGCGATGACCGGTCAGGTAGGCTTCGCGGCCTGAGAGCGAATCACGGAAGGAGATACCGGGGAACTCGGTTTCGAGGCTCTTTTCAATCACGTATCGCGCGACGAGATCGCTTTTCGACGTCCTCGCTGCACGTGCCTGTTTGGCCACCATCCGCTCATAACGCGCCGGCACTCGGCCAGACACGTATGCGGTGCTCATGGTTCACAGTGTTGTGCACATTGTGCACAAAGTCAACAAGTCCGCTCGCGCCCCGCAGCCTGCAGACGAGACGATCTCGAGAAGCCCGGAGCAGCTCCGGGGTCAGGTGCTCGTTGGGTGCGCCTTCGATCAGAACGTCAGGCGGGCCTTCAGCGCCTCGACGCGCTTCTGATCGAGCTCGGGAATCTGCTTCAGGTCGTCGATCGTCTTGAAGCCGCCCTGCGTGTCGCGCGCGGTGACGAGGGCCTGCGCCACCTTCTCCGGCACGTTGAACACCAGGCGGACGTCATCGGCCGTCGCCTTGTTGACGTTCAGGTAGGCGAGGTTGGCCATGAAGTACTCGGTCAGCGCCTTCCACTCTTCGTCGCTCGCCTTGGCGCCCGACGTCTTCATCACGGCCAGCGTGTCGCGCCACTGGGCCGCCGTCCTCGTGGACGGCGCCAGCAGCTCGAGGCCGTGGCAGGTGCCGCACACCTGCTCGGCCAGCCCTTTGCCGGGCGCGTCGGGCAGCGGACCGCCCGGCTGCGCGCGCGCGGGAGCCGCCGCCTCGCCGAGCGCGAGCGCCGCTGCCTGCACGATGAGCATGAGCACGAACGCGACCCGGATCAGCACGGCTCTCATGACCGTCACTCGACGATGAGCCGCTCCTCGAGCGCGTCCACGCGCGCGGCGTCGAGGCCTGGCGCCTTCTTGAGATCGTCGATCGTCTTGAAGCCGCCCTGCTTGTCGCGGTATGCGACCACACCCTGCGCGGCCGTCTCGGTGATCCCGAACAGCAGGCCGAACTCCTCCGCCGCTCCCTTGTTCACGTTCAGCACGGCAAGCGTGCCGATGATGTAGCCGGTAATCGTCGTCCACTGCTCGTCGGTCGCCTCGGCGCCGAAGCTCTTCATCAGGTCGATCGTCTCCAGCCAGTTCCGCACGCTTCGCTGGGAGGGCGCGACATACTCGAGGCCGTGGCAGGTGCTGCACAGCTTCTCGACGACCGCTCTCCCCTCACCTTCGGGGAGCGCCGCCTGCACGGGCGCCGGAGCGGCCGCCCGCGCGTGCGCGGTGTCGATCGATGCGGCGCCGAGCCAGAACGCCGCCGCGGGGGCCAGAAGAATCGCGGCGCGCCTCATGACGGACACCGGTTCGGGAAGCCGCCCGGCACCTGGCGGTACTTCTGATGGCAGTGGAGGCACGACTCCGACACGGCGCCCGCCGCTTCGAGAATCCGGTCGGCGTCCTTGGCCTGCCCCGCCTTGTACGCCGCCATCCCGGCGTCGCGCAGCTCCTGCACCCACAGCAGCCAGTCGGCGTTCTTGACCGGCGCCGGGCGGCCGTTGCCGCACTGGCGTGGAATGATCAGCAGGTTGGCGGATTCCGACAGCGCGAGCCCTGCATTCTCGACCGCCTCCCATCCGCCGTACGCGCTCGTGAACGGGTCGGGCGACGTCGAGGGCCGGAGCCCAGGCTTGAACGAGGCGGGATCGTCGGACTGGGCCGTGAAGATGACGTTCGAGGCCGGGTACAGCACGCCGCGCATCACCTGCAGCATGTTGGCATACACGCGCGTCTCGGCCACGGGCGCCGCCGGCGCCTGCCCTTCGACGTTGCTCAGGGCACCCCGAGCACCAGCCGAGGGGTGCGCGGACCCCGAGAGCGACACCGTCAGTAACAGGGCAGAGATCATGACCAGCCGACGAATCATCGTGTCCTTCCGTTTCCTACCAACCACCAACCACCAACCGATCTAACAGCGGTTGGGGACTTCGCGGTACTTGTCGTGGCAGTGGGTGCACGCCTCCGAGACGACACCTGCCGCGTCGAGGATCGCGTCCTGATTCTTGGCTTGCGCCGCCTTGTAGGTCGCCATCCCCGCGTCGCGCAGCTCCTGCACCCACATCCGCCAGTCCGCATTCTGGATCGGCGCGGGCTTTCCGTTGGCGCACATCCGTCCGGGAATCGTGAGCAGGTTGGCGGCCTCGGCAATCGCGATCCCGGCATTTTCCACCGCCGTCCAGCCGCCGTACGCGCTCGTCAGCGGATTCGGGGAGGTCGACGCGTCGGCCGCCGGCTTGATCGCCGCCGGGTCCTCGGACTGCGCCGCAAAGATCACGTTCGACGCCGGATAGAGGATGCCCCGCATCACCTGCACGAGGTTGCCGTGCACGCGGGTCGCCTGGTCCTGCGCGGCGCCGCGGCCGCGCGCCGGCTGCTGCCCCGCAGCTCCGGCAGTCATGAGCACGCCGATTCCGGCACACACCACCCCGGCGAACAGCACCTGACTCACTTGCATGGTACCTGTCTCCTTCGCTCTGTCGCGCGATCGTATCGCAGGTCGCCGGGTCGGTGGGTAGCCAGGTAGCTCCTGACAACGTCTGACGACGGGTTCAGGAAATCTTCAGATTTTTCGGCGCACGCGAGGGCCGCCATGTGTGACGTCGAAGATGACGGCCATCGCCAGCAGCCCCGGCGGGAAGACGACGAGCATCTGATGAATCGGATGCCCGAGCAGCGTGACGAGACTTTCCATGGACGGATTCCTCCGTCCCCGGGCTACTGCAACCGCTTCGCCAGGCCCAAGGCTGCGTTCGCCGGCTGCGCCGCACGAGCCGGCCGCCACTCCATCTCGCGTACCCGCTTCTTCAGCCGCCGCCATCCCGGCAGGAGCGTCGTGGCGCTGAGCGCGAGGCCGCCGATGCTCAGCACGATGACGACGAGGTCCCAGAGTGGACGCTTGTAGTAGAGGAACGGGAAATCGAGGCTGTGCAGGCCCTGGTACAGCCAGCGCCGCAGACGCCGCGTGTCGTCCATCCGCTGGACGATCGCGCCGCGCGCCGGATCGAGATAGAGCCACGTGCGCGCCTCATCCGCGTACCGGACGCGCAGCACCGGCAGCGCACGGCCGGCGCGCACGTCGTAGTAGTGCGCGTCGTACTCCTGCAGCCACACCGCGTCCTGAATCGGCACATCCGGCATGGCGGCGCGTGCGACGTCGAGCATCGACTCGCGCCCGAAGCGCGGCTCGTCGAACCGCGCAAACGCTCCGGCCGCCGGATCGGCCGCGGAGACGTAGCGGTGCTCCAGCCGCGGACGCGCGGCTCGCGGCCAGAGACCGATCTGCATCCACTGCACGGCCTCGCTCTCTGATGGCGCGCGGTACGCCAGCCAGAACGGCTCGCCGCGGAATTGCGTCGCCTCGAGCTCCTTGACCTCGAACGCGCGTTCCAGCTCCGCGAGTGACGCACGCAGGCCGTCGAGCGTCATCAGATCGACGCGCAGCGGCCCGCCGGTGTACGCCTCGCGCTGTGCCGCGGTGATCCCCGGCGACTGGAACCAGTTGAACGGGCTCATCGAGAGGAGCCCGCTGTAGGTCCACGTCAGCGTGATCACACCGAAGATGAGGCCTGTGTAGTGGTGCCACTTCATCAGGCCGGCGTACGGCGACTGCGACGGCACCCGTTTCAGCCGGAACCGTCGCATCGGCGAATAGCGCCACGCACCCCAGACGAGCCCGGTGAGGCACATCACGCAGCCGATGAGCGACGACCAGATGATGAACTCGCTCCAGGCCGACCCGTGCGTGCGAAGCGGCGTGAAGTAGACCCAGTGCGTCACCGGTCCGAGATAGCCCCAGAACCGCTCGGCGCGCGTGGTCCGAAGCACCACGTCGCCGCTCAGCGCCGACACGTACAGCCGCGTGGCGTCACCGTCGTCCAGCGCGAAGCGATGAATCGGCATGAGGCCGCGTGCCTGCAGCGTCCATTGATCCGGCTCGGTCAGGTAGCCGTCGTAGTGAAGCGGACCTCCGTACCCCGGAGCGTAGCGGCGGACGATCGCTTCCGCCTCGGGGCGGTCGACGAGACCGAGGATCTCGGGACGATCGGCATAGACAATCGCTTCGTTGCGCCCGGTACCGAATCGGTACGCCGGCCGATCGCCGAGCATGGCGACACGCACGCGATCGATCGAGATCTCGGCCGCGAGCTTCTGGGCTGTCGTCTCAACGCCGGGCCGCGCCAGATTTCCTAGGGCCGACCCCTCGTCCGGCACCAGGCCGACTGTGCGGGCCGCTTCGAGCGGCGACACGGTCGCCGACGAGAGATCGAGCGACGCGGCGCGGGCGAGGCGCTCCTCCGGCGCCATCCCGGGCATGCGCACGTACATCATCACGACACCCGAGAAGAACCAGGTGACGAAGAGCACGCCGCCGACGATGCCGAGCCACCGGTGGGAGTAGACGAGCCACCGGCGCCAGTCGAGCCAGTGCACGAGCGCGCTCATGGGGTGCGCACGCGGATCGCCGCCATCACGTTGACCGGCTGCCCGGGATAGAGTTGCCGGTTGCCGAGCGACGAGGCCCAGTACTCGCGATCGGTCGCGTTCGTCATGTTGACCGTGTACTGCACGCGGCCGCGCCGGTAGGCGACGCCGAGGTCGAGCAGCTCGTACCCGTGGAAGCCGACCGTGTTGATGTCGTTCAGGAACTGCTCGGAGACGACCCGGCCGCCCGCCACGAGTGACAGACCGTTCGGCCAGACGTACGACGTCGAGAAGCTCACCGTGTGATTGGGCGCTCGGCGCGGAATCCGTCCCGTGAGGTTCACGTTGCCCGAGATGTAGTCGAGAAACGTGGCCCGCGTGTAGCCGTAGCCGGCCTGCACGTTCCACTCCGGCGTGAGGAGGCCGGTCAGCTCCGTCTCGAACCCGCGCGAGCGCAGCTTGCCGATCTGCTCGAAGAAGCCGCCGCCGAGCGACCGCGTGAGGTTGCGCTTCTCGATGCTGAACACCGCCGCCGACAACTGCAGCCGCTCCTGCATCATCCGCAGCCGCTGCCCCACCTCGTACTGCTCGCCGTACTCCGGCTTGAGCAGCGAGCCGTCGGGCTGGATGTTGAAGTTCGGCCGGAACGACGTGGAATTCTGCGCGTAGATGTCGATGGCCGTGGTCGGCTGATAGACGAGGCCCGCGCGATGCGTGAACTTGTCCGACTGGCCGCGGATGATGGGCACCTGTGTTTCTGCGCCGTTGACGACGGGATTGTTGTAGTTCTGACGCCGGATGAGGTCGAAGCGCCCTCCAACCACGACTTTGAGCTGCGGCGCCAGCGTCAGCGCGTCCTGCACGAAGAGGCCGTGCGTGCGGTTCGTAAAGTAGTCCACCCGCGTGACCGGGAACGAATCGAGATCGACGAAGACGTGGTTCTCCACCGGGTTGTACAGGTCGAGCGGCGTCGTGTTGAAGTTCGCCCGCGCGCGGCGATGCGTGTAGTTGTCGTACTCCTGGAAATCCCACCCGACGAGGACGTCGTGCGGCACGCCCGCCGTCACACGGCCGCTCAGCTCCGCCTGATTCGTCAGCGGGCGCCGGTGGTGCTTGAAGTACAGGAACCCGCGGTTCACGCGGCTCGGCGGCGTCACGTCCAGGAACTCCGTCACCCAGTACTCGTCGTCGAAGTACCGGTAGCCGGCGGTGTTGCGGAACGCGTACGCGCCGCCGAACGTCTGCGAGTAGCTGACGCGCAGGTTGTGGTCGAAACCGACCCCGAAGTCCTGCGGCGAGTTGAACCGGACGTCGCGCGCGACCTTCGGGATGAAGTCGCTGCCGTCGCCCTGCACCGCGCGCGCCAGCGGATCGCCGATGGCGGTGCGCGTCGCATCGGGTGTGAAGCCCGCCACGAGCGGCACGAGCGGAATGCCGCCGTCGCCGCTCACGCGGTTGCGGTCGAACATGTAGCGGACCTCGAGCTGCCGCGTGCCGGCCGGCCGCCACATCATCGACGGCGTCACGTTGAGCCGCCGCGCCGGGTCGTGCCGGAAGTTCTCGGCCGATTCGCCGCCGACGTCGAGCCGGTAGAAGAGCGTGTTGACGTCGCCCACGCGCCCGCCCGCACCGAACGACCCGCGATACGTCTCCCACCGTCCTGCCGCCGCCGTGAAGTCGTACGTCGGATAGGCGGTGGGCTTCTTCAGCACCAGGTTGACGGTGCCGCCAATCGCATCGGCGCCATACAGCACCGACGCCGGCCCCTTCAGCACCTCGACCCGGTCCACGTTCGCGAGCTGCGTGCTCACGCGGTTTCCCTCGTTGCGGATGCCGTCGACCATCTGCACCGAGTCGCTGATGCCGCGGAAGGTGAAATACTGGTAGACGCCGTACTGGCTGTAGGCAACGACGTTCGGTACGTGATTGAGCGCGGTGACGACGTCATTGATCGCGTGCGACTGGAGGTACTCGGAGGTGAGCGTGTGCACGGTGAGCGGCTGATCGCGGAGCGGCACGGGAATCCGGCCGATCGTCGGCACGGTGGCCACGCCTTCGACGGTAATCTCCTCGCTGACCGGCGCGATGTCGAGCTCCGCCGTGATGTTGCGGTCGCCGGCGGTCAGCGTGATCGTCTGGGCGTGCAGGGCGAAGCCGCCCGAGCTGACCTCCAGCCGGTACTCACCCAGCCTCAGGCCGGTAAACCGGAACGATCCATCGCTGGCCGTGACCTGCGTCTGCGGCGCACCGGACGGAAGCGGCATCAGGACGACGGCCGCACTGGCAACGGCGGCGCCATCGGGATCGACGACGCGCCCCGTGAGCGATGCAGTCTGGGCGGACGCCGACGGGGCAATCAGAAAAAGGACGGCGAGAACGGCCCATACGACCCGGATGACTCTCATAGTGGTGTTCACCCCTCAGGGTGGTGACGCTATGCGAGCCGCCGCGGGCAGACAACTGAAGAGTTTCTGAACGCGTTGTCAGAATTCGGCGGCGCCTATCGCCAGGCCACGTCCATCCCGAAGAAGTGCAGAAACACCTCGCGATTGGGCCATCGTCTGACAATTCGTTCAGGAACTCTTCAGGTGCGGTCGGACGCCCGCCCGGGGTATTACAGAAAGTCAGCACCATGCGCACCCCGGAGTTCGTGGCCGAAAGGACACTCATGACCGCGAGATCGCTCGCCCGCGCCCTCGTCTGCGTGACCGCCGTCACGGCCGCTCCGATGGCCGCGGCGGGTCAGGCCCCTCACCCGGCGACGCACGCCGCGGATGAACGCGGAGGGGTCTCGGGATTTGTTCGCGATGCCGTCGGCGCGGCACAGGGGGGCGTCACGGTCACCGCGACGCACAAGGAGACGACGGCGCAGTTCACGGCCACGACCGACGCCCAGGGGCTGTACGCGCTTCCGGCGCTGCCGGTCGGCCGGTACGACATCTCAGTCGGCGTCGGGGGCCTGACGTTCTCCAGCCAGCGGGACGTCGAGGTGGCGGCCAACCGGACCGCCACCGTGAACATCGCGATGAACCCGCTCGGAGCCTCGCAGGCGAGCGACAGCGAGCGGCAGGCGCTGCTCGAAAAGATCGCGGCGCTCGAGCAGCGGGTCAGCGATCTCGAGTCGACCGCCGTGCTGTCCGAGCCGGAGACGCGCGTCCGGCAGGTGCAGGTGTACGTGGACGACGCAGGCGCCCAATCCGAGGAACCGGTCCCGGGGGCCAGGCCGACGGTGACGTATCTGCGTGAACGCGTGTACCGACGTCAGACCATCAACGAGAAGATCGAGGAAGCCCTCGCCGATGCCGAGAACCGGAACGTCCGGGTGGGCGTCGATGCGGCGTTCGGCACGCAGGGAGCCGGACGGACGCAGGGCGCCGGCGACCTGCCCGACAGGAACGCGTACGCGCTGGCGTCGGCCGATCTCTTCTTCACGGCGGGCATCGCGCAGTACACAGTGTTCTTCGCGGATATCGTCGGCCTGAGCGGCTCGCCGCCTGACGCCGAGATCCCGACGCTCACGCTGCTGAACGGCTACACGGCGCGGCTGGTGCGGCAGAACGAGCTGAATCTCCGCGAGGCGTGGCTGCGCACCGAGCTCTTCGGCCAGCGCCTGGCGCTCACGGCCGGACGCCTCGATCTGACGAACTACTTCGATCAGAACGCGCTGGCCAACGACGAAAGCCTCCAGTTCATCAGCGACGCGCTCGTGAACAACCAGATGCTCGGGCTCGCGGTGAACGGCACCGGCGCGGCCGCCGAGTTCGACGCGAAGACCGGTTTCCGCGCGAAGTTCGGATTCCAGCAGAGCAACACGGACGCCAAGAACCTGTCGGACTCGCTGTTCACGCTGACCGAGGTCGGCTACACCTTCACGCCGTTCGCGCTGCCCGAAGGCACCTATCGTGTCTGGTTCCGCACGGACAACACCGCGGACGAGGCGATTCGGAAGGGCGTGGGCCTCAGCCTCGATCAGAAACTGACCAACGTCGTCGGTCTCTTCGGACGGTACGGCACGCAGGAAGTCGCCGGCGGGGATCGCGATCGTTTCTACAGCGCGGGCCTCGGCTTCCAGAACGGCCTCATCTTCAACCCGCGCGACATGTGGGGCATCGGGTACGCGCAGATGGATCTGGCGTCCGGCGAGAACGAGAAGCTGGTGGAAGGCTTCTACAACGTTCTGCTGACGGACAGGCTGCGGCTGTCGTTCCATCTGACGCACGTGCTCGACCGGCCGCAAGCCGCCGGCACGTTCGGGTACCTGCTGCCGGGCATCCGGCTGCAGGCCGCTTTTTAGGAGTCACTGCCATGCGTAACGCAAGTGGACGCTTCGTTGCAGCCTGTGCACTCGTCGCCGCGGCCATCGCGCTGGCCGCGGGGGTCCGCGCGCAGGACGTCAAGATTACCGACCCGACCTCGGTCGTGATGATCGTGAACCGCGATTCGAACGACATCGCGTTCATGGACATCAAGTCCCGCAAGATCGTCGGGCGCACGTTTCTCGGCAACAACGTGAACCCGCACATGGTCATGATGTCGCCGGACGGCCGTTACGTCGTCACCGGGGGGACGCGCGCCAACAAGGCGTACATCATCGACACGCGCACGCTCCAGCTCGTGAAGACGATCCCGGTCGACATCGCGCCGGAGCACCTCGCCTTCTCGCCCGACGGCCGCTGGTACTACCAGGGCAATCCCGACGGCGACTCGATCTCGGTGATCGACATGCAGTCGCTCACGAAGATCAAGACGATCCCGGGGTTTGCCGAGCCGCTGAACGTCACGTTCACGGCCGACGGCTCGAAGGCCTACGTCGGCAACTACGGGGCGCACTGGATAGGCGTGATCGACGTCAGGCGCCACGAGCTGCTGAAGAAGATTCAGGTGGCGGAGGTCCCCGGCGTCGCCAGGCTGGATCCCGACAAGTACCTCGGCGAGATCAACGGAATCTCCAACGCGACGCTCACCAACGACGGGCGGTATCTGTACGTGGCCGACAGCGACCTGGGCGTGGTGAGCGTGATCGACACCCGCGACGACCGCGTCGTGAAGGTGATTCGCGTGGGCGCGGCGCCGTGGCGTGCGTACATGAGCCACGACGGCAGGTACGCCGTGACCGTCAACAACGGCGACCAGACGATCTCGATCATCGACATCGCCTCCAACCGCGTGGCGGCGACGCTCGAGGCCGGCAACGAGATGACCGGCGTGAACTTCGCCCAGGGCAAGGCGTTCGTCATCAGCGCGCCCGGGTTCGTCTACGCCTATGACATGCGGTCGCTGAAACCGGCGGGGCGCATTAAGATCGGCACGAACATCCAGATCGAGACGGCAACGACCGATGCGGCTGAGGAGCACCTCTATCTGGCCGAATCGACGAATCATCAGGTCGTCATCATCAATGCCAGGACGCATGCGATCGAGCGGGTGGGAAACGTCGGGCTGTACCCCTGGGGCACGCACATCATGGACAGCAAGGACAATTACTGCCACTAGTCCGGCTCACGCCGGACGCCGCGGACGAAGCAGCATGCTCCTCGCGCTCGTGGTCCTCACGGGCGCGGCGCTGCACGCGCAGAACATCCGCGACCACACGCGCCCGACACCGGACCGTTCGACCGCGGTCACCGAATCCCAGGCGGGCGAGCTCACGCTGACGCTGACCGAAGCCGCCGTGCGGCCCATCCAGGTGTGGGTCCGCACGGCCGGCGCGATCGACGCGCGGCGCAAGACCATCACGGCCTCCCTCGCCGCCTCCGACGGTGCGCTCGTGCGGATCGGCCAGCGGGTGCGTGCATTTCCGCCGGAATCGCGGTCGCGGATGTATCAGGCCCGGGTCTCGCAGGTCGCGCCACGCGGCGACCGCACGACCGTGAGCGCGACGCTCGTCGGCGCGGGCGCTGACGGGAGCTCGCGCTACATCCTCGAGATCGTCACCGAGCGCGGCGACTTCCTGTCGGTGCCGAACGAAGCGATCATCGAGACCGGCGGCGGGCGCATCGTCTACGTGCTGCAGCGCGGCGGCGGGTATGCGCCGCGGAACGTCACGACCGGGATCCAGGGCGAGATGTTCACGCAGATCGTCGACGGCCTGACGGCCGGCGAGCAGGTCGTCACCATCGGCAGCTTCTTCATCGACGCCGAGCACAAACTGAAGGCCCCGTGATCGTCGGCATCATCGAGCACGTCATCCGGCTCCGCTGGCTCGTCGTGGGCGTGGTGGCGACGCTCGTCCTCCTGAGCGCGTACGCGCTCCGTACCGCCTCGCTCGACGCCATCCCCGACCTCTCCGATCCGCAGGTCATCGTCTACGTGAAGTGGCCGCGGAGCCCTCTGCTCATCGAAACGGAGGTGACCGAGCCGGTCGTTCGGGCGCTGGCGGGATCGCCCGACATCGAGGCGATCCGCGGCACGTCGCACATGGGCTACTCCTTCATCTATGTGATCCTGGAGGACCCCGGCCGCCGCGCCGCCGTGCGGCAGTACGTCGCGGATCGGCTGGCCGCCATCCGCCCGCAGCTCCCGCCCGACGCGAGCATCACGATCGGGCCGAACGCGAGCAGCATGGGCTGGATCTTCCAGTACGCGCTCGTCGATCGGCAGCAGCTGCGCGATCTGCGCGAGCTCCGTCTGCTCCACGAGAGCCTCGTGAAGCCGGCCCTGCAGGCCGCGCCCGGCGTGGCCGAGGTCGCCTCGGTCGGCGGCCTCGAGAAGCAGTACCAGGTCAAGCTGTTTCCGCCGCTCCTGAGCGAGCGCGGGCTGTCGTTGCCGCAGGTGCTCGGCGCCATTCAGAGTGCGTTCCAGGAGGCGGGCGGACGCACGATCGAAGTCACGAACCGCGAGTACCAGCTGCGCGGCGGCATCGGGACCGACAGCATCAACCGGCTCGACTTCCTCGTGCTGGGCCGCGACCGGAACGGCGAGGCGGTTCCGCTCAAGGACGTGGGGTACGTGCAGGTGGGCTACGACCTGCGGCGCGGCATCGCCGACCTCGACGGCGCGGGCGAGGTGGTCGGCGGCATCGTCGTCATGGAGCAGGGGCGCAACGTCCTCGCCGTGACCGCCGCATTGGAGGAACGCCTCGCGGCGCTCGCGCCGGCGCTCCCCGACGGCGTCGAGATCGTTCCCACGTACAACCGATCGGCGCTCATCTGGGACACGCTGACGAACTTCTTCCGGGCCATCGTCTACGAGCTGATCGTGGTGATCGTCGTCATCGCGGCGGCCCTGCGGAACCTGCGCGCCGCCGTGGCGCCGGTCTGCGTGCTGCTGCTCGGGACGCTCTTCACGGCGCTGCCGCTGGCCGCCTTCGGCCAGACGATCAATCTCTTCTCGCTCGCGGGCCTGGCGATCGCCATCGGCGAGATGGCAGACGCGACGATCGTGATCGTCGAGAACTGCACGGCCCGCCTCGCCGGGCGGGGGCCCCTCGACGCCGCCGAGAAGCTGCGGACGATCATCCGGGCGACCGCCGCGATGACCCGGCCGCTGCTCTTCTCAATGCTCATCATCGTCACCTCCTTCCTGCCGATCTTCTTCCTCGGCGAACGCGAAGGACGGCTGTTCAATCCGCTGGCGTTCAGCAAGACGGCGGCGATGGCGTTCTCCACGCTCCTGACGCTCTTCGTGCTGCCGGTCGTCATCGTCTGGGTCTTCCGGAAGGACGTCTGGGGAGGCGCGGACCGCGGGGAGCACGCGGTCGTCCGCGCGTATCGCGGGGCGCTCGCCGCGGCCATCGGCCACCGGTACGCCGTCGTGGGGACGAGCGCGGCGATCCTCGTCGCCGCGCTCGTCGTCATGGCCGGGTTCCAGAAGGACTACATGCCGGAGATGGACGAAGGATCCGTCCTCTATATGCCGACGACGCTCCCCGGCCTGCCGTCGCGCGAGGCGGGCTGGATCCTGCAGGAGATGGATCGCAAGCTGAAGGCGTTTCCCGAGGTCGAGCGTGTCTTCGGCAAGCTCGGGCGCGCCGACACGGCCACCGATCCGGCCCCCGTCGAGATGATCGAGACGACCGTGACGCTGAAGCCGCGGTCCCGGTGGCGCGACGGGATGACCAAGGATCGCCTCGTCGCGGAGATGAACCAGGCGATGCAGATCGTCGGCTACGTCAACAGCTGGAGCCAGCCGATCGCCACCCGCGTGGTCATGCAGGACACGGGCATCCAGACGCCGGTCGGCATCAAGGTCAAGGGGCCTGACCTGGCTACCGTCCAGCGGGTCGCACAGGAGGTGGAACGGCTCCTCGGCAGCGTCCCGGGCACACAGTCGGTCATCGCCGAGCGCATCGCCCAGGGATACTTCGTCGACGCGCGGCTCGACCTGGAGCGGATGGCCGGCCAGGGCGTCACCGTGGACGAGGCGCTGCCGACGGTGCGGTTCGCGATCGGCGGCGACAACCTCGTCAGCGTGCGGGAGCCGGACAAGACCGTGGTGCCGCTCGCCGTGCAGTACTCGCCGGAATACATCGACACGCTGGAGAAGGTGCGGAACACCCCGGTGATCACGGGCGACGGTCGCGCCGTCGCGCTGAGCGCGATCGCGGATGTCCAGGTGCGCGAGGCGCCGGAGATGATTCGCAACGACAACGGCGAACTGGCCGCCTATGTGTACGTGTTCCTCCGCGGCGTCACCGCACCGGAATACGTCGAGCGGGCGCGCGCGCACCTGCAGTCCTCTCTGGCGCTGCCGAACGGCTACGCGCTCGAATGGACGGGCCTGTACGCGTACGCCGAGGAGGCGCGCGCGCAGCTCCGTCTGGTCGTTCCGCTGACCCTCGCCATCATGTTCGTGCTGCTGCTGCTGGCGTTCAGGTCGCTCGCCGACAGCGCGCTCATCATGATCTCGGCGCCGTTCGCGCTCGTCGGCGGCGTCTTCCTCCAGTGGCAGCTGGGCTTCTCGATGACGACGGCGGTGATCATCGGCTACGTGTCGCTCTTCGCCGTGGCGATTCAGACCGGCATCATCATGATCGAGTTCATCCGCGAGGCGCTCGCCAACCGCGGTGACGCACGGTCGTACGTGGAAGCGGTGATCGACGGATCCGTCGCGCGGCTGCGGCCGAAGCTGATGACGGTGGCGACGACCGTGTTCGGCCTGCTCCCGATCATGTTGTCCAGCGGATCGGGAATGGACATCACGCAGCCGATCGCCACGCCGACGCTCGGCGGCATGATCAGCTCGACGATGTACGTGCTGTTCCTGATTCCGTGCCTGTTTGCGATCGGGCACGATATCCGGCAGCGCTGGCCGGCGCGTCTCGCGCCCCGGCACGCGCTCCCAGCCGCGCTGCTGGCCCTCGCGCTGACGGCCGCGGGCTGCGGCCGCGAGCCCGGGCAGACCGTCGTGTCCACCGGACAGGGGATGCGCATCGAATTCCGGAGCGACCCCGATCCCGCGCGGCCGGGCGACAACGCGTACGAGGTGACGGTGAGGCAGCCCGACGGGACGCCGGTGACCGACGCGGACGTGACCGCCGTCTTTTCGATGCCGGCGATGCCCTCGATGAACATGCCGGCCATGCGCAGCGACGCGTCGCTGCGGCACGTCGGCGAGGGCACCTACCGCGGGACCGGCCAGCTCTCGATGGGCGGGACGTGGAACGTCGCGATCTCAGTCGCGCGCCCCGCCGCCCCCGCCAACACCGCGCGCTTCAGCATCGTCGCCGAATAGCCAGCGGGGCGGATGCGGGATCCCGGATCCCGGATCCCGGATCCCGGACCCCGGACCCCGGATCCCGGATCCCGGATCCCGGATCCTTCTATGCCGGCGGCTTCGCGGGCGCCGGCCGCGCAAACCGTGAGTCGGGGATCTGGACGTTCGGCTGCACGTTGGTCAGCTCGACGATCATCTGCATGTAGGTCTGGCTGACGGTCTTCTTGAACGGCATCTTGACGCCGGCGACGTCGCGGTAGTCCTCGAGATCGATCACCGTCGGCACGAACCCGACCGGCGTCTCCGTCCAGCGGTTGATCCGGATAAGCAGCCCCGCCTCGTCGAAGTAGAAGTTGGCGAGGACGCGGTTGTCGCGCAGTCCCTGCACCACGATGACTTCCTGGTCCTTGATGGCGGTGCGGCCGACGCGCCACTGCGGGTACGTCGTGCGGAGGCCGGCGCCGAACGGGGCGAGCGCCTCGAGCCGCACGCGCTCGAGGTTGCCGGCCGTCAGCGTGAGCAGCGGGAGCGGCGTGTCGGGGCCCGCCATCCAGCCGTTCTGGCCGTCGTAGACGCGGTGGCTATCACCGTTGAAGAAGTGAACGGTCATCGCCTGCTGCGCCGGCGCCTTCGCGTAGATCTCGACCGGCACCTTGTCGAATGACGTGTCGAAGCCGGCGTAGGTGCCCTTGGCGGTGAAGCTCGTGAACTTCGACAGCCGCTCCTTGCCGCCGATCGCCTGGATGTACTTGTCGAAGACCTCGTCGGCCTTGAGGCGCGGGTCGGCCGGAATGTCGCGGACGTTCGGATCCTCGACCGGCGTGGCGTACTGCAGCATGATGTTCGGGTCGGCGACGGGTCGGTCGCTCCCCTGATGGCAGGTGAAGCAGGTGACGCGCGGCTGGCCGCCGAAGAACTGCTTGTTGATCGTGTTCATCATCACGATCATCTGCCGCGCGCGCTGCAGCCGGGGCGTCGGCGTGGCGAACTCGCGCTTGTCGAAGTAGGCCTTCGACGCATGGCAGAACGTGCAGTCGTTCCCCATCGCGTTCGCGAACATCCCCATGGCTTCGAAGAAGGTGTCGACCGGAATCCCCTTCAACAGCACGACGGTCTTGAACACGTCGTCGGTCAGCGTCACGCCGGCGGGCGCGCCGCCCTGCGCCGCCTGCGCCGACGCTTCGGCGGGGACGCGGGAGCCGGCGGCGACGATGATGAGGCCTGCCACGGCGATCGCGGTGGCACCAAGGAACGATCGCTTCGATCCGAGCTTCATGATGTCTCCTCGCTGGATGGGCCCGAAGGCTGCGGGAGTATATCGTATTTGGCAGGAGGAATTTTCCCCATGGCCAGCCCGCGCGTCTGTGCAGCGGTCGCAGGTGCCGCCCTGTTCGTGTGTGCCGCCGCGTTGGCCGCGCAAGCACCGCCGGCCGGGCCGGGGCGCCCGCTGCCGCGAACGGCTGACGGGAAACCCGATCTGTCTGGCGTCTGGCAGGCCATGACCACGGCGCACGTCGACATCGAGGCGCACGCCGCCGCCCGCGACGTGCCCGCCGGCCTCGGCGTGGTTGACGAGGGCGAGCTTCCCTATCAGCCGGCGGGGCTGCCGCGGCGCGAGGAGAACCGCCGCACTCGCGCCGCGCGCGACACCGAGGCGCGGTGCTTTCTGCCGGGGGTCCCGCGCATCATGTACATGCCGTTTCCCTTCCAGATCGTGCAGACGCCCAGGCTCGTCCTGATGCTCTTCGAGTACGCCAACGCGACGCGCCACGTCTACATGGACACGCCGCACCTGAAAGGCCCCATCGAATGGTGGATGGGCGACTCACGCGGCCGCTGGGAGGGCGACGCGCTCGTCGTCAGCGTCACGCACTTCAACGATCAGACGTGGTTCGATCGGGCGGGCAACTTCCACAGCGAGGCGCTGCAGGTCGTCGAGCGCTACACGATGATCACGGCCGATCACATCCGCTATACGGCGACGATCACCGACCCGAAGGTCTTCACGAGGCCCTGGACGATGAGCCTCGTGCTGTACCGGCACCTCGAGCAGAATGCGCAGGTGCTCGACTATCCGTGCTACGCGTTCGAGCTGGGCGACACGCCGCTCAGGCCGAACAGCCAGCCCTAACGTCTCTGGCAGCGCGGGTCGTATGTCCGGAGCAAAACCGTAGTCATCGCGAAGCTGGATTAGCCGGGACCCTCGGCGGCGAATGCTGAGGATGCCGCAACCAAGCCGGTTTTGCGGAGCGACATACGGTCCCGCGCCGCACGGCCGCTGTCGCTACTCGAGAATCACGTCGCGGGCGCGTTCGCCCTCCGCGCACGCGTATTCGAGGATCTCGTAGGCGGGATCGTTGGCGTGCTCGCGCGTGAGCGTCCATGCCATGGTGAAGGGACGGGTCAGCGTCTGCGGATCGGTGAAGGTCATCCGCAGGTCGATCGTGTTGCGATCCACGTACGTGTAGCGCTCCACCATCGTCATCTCGCTGGAGTGGAGCGTCCCCTTCGAGTCGAACCACGTCCAGTCGCGCAGGTTCCGCGTCTCGACGACCAGCGTGTTGCCCTCCCACCGGCCGCGCGCGGCGCCCATATACATCTTCACCTTTGACGGCGGGTGCGGCCGCCCGTCGAGCGGGATGATCCGGGAGGAGTGCGTCCGCTCCCATGACTGGACGACATAGCCGGGTGTCTGCACGACCTGGAAGTCCTGCCAGTACAGAAGGCGCGGCACGCCGAGCATGCAGAACAGATCGGGATTGACGTCGCGCGGACTCTGCGGCTTCCCGGTAATCACGTCGCCGCCGTAGCGCAACAGGATCTCCTCCCGCCGCGCCTCCGCCCACCTCTGATATGGAATCCTGCCGTCGGGCGTGTCGACGATCGCGCTGATCGGCGTGCGCGCCGCGATCTTCTCCTTGGTCCATCCCTGCACGAGCAGCGTCTCGGCGGTCTGGAAGCTCGTCTCGACGTTGGTGCCGTCGGCGCCGCCGGCGGGCTCGCCCCAGAACCCCTGGATGTCGGGCTGGCCGTCTGGCGTGCGCGGCGGATTCCAGGTCTGCGCCTCAACGGGTTGCGCGAGCAGGAGAAGGACGCCGGCGATACCGAGGTGGGCGCGGTATTTCATGCTCGCACTAGATTAGGCGGTGAGGCGAAGCGTCAGCGGCGGGACGTCGAGCCCCTGTGCAACGACCGTCCACGATTCACCAGCCGCCACCGGCGGCGCCGTAGTGAGCGACCCCGTGCTGATCAACTCGCCGGGCCGGAGCGGCTCGGCGCCGGCCTGCGCCGGCACGGCGGAGGCGAACTCCACGAGACAGAGCACGGGGTTGTCGAGCACGTTCTTGCCGCCGCCCTCCTGGGCGACCTCGCCGTTCTTCGAGAGCTTCACCGTGAACGCACCCATCTGATCGACGATCTGTGGAATCGCTTCGCGCTGAATCGTCCGGGACTCGCCGACGACGAGCGCGGCGTGCAGGCCGAGCGAGGCCATGAAGTCGCCCGGCTGGAACTTCCAGTCGGGAAACGGACAATCGACGAGCTCGAAGGCAAACGCGTACCACTCGACCGCCTCGAGCGCACCCGCGGCGTCGACGTCGGGCCGAAGCGGCGACTTGAGTTTGACGACGATCTCGGGCTCGAGGCGCGGGGCGCGCATGCGCGCAAGCGACAGCGTCGCGTCGCCGCGGGTCGCGTGATGGACCGTGTCGTCGTACATGTTGGCCCAGACGAGCGTCTTCATCTTCAGCGCGCTCCACACGGCACGATTCGCCAGGCCGATCTTCCGTCCAACCGTCTGCCGGCCGCTCGCGCGCCGGATGCGCGTGAGCTCCGCCTCGACGGCGTAGCCGCTGTCGAGATCGCAGCCGCCCGCGCGCGCCGACGGCGGCACGGCAATCGTCCGGCCGGCGGCGTAGGCATCGAGCATTTCCTTCGCGAGCGCGGACACCTGTGGGGTCATCATGGCCGGCTATTGTAATCCCTCGACGCGCAATGATAGGCTGGCGCGGCTTTCACACCTTCCAATCGGGGTGCACATGTCTACAGGCAGCAGCGGCACGATCATGCGTCCCCCGGCGTCAGAGGCGACACGGTGGGCACAGCTCACCTTCGGCATTATCTGCATGGTGATGATCGCCAACCTGCAGTACGGCTGGACGCTGTTCGTCGGCCCGATCGACGAGAAGTATCAGTGGGGCCGGGCGGCGATTCAGATCGCCTTCACGATCTTCGTGCTGACCGAGACGTGGCTCGTCCCGATCGAGGGGTACCTGATCGACAAGTTCGGGCCGCGCATCATGATCAGCGCCAGCGGCGCGCTGGTGGCGATTGCGTGGGTCGTCAACTCGGTTGCCGATTCGCTGTTTCTGCTGTATCTCGGCGCCGCGATCGGCGGCATCGGCGCCGGCGTCATCTACGGCGGCGCGGTCGGGAACGCCTTGAAGTGGTTCCCGGATCGGCGCGGCCTCACCGCGGGGCTGACGGCGGCGGGATTCGGCGCGGGGTCCGCGCTGACGGTGATCCCGATCGCCAACATGATCCAGTCGAGCGGCTACGAGTCGGCCTTCCTCTGGTTCGGCCTGGGCCAGGGGGCCGTGGTGGTGCTCGTCGGCCTGTTCCTCCGCGCGCCGGGACCGGGCGAGGTGGCCACACCCGCCGCGCCTGCCGTGCAGCAGTCGCGGCGAGACTACAGGCCGACCGAGGTGCTGCGGACTCCGGTCTTCTGGGTGATGTACGCGATGTTCGTGATGGTCGGCTCCGGCGGACTGATGGCGGTCGCGCAGCTCGCGCCGATCGCGGCGGACTTCAATGTGGCCGGGATTCCGGTGACGCTCCTCGGACTCACGCTGCCGGCGCTCACCTTCGCACTCACGATCGACCGCGTGCTCAACGGCCTGTGCCGGCCGTTCTTCGGGTGGGTGTCGGATCGCATCGGCCGTGAGAACACCATGTTCATCGCCTTCCTCATCGAAGGCATCGGCATCTACGCGCTGCTCCTGTTCGCGGCGCAGCCCGTGCTGTTCGTGATCCTGTCGGGTCTGGTGTTCTTTGCCTGGGGCGAGATCTATTCACTCTTCCCGGCGACGTCCACCGACATCTACGGCCGCAAGTTCGCGACCGCGAACTACGGGATGCTCTACACCGCCAAGGGGACCGCCGCGCTGCTCGTGCCGTTCGCCAACGTGCTCACGAACGCGACGGGCAGCTGGCACGCCGTCTTCTACGCGGCGGCCGTCCTCAACATCGTTGCCGCCGTGATGGCGATCGCTGTGCTCAAGCCGATGCGGATCCGCACCATGGCGCGGGCCGTCGCGGCGCCTGCCGGATCGGCCATTCCTCAAGGTGCTTAGAGTGCCTGCACGTCAGGCACTCTAACGACCGACCGGCTCGAGTCCGCCTTTCCTGATCGCCTCACGACCCTCGGCGCTGGCGAGCCGGCGCAGGAGCGCCCGTCCGGCGTCGGCGTTCTTTGTCGTCGCGACGAGGGCGCCGACATAGATCGTCGGCAGCTGAATGTCCGCCGGCAGCGTTCCCACCACCCGCACGCCCTTATTCGGCTGCAGCTCGCTCGTGAACGTGATACCGAGCTCGGCGTCGCCGCTCGCCACGGCATCCGCGACCTCCGACCCCTGGGTCCGGTACACGATCTTCGATTTGAGCACGTCGGCCAGACCCAGCTTCTTCAGCAGCCCGTCGATATAGGTGCCCGACGTGCCGCCGGCCGCGGGACTCACATACGACACCGACCGCGCCTCGAGGAGCGCCGCCGTGAACGTCTCGACGCTCGACAGGTCGGGCGCCGGCGCGCCGGCCTTCACGGCAACGCCAATCAGCGCGCGCGCAAGGTCGACGCGGCTGTTCGCCACGATGCGGTTGTCCTTTTGAAGCGCGTCCATGCCGGGCGCGGCGACCACGATCACATCCGCCGGCTCGCCCGAGACGAGCCGCTTCTGCAGCGCACCCGTCGTGTCGCGGATGTACACGAATGTGTGACCGGAGCTGCGCGCGTACGCTTCGCCGATCTCGGCGACCGGCTCGCTCATCGCACCGCCCACGAGCACCTTGAGCTCGACCTGCGCGGACGCGGGCGCAGACATGAGCGCCAGCCCCGCGATCACCAACCCGGCAACGTGTGTACCGCGCATGCGCTGCCTCCGATTGGTGAAGGTATCACGCTCGTGGGCCGGCGCCTGGCCATATATATGGCTGATACGATACAGTTACCCATATGAAGACGACGGTTGAGCTGCCTGACAGTCTGCTCCGCGAGGCCAAGCGGGTGGCGCTCCGGGAGAAAACGACCGTTCGGGCGCTCATCGAGCGCGGCCTCCGCAGCGTCGTGGGCGGCCGGCGGCCCGCCGGCCGCTTCGTGCTCCGGCAGGCGGCGTTCCGCGGCGATGGGCTGGTGGCGGGACGGAGGCTCAGCGACTGGGAGACGATTCGCGATCTGAGCTACTCCGAACGCGGGGCATGATCGCCGTCGACACCAATATCCTGATCTACGCGCACCGGCAGGATTCGGAATGGCACGATCCGGCTGAGCGCGCGGTGCGGGCGCTGGCCCAGGGCGTGGCCGCGTGGGCGATTCCGTGGCCGTGCCTGCACGAGTTCCTCGCCATCACCACGCACCCGCGCATCTTCCGTACGCCGACGCCGCTCCCGGCCGCACTGGACCAGGTCGACGCGTGGCTCGAATCGCCATCGCTCGTGATGCTGGCCGAGGACGACGACTACTGGCCCACGCTGCGGGCGCTCGTCGTCGAAGCACGTCTCGACGGCCCCCGCGTGCACGACGCACGGGTGGCTGCGCTGTGCCTGCGCCATGCGGTCGGCGAGCTATGGACGGCCGATCGCGACTTTTCGTTGTTTCCAGCGCTCCGCGTGCGCAACCCGCTCGTCGGCTGAAGCACCACCGCGAAGGACACGCCGGCGTTCACACTGCGGCGACGCCCGACCCCCGGTTCGTGGCCGCGTTCTCGGCCGAGAGGTACCAGTCGAGAATCTGTTCGCCCGTCCAGACGACGACGCCCGGCTTCGAGACGATGTGGTCGACCGCGTCGCGGAAGTAACGGAAGCGGTGCGGGGCGCCCATGATGTACGGATGGACGACGAGCGCCATCACGCGCACTGACTTCTCCGAATCGGCATAGAGCTGCTCGAACTGATCGATCGCCCGCCGGCGGTATTCCTCGGCCACATGATGCTGGATGAGCATCATCGCCACGTCGTTGCACTCCTGCGTATACGGCACCGACACGAGCGGACGGCTCTTCGTGTTCATCCGGACCGGCTGGTCGTCGAGCACCCAGTCGCAGACGTATTCATAGCCGTGCTCGGCGAGAATGTCGGGCGTGTCCCACGTCTCGGTCAGGCCGGGCCCGAGCCAGCCGCGCGGCGCGCGGCCGGTGAAGGCGCGGATCGCGTCGGTCGTCTTCTTGATGTCGGCGCGCTCGTCGGGCACCTTCTGCATGTTCTTCTGCGTGAAGCCGTGGCCGATGAACTCCCACTTCCGGTCGAGCGCGGCGCGCGCGATCGGCTCGTACGCCTGGATGGCCGACCCGTTGATCGCGAGCACGACCGGCAGCGTGTGCCGATCGAAGACGTCGAGCAGGCGCCAGAAGCCGACGCGGTTGCCGTACTCGTGCCACGCCCAGTTCGGGATGTCGGGCATCGGCGAGCCGCCCGCCGGCGGCGAGAGCACCGTCCGCGGCAGCGGCTCGTGGGGATTCCACTCCTCCACGTTCACGATGATCCAGACGACGAGGCGCGCGCCGCCCGGGAGCGTCAGCCGTGGCCGGGCGTTGACGGCCGAGTACGGAATCCGATCGTGTGGCAGCATACGAGTGTTTAGTGTATAACGCGCCATCTACTGGCGAGTATCAACTGATGCACTACCACATGCGACAGCCCTTCGACCGCGATACTGCTGGCCGCGACAACGGAGCGGCCAGTCCCGATTTGGGAAGGACATATCACTACATGGGACACGACGACCACGACCATCACCACGGCCACGACCACCAGGTCGTCCCCTCGGATCTGAATCTGCGCGTCAAGGCGCTCGAGTCGCTGCTCGTCGAGAAGGGTCTCGTCGACCGCGCCGCGCTCGACACCGTCGTCGATCTCTACGAGACGAAGATCGGCCCGCGCAACGGCGCACGCGTCGTCGCGCGCGCGTGGGTGGATCCGGCCTACAAGCAGCGGCTGCTGGCCGACGCCACCGCCGCGATCGCCGAGCTCGGCTACCACGGCGGCCAGGGCGAGGACATGGTCGTGCTCGAGAACACGCCGGCCGTGCACAACCTCGTCGTCTGCACGCTCTGCTCGTGCTATCCGTGGCCGATCCTCGGATTACCGCCGGTCTGGTACAAGTCGGCCCCGTATCGCTCGCGGGCGGTCATCGAACCGCGCGGCGTGCTGCGCGAGTTCGGCCTCGATCTCCCGCAGGACGTCGAAGTGCGCGTGTGGGACAGCACGGCGGAGGTGCGGTATCTGGTGCTGCCGGAGCGGCCGGCCGGCACCGAGCAGATGCCGGAGGAGGAGCTCGCGGCGCTCGTGACGCGCGACTCGATGGTCGGCGTGGCGAAGGTGGCCGCGCCCGCGGGAAGCCGGCGATGAACGGCGTCCACGACATGGGCGGCGTGCACGGCATGGGACCCGTCGCGTACGAGCGCGACGAGCCGGTGTTCCACGAGTGGTGGGAGTCGCGCGTGTTTGCAATCTCGCGGCTTCTGCGACTGGGACGCTGGAATCTCGACCACTCGCGCCATCAGCTCGAGCTGCTGCCGCCGGCTGACTACCTGCGCATGAGCTATTACGAGCGCTGGTTCACGCGCCTGGTCACGCGCGTGCTCGCCAACGGCGTCGTCACGCGGGAAGAGCTCGAGCGCGGGACGGCGGCGCCGGGTACCGTGAAGGCGACGCCGCCCGTCACGGCCGACATGGTGCCGGCGCTCGTCACCCGCCGCGGTTCCGCGCGCCGCGAGGCGCCGGTCGCGCCGCGGTTCAGCGTCGGCCAGCAGGTGCGCGCGCGCAACGTCCACCCGACCGGCCACACGCGTCTGCCCCGCTACGCGCGCGGCAAGCAGGGCGTCATCGCGATCGATCACGGAGTGTTCCTCTTCCCCGACACGAACGCGCACTTCCTGGGCGAGAAGCCGCAGCACGTGTACTCGGTGCGCTTCGCCGCGCGCGAGCTGTGGGGCGAGGCGGCCTCGCCGCGCGACTTCGTGCACATCGACATGTGGGACGACTACCTCGAGCCGGTCTGAGATGAAGGTCGAACCCGAGCATCTCGCGGCGCTGCCGGCGATTCCGCGCGATCACGACGGCCCGGTGTTCGCCGAGCCGTGGCAGGCGCAGGCGTTCGCGCTCGTCGTGACGCTCTCAGAGGCGGGCTACTTCACCTGGAAGGAATGGGCCGCCGCGCTCGCCGCCGAACTCGAGGCGGCCGCCGACCGCGGCGAGCCTGACGACGGGTCGCGGTACTACGAGTACTGGCTGGCCGCGCTCGAGCGCCTCGCCACCGCGAAAGGGCTGACCGACTGGTCCGCGCTTGCCGAACGGAAAGACGCGTGGGCCGACGCGTATCGTCACACGCCGCATGGGAAGCCGGTGGAGCTGCGGCGCTAGCCGGTAGTTGGTAGTCGGCAGTTGGTAGCCGGTAGTCGCTGGTGGTCGTGGCGTCCGGCTTCAGCCGGACCGAGAGCGATATGGAATGTTGTGCGTCTCGAGCCACGCCGTCGCTATTTCTTCCAAAGCGGCCTGACGAAACCGAAACCACTCCTCCTCGACGGCGAGCCTCCGGATCGCGTTCTTGAAACTGCGAAACGCACCCGCACCGTGAACGGCATCTCGGAGTGCCTCTCGAACCCCACTCACCTGACCATTCGAAAAGCGCTCCATGATCGACCATTCATGGATCTCGAATTTATCAGGGAGTTGTAGGAACTCCTCAGATTCCAAGACTTGGCGAACCTTGGGCAGATTCTCGCGCTGCCACTCCGGCAGATCCGTTTCGTCGAGCTCTTCGTCCTCGACCAGGTCCCGTTCTTCGTCCGTCACGGTGACGACTTCACCGGTTTTTGAACTGAGGTACGAAGTCCACTCGTCATTCGGAAGATCCATGGCGTCGACAATGTCTTGGAGTGCTACGACAATTGCCATGGCAGCTGTGGGATACTCGACTTTCCCAGATAACGCCCGCGTTGCAGCCGCGGCGGCTCATGATTGCACCGTCATCTGGTGCAACGCGGGTTTTTTCGTTAGGCCGCACCATGTGTATGCATTCACCCAAGGCCCATTCCCATCAGCGATCTGGTTGCCGGGAATCGGTGTTGCGCACGAGCGCCCGGCCGGGTGCGACGCCTTCGACGATGCGACCCTCATTGACCACGACGGTGCCCGCCACGACGAGGTACCGCACGCCGGTACTGGCTTCGGTGGGAGCCCGGAAGGTTGCACGATCTTGAACAGTTTGAGGGTCGAACACGACGATATCCGCTTGAGCGCCTTGCTGGAGCCTCCCGAGACGTTTCGCCTCAGGGGTCGCCTTCTCGAGGCGCTGCGCCGGCATCAACGACATCTTGCGAATCGCGTCATTCAAGGTGATGGTTTTCTGGTCGCGGACATACCGTGCCAACACTCGCGCATGCGTGCCTGCCCCGCGCGGATGATCCTTGAGGCCGTCGCTCGCGACAGCGACCAGGGGGGCGACAATGACCGCATCCACCACTTCGTCCGGATTCGTGTGAATCAGGACCAGGCGAGGCTCCGGCGCGGCGTGAAGGGCCTCAAACCGCTCACGCGTCAGACGTTCTCCAGACTCCGGCAGCTCGAGATCGCGGTAGTCGAGGCCTCGTCTTTCGCGCCAGCCCGGATTGAACAGCGCCGAGTTGATGAACGTCATTCCCGCGGTGTAGGGGTACGCCTCCGTCGTCACGTCCAGACCTCTCGCCCGTGCGCCGGCGATCATCGATAGGCAACCCGGCGAGTCACCCATGCAAGTACTGTTGACGTGCACGATGTGAAGCGCCGCGCCGCTAATCGCTGCCGCGCCGATGACCTCATTAACGGCCTCGATGCTCGAGCCCGGCTCGATGCGACCGCTGCTGCGAACATGGACAAACACCGGATTTCCAAGGGTCGCCGCGAGCTTGAAGACTTCAATCACCTCGTGTCGGGTGGCGCCGGGCGCGTACTCGAGGCCCATGCCGACGCCCAGCGCACCCGCTTCGATCTGGCTTCGAAGTGTGGCGAGGATCCGATTAAGACGCTCGGAAGAGGCTGGGGCATTCGTGGCGGGACTGGATTGAGGGATTATTCCCGCCTCGGGCCCGAATATGCTGACCGGCAGCTGCATATCCCAGGCAAGGACACGCGCTGCCAAGTAGCTGGCCGCTGCACCGAAATGGATGGAGCTGCGCCCGTGACGCGCATCGATAAAACGCCGAACATCCGGAACGCCGACTTCGAGCTCCAGCGCAGCGGTGACTCCGTCCAGCGCCATGAGCCGATACGCGTCTTGGCTCTGCCCGTGCTGATGCAGATCGATGAAGCCCGGGGCGACCACCAGACCGCTGGCGTCGATCGTGCGCGTTCCTTCTAGTCGTTCCGTTGAAACCTGTGTGATCGTGTCTCCGCGGACGCCGATGTTGCTGATGGCGTCGAGTCCGGTATCGGGGTCGATGACTCGCCCGCCCGATAGCACCAGATCGAATCTGGGGGGCGGCGAGGCACACGCGACAAACCACACCAACGGAACCAGAGCCAATGCGGCACGACGCATAGAGTCCCCAAATCTGCGGAGATGTCTCCCTGACGGCCTAATCGGGATAGGGACCTTGCGGCCCCTCCCACACCACCGGACATGCGGGTCCGCATCCGGCGGTTCGCGACGTTGAGGTTACGCGGCCAGTCGGGGTACACCCAACTGGTCGAAGTGCGCGTTCGTCAGCACCTGATGGATACGGAGCGACGCGTGGTGCCACCACCGTTGCGCGCCGAAGGCGACGGATACATACCGTTGCGCCTTCGCTATCGCTTGCTGCGCGCTTCGGCCCGGTCGAAAGCCGTAGCTATGCTCCGAGAACGTCGGATCGAACCGCCGCTGCAGGACCTGGAGCAAGGCCTGCTGCATGACGCGGTCGAGCACGGTGGGAATGCCCAAAAGGCGCACCCCACCGGTCTTCTTCGGAATCTCCTGCCGTTTGACCGGCAGGGGCCGGTACGTCCCCGCGAGGAGCGCCTCTCGAATCCGTAGCCCGTGTGTCCGAAGATGGCTGACAAGCTCGTCCACCGTCATTCCATCGATGCCGGGACGTCCCTGCCCGAGCGCCCGTCTCCGCGGCCCGCCGTCGGGGCTTCCTCGTCCTGAGGCCGGGCACCTTCGAGAGTCACGGTCGGTTCGCCCTCCGTCTCGTTCGGCCCTTCGCCGCTCCCAAGCCGGCTACTCTGGCCTCGGCTGACTTCTCGCTCCGCAGCTCACCGCCGCGTCGCCCTTTCGAGCCTGAGGCGAGATCTCCCCAGGTAAGACCGCGGCCCTTCTCCGCACGACTGCCGGATTTACGCTCACGGGGTGCGGTCGCAAGCGCTTCGCGGTCACGTGCCCGCTCGCCCTCCCGTGTACGCCTCCGATCCGGTTTCTGTCCGTCAGCCCGCGGATGCGCTCCACGCTTCTTTCAGCCGGCCCCTCACGGGGACGACCTTGCGCTTCACTTGGATCCCTGCGACCAGGTCTCCGAAGGACGTTCACCTCCAGTCCGATATCCCCCCCGAAAACCGGAAGCGGTCTAGACAGTATGGCTGTCGGAGCAGAGGCCTGCCTCACGTAGTACTCGTGGGTTACGCGCCGCCGATGAGGGTGACGCGCAGAGCCACATACAACGGAGGCAGGCCATGGCGAAACGTAGCATGTTCGTGGGGAGGGATGTCCACAAAGAATCGATCGACGTCTCGCTCGCGGAGGAGGGGCGAGACGGCGAAGTCCGCCATTACGGGGTGATCAGGGGCGACCTGGAGGCGGTGGCGAAGGTTCTCCGCGCCCTGCGTGCCCCGAACCGGCGGTTACGCTTCGTGTATGAAGCCGGCCCGTGCGGGTTCGGCATCCACCGCTATCTCACCGCGCAGGGGGAAGACTGTGTCGTCGTCAATCCCTCGAGCATGCCGAAACGGAGCGGCGATCGGATCAAGACCGACCGGCGGGATGGCGACGCCTTGGCCCGGTTACATCGCGCCGGCGAGCTCACCTTTCGCTACGCCGAACACGCGCGGCACTGTCATCCGGGGATCGCCGCCGCCATCACCGGCCCACGGCTCTACGCCCTGGAAACGCTGCCGTCGGGTCCCGCCTGGGCTGACGTGGACGCGATCATCAAGGGCCTCGCGACCGATCGCGCGGTGGATATTCGGCGTGTCGCGGCGCTGCTGCTGTTTGCCACATACGGATTCCGCGTGGGCGAAGTCGCCGGGCTCACGCTCGATGACCTCGACTGGGAGCACGAGCTGATCCGCATTCGACGGGTCAAGCGTCATGACGTGCAGACCTACCCTTTGTCCCAGGAGGCGGGCGTTGCGTTACTGCGCTACATCACTGAGGTGCGTCCACGTGGGCGCTGGCGTGAAGTCTTTCTGACGTTGAAGGCGCCACACCGGCCGATCTCCGGCGGGGGCCTCTACCACCTCGCGAGTCGCGTGCTCTGTGCCCGCGGGGTCCAGCTTCGCCATCACGGCCCGCACGCGCTGCGCCATGCCTGCGCAACGCGATTACTCAGCGAAGGCCTGTCGTTCAAGGACATCGGCGACCACTTGGGCCATCGCAGCGCCGACGCCACGGCGGTCTACGCCAAGGTCGATGTCCCGAGTTTGCGCGAGGTGGCCCGCTTCGATCTGGGAGGTGTTCTGTGACGCTGGCTGACGCGATCGCCAAATACCTCGACCTCAACCAATCGATGGGCATGCGATTCCACGTCGACGAGGGCATGCTGAAGGCGTTTCACCGACACGCGGGGGAGGTCGATGTCGCGGCGGTCTCGCCCGATGTCGTCGTCGCCTTCTTACAGCCGCGACACCGGGTCACGTCGACGTGGCTCATGAAGCATCGCGCCTTGCGCCGCTTCTATCAGTATGGGATCACGCGCGGACTCGTCGCGCGCTCGCCTGTCCCCACCGTCATCCCGATCGAGCAATCTGGGGCCCTGTGCCTCCATGCGACGACGATGCCATCGTCGCCGCGCTGATCGCAAGAGAGAAGACTCCGTCCGAGGCGCGGCCGTGCCGGACAGCCGCCGACCTGCGGAGCACGCCGACACGACGGCCATGAAACCGAGCGGAGCGATTCATCGGCGCGAGTTCGGCCCGCGCGATCCGTGGCCTGCGGATCAGCAATGCCGGTGCATGCCGCGGTGGCAGGCGATCGAATCAGCGACTACTCGCGACGGAAACGGCAGGGTACGAGCGAAGCGAGGTTTCCGGCGTGCGGAGCCGGGAGGCGGCTGGACGGCACGGTCGCGCCGCATACAGGTCCGGCTGAAGCCGGACGCCACGTACGCAAACACGCTCGCTAGCCGGTGGTCGGTAGGAACGACGTCCGCCTGCGCCGGAACGGGCCGTCGCGAACGAGACGTGCGGACGCGCGCCGCTCCTGGACGCGTAGCTTGGCGAGCTTGGCGACCAGGGCAACCGGAATCGGTTCTGTGAGGGGGAACCCGAGCGTGCCTTTACCGCGGCGAAAGCGCGCGATCTCGTCGCTATAGCGCTCTACCATGCCAGCTGTCACGGGATACACGCTGACATGGTCCTTGAAGGCCGCGATGTAGAGCACATAACGGCCGTCGAGGTCGAACGTGGGGATGCGATAGCTGATGCGCTCGGTGATGCCCGGAGCTGCTCGTTTGATGGCAGAACGCAGCTGCATGAGAGCTTTCCTCGCGGCGGCCGGAGTCGCCGCGATGTAGCCTCCTACCGTTGTAATGTCGGTCATTCGGTGAATGGCTTTGCCGCGGAGGGAGTCCGCATAACGGCGACGCATTAACAGCGGCGCCCGAAAAAAGAGCCACAAGGACGAATCCCTGTGGCTCCATGTTGTTTGCCGCCGGCTATCGGTGCCTACCGACTACAGGCTAGCGAGCTACCCTGCGACGCTGAGCCCCGCCTTGAACGGCGCGATGCCCGGGACGTCCCACTCGTTCCACATCATGTCGACCATGCCCTGGATGTGGTCGACGTCCTCGTCGATCAGGTGCGCGAACCGCCCCTGCTTTTCGAGGTACTCGCGGACGGGGATGCGTCCCTTCTGCCGCGCGTCGTACGTGTAGATCACCTGGCCGTCGATGATCTCGTACAGCGGAAAGATCCCCGACTTGATGCCGAGCTCGCCCAGTTCGTGCGAGTAGCGCGGATGGAAGTCCCACCCCTTCGGGCACGGGTCGAACGTATGGATGAACGTCGGCCCGCCGATGCTCAGCGCCTTCCGCGTCTTGTTCATGAAGTCAAGGGCCGGGAACGTGGCGCTCGCCGTCGCGACGTAGCGGCACGTCGGATGACCGACCGCCAGCATCGGCGCGATGTTCTTCTTCCACCGCTTGTGCATGATGCGATGCTTCGAGCCGGGCGGCGTGAACGTCGTCTGCGCACCGTAGGTGGTCGATCCGGTCACCTGAATGTCGGTGTTGGCAGCCGACTCGTTGTCGTACATGATGATGAGCAGATCGTAGTCGCTCTGCAGCGCGCCCGAGATGCCGCCGATTCCCATGTCGGCGGCGCCGAGATCGCCGCTGAAGTTGATGACGTTGATCTTCTCCTCCTTGATCCGCCCCTTGCGCATCAGCGCGCGCAGGCCGGCGGCCATCCCGACGGCCGACGACCCGCCGGCGCCGAGCTGCGTGTGCATCCACGGCACGATCCAGGGGGTGGTCAGGTAGCTCGTGTTCGCCACGTACATGCAGCCGGTGGCGCCCGTGACGACGGTGCGCGGGCCGGAGGCCTTGGAGAAGTCGCGCATCACCATCGCGGATTCACACCCCTGACAGGTGCGGTGCCCTGAGGTATAGAACTCCTCGAGCGGCGCGTCGTGGATCTTCTTGATCTTCTCGTAGTCGATTACAGGCAGTTGCGTAGCCACGTCGTTCTCCCTTCGCGCTACTCGCGCAGACCAATCCAGGTGACGAGCTCGTCGCTCTGTTTCCCGGCGGCGGCGGCGGCGAACGTGATCTCGAACATGCGGATGCAGTCGGCAATCGACATGTCGCGGCCGCCCAGGCCGCCGATGAAGTCCGTCACGACGGGGCGCTTCGTCAGCGGATACAGGCACGAGCGGATGTCATGCACCACGATGCCGCCGTTGTCGGGCGACCCGTGGGCGAAGTTGCGGTCGATGACGCCCACGCCCTTCATCCGGCCCAGTGTAGCGCGAAGCTGGTCGGTCGGGAACGGCCGGAACCAGCGGAGGTTCACGTAGCCGACCTTCTTCCCCTGCTCGCGCATCCGGCGCACCGCCGTCCGCGCGGGCATCGCCACGGCGCCGAGACCGAGGAGCACCACCTCGGCGTCCTCGCACATGAACTCGTCGAAGAACGGGTTGTCGTAGCGCGGCCCGAACACGTTGTTGAAGCTCTTATAGACCTCCGGGATGACCGTGCGCGCCCGGCGCGCCGCCTCCCAGTTCTGGCGGCGCAGCTCCATGACCCAGTCCTCGTTCACCTGCGGGGCGATCGAGACCGGGTTGTCGGGGTGCAGCACCTTCTTGCCCAGGTTCAACGGCGGCAGGAACTGGTTGACCGCCTCCTGGGTCGGCACCTTGAGCATGTGCTGCGAGTGCGTCAGGAACGCGCCGTCCATGGCGAGCGCCATCGGCATCATCACGCGGCTGTCTTCGGCGATGCGATACCCGATGAGCACGTGCTCGAGCGCTTCCTGCGCCGTGGAGGCCCAGCAGAGGAGCCATCCCATGTCGCGCAGCGCGAGCGCGTCGTTGTGCTCCACGCCGAACGCGCCGGGGTCGTCGAGGGCGCGGTTCCCGACCACGAACAGCGGGGGCAGCCGGTCGGTGGCGCATACCACCAGCGCCTCGAACCCATACATCCAGCCGGTGCCGCTGCTGCCGCCGAAGGCGCGCGCGCCCACCGAGCTCGCATGCTTGACGATCTCGAACTGGGAGTGCTCGCTGTCGGCGACGATGTACTCGGAATCGAGCTCGCCGTCGGCGATGAGCTTCGAGAGCGCGTCCATCACCTCCGTGTACGGCCGGATCGGGTACGCGGCGATGACGTCGACGTTGGCCAGCCGGACGCCCTGCGCGACGGCCTGGCATCCGTTGAGGAGTGTTTCCTTCGCCCAGACGTTGGTGTTTTCAGCGACGGTTGCCACGGATCATCCTCCTCTTACGGCTTCGCGGCTGCCGCCGCGCCACTCTTGTCTTGCTTCGGAGGCACGTACTTGCCCTCGCGGATTTCCATGCCCGTCCCCGTCACGTGCGGGTAGTGGATCCGCTCTTTGCCCTTCTTCTCTTCCGCCCACTTGATGTAGCCCTGCGGGTCGCGCACGTGATGCTCCCACGGGCTCTTCTCGTCGGTGAACTTCAGCTCGTCCACCATGACGATGCACTCGGGGACCGGGCAGATCTCGGCGCACTTGTGGCACCCGACACACACCTCGTAGTTCACGTCGTAGAGGCCGTCGTCGGTCGGATCGAAGCACTCGTCCGGGCAGTCGTACCAGCAGAGCGTGCACTTGATACAGAGGTCGAAGCGGACGACCGGGCGATGGCTCTTCGTGGTCCCACGCTTGAAGGCATCGTTGCGCGTCTGGCCGCGGGGCCCCATCTTGAATCCCCTGGGCACGGCAGGTACCACGACGCCGCCCTCCTCGAACTCTCTCCACGTGGGCAGCCGCGGGATCTCATGGTGCCATTCGGCCCCTTCGCCCGCCTTGATCACGCGCATGCTCCGCAACGTCGCGTCGTACTGGGCGCGGGCGGCTTCGGCGCGGTGCTTCTCCTTCGTCTTCTCCAGCAGGTACGACTCGACCGCTTCGATCGAGATGATGCCGGGATCGGTCGCCGCCAGCGCGCCGAGGACGCGCTCGCGCGTCAGGTCGTCCTTGTTGACCCACAGGCCCGCCAGGCTCGCGTATCCGTCGACGGTCGCCAGCCGCCAGCTGAACGGCCGCTGCGCGATGTGCTGCAGCAGCTCATCCTGCGTGTGGCTCGAGACGACCAGGAGGCACCCCTTTTCACGGACCTTCTCGTTGATCGCCCGCACGCCGTGCCAGCCCCACGGCTCCACGCCCTTGACCATCGCATCGTCGAGGACGATCGACACGTCGGCTTCGTCGATATCGAGCTTGGCGCCGCACTCGGCCTCGAGCTCCTCCTCGGCCAGGTCGGGGGAAACGAATGCGAAGTACTTGCAGGGAATGCCGTTGCGCTCGGGCGCGTCGCTATAGCGGCCGTTCGAGAACGCGACTTTTCCCATCCGGCTCGCGATCTGAACGATGTCTCCGCCGATGTACTTGCCGAGATTCTTCTGGAAGATGCCGCGATAGTTGACTTCGACCCGCTTAATCATCGGGAGCTCCTCGTGGCCGTGTTCAACCCAGTGGTCTGACCAGAGCCGATATTATTGATCTCGTCGCAACGCCGTCAAGCGAAATCGCCCTTCGGCGGGCCCGTCCGCCGCCTGGCGCGGGGCCGGGCCCGGGTGCCACGGGGCGCCGACGGGAGGAGCGCTGCCGCGCGCTGATAGCCGAGCACCGCATCCATCAGGATCTGCTCGACATTTTCGAGGTGTCGCAGCATCGCCGCCCGCGCCGCCGCGCCATCGCGCCGGGCAATCGCCTGGTAGACGCGCCGGTGGTCGAAAGCCGACTGCGCACGCCGGACATCGTTTTCGAGCGCTTCCCGGCGGCCGGCCGCCACCAGATCCGACAGGTAGCTGTGCAGCGTGACGAGCGTCTGGTTGCCGGTGGCCGCCGCCACCGCCTGATGGAATGCGCGGTCGGCGCGGAAGGCCGCCTGCGGCTGCCCCGCGCGCAGGTGCTTTTCCTCTTCGCCCGCGGCGCGGCGCAGCTCCTCCAGGTTGTCGGCGGTCGCACGTGAGGCGGCCACCGACGCCAGATACGGCTCGAACACCTTGCGCGCCTCGGACAGGTCGAGCAGACCGGCCCGCTGGCGCTCGAGAAAATCCACCAGTGTGAGCGCGCCGGCCGCAAGAGCCTCGGTCACGAAGTTCCCTTCTCCATGCCGTGAGTGCACGAGGCCCGACAGCTCGAGGACGCGAAGCGCCTCGCGCACCGAGCTGCGGCTGGCGGCGAACATCGAAGCGAGCTGGCGCTCGGGAGGCAGACGATCGCCGGCCTTCAGCTCGCCCCGGCGGATCTGATCCTGGATGGCCCGGACGATCGATTCGTTGACCTTGCGGTGGCCGTTGTCCGGCACTCCAGGCACTCCAGGCACCTTAGGCACTCTTGGCACGCTGACGGGCATTATAGGCCCACTGGTCTGACCTCTGGAACATTCGTTGGATATTAATGGGTGGACCGGGCAGAAATCCAAGGTTTTCCTGCGCACACGACCGACCGGCGTGCCGGCACCGACCTGCGAAACCGTGCTGGGATTGATTCAGCAACGTGCCTGGATGGCCGGCTGCTACTGAACGTCCGTGGCGTCCGGCGAACGTGCCGGTTAATCGTCGATCACGTTGAACAACTTGTCGCGCTTGCGGTGCAGGTTGGCCGCGGCGCCGAGCGCCACCTCGTAGCGATCGCGCCGCAGGGCGGCCACGATCCCTTTTGCCACCGCCTCGGGCGTCATCGTGAAGTGGGCCTCGTCGGGCCGCTCCCGCTTGCCTGACAGCTCGGTCGGCACAATGGGGGGCGCCACCTCGAACACCCGAACGCTCGTTTTTCGGAGCTGGTGCCGCAGCGTCAGGCTGAAGGCGTGGATGCCGGCCTTCGTCGCGCAGTAGACCGGCACAGCCGCGAGCGGCGTGAATCCCAGGCCCGATGAAATGTTCACGATGGCGGCTTCGCGGCGGCGGCGCAGGTGCGGAATGAGCAGCGCCAACAGATGGATCGGCCCGGCGAGATTGGTGGCGAGCTCCTCATCCGCCATCGGCAGGTCGCGTGGACCGTGCAGGAAGTCGATGGCGCGCTGCACGCCGGCGTTGTTCACGAGCACATTCAGATTGGGAAAGCGGTGCAGCGTCCAGGCGACCAGCGCCTTGCGGCCCGACGCGCGGCTCACGTCGGCCACGCGGGTGTGGAGGGCCGGATGCCGGGCGCGCGCGGCGTCGAGCCGCGTGCGCCGGCGTCCGCAGATGATGACCTCGTTGCCCTGCTCCAGGAGCGCATCGGCGAGCGCGAGGCCGATGCCGGTGGCCCCGCCGGTGATGAGCACGGTGTTCCCGGAGATGTGCATGCAGCCTCAGGTCCGGCTGATGCCGGACGCGACGTGCTACGCCGCCGGCGCGGGGGCGTGGTGCGGCACGTCGTACACGTAGTCGTGCGCGTCGAGCGCCTTCTGGAGC
>CAZGLC010000011.1:0-24332 GCA_964526235.1 uncultured Bifidobacteriaceae bacterium
GCCTGCGGCCACTGCTGCCCGATTGCGGAGGGCCAGCCGGGTGTGTGCAAGGTTCGCTTCAACCGGGACGGGAAGCTGTACGTGCCCTGGGGCTACGTCGGCGGCGTGCAGTGCGATCCGGTCGAGAAGAAGCCGTTCTTCCACGCGCACCCCGGCGCGCTCGCCTACAGCTTCGGCATGCTCGGCTGCGACCTGCACTGCAGCTACTGCCAGAACTGGGTGACGTCGCAGGCGCTGCGGGATCCGCAGGCGGTCGTGCCGCCGCGCGATGCGACGCCCGCGGCGCTCGTGCGCGACGCGCTCGACCAGGGCGCACGCATCCTCGTCTCCACGTACAACGAGCCGCTCATCACGGTCGAATGGGCCGTCGCGATCTTCCAGGACGCGCGAGCGCACGGACTGGTGACCGGGTTCGTCTCGAACGGCAACGGCACGCCGCGCGTGCTCGAGTATCTGCGCCCGCACATCGATCTGTACAAGGTCGACCTCAAGAGCTTCGACGACAAGCACTATCGCGAGCTGGGCGGCCGCCTGCAGCCGATCCTCGACACGATCCGCTGGCTGCACGGCCGCGGGGTGTGGGTGGAAATCGTCACGCTGCTCGTCCCCGGCTTCAACGACGGCGACGCGGAGCTGCGCGGGCTGTCGGAGTTCCTGGCGAGTCTGTCGGTCGACATCCCGTGGCACGTGACGGCGTTCCACCAGGACTACAAGATGACCGACCCGCCGAACACCACGCCGGCGATGCTTCAGCGCGCCGCGCGAATCGGACGCGAGGCGGGGCTGCGATACGTGTACGCCGGCAACGCGCCCGGACGTGTCGGCGATCTCGAGCACACGCGGTGCCACGGCTGCGGCGAGCGGCTGATCACGCGCTCCGGCTATCTGATTCAGGAGTACCGGCTCACGCCGGCGGGCGCCTGCCCGCGCTGTGCGACGCCGATCCCGGGACGCTGGAGCGAGCGTTTCGACGGACAGCGCACGGCGTTTCCCTTCCTGCCGCACGACCGCACGCGGCTCTCCGTAATCTGAAATAATGAGTCGAGTGATCCTCGACCAGTTTCAACGCCCGCTTCGCAATCTCCGGCTGTCGGTCACCGACCGCTGCAACCTGCGCTGCAGTTACTGCATGCCGGAGCCGGAGTACGTGTGGCTGCCGCGCGAGGACATTCTGCACTTCGAGGAGATCGAGCGGCTCGTCGACGTCTTCCTCGACCTCGGCGTCGACAAGGTGCGCCTCACCGGCGGCGAGCCGCTGCTGCGGCGCGGCCTGCCGGCGCTCGTGTCGGCGCTCGCCGCCCGCGCGCCCATCCGCGACCTCGCGATGACGACCAACGGCGTACTGCTGGCCGAGCAGGCGCGCGCACTCGCAGTCGCCGGGCTCCATCGCCTCACCGTGAGCCTCGACACGCTGCGCCCCGAGCGCTTTCACCAGCTGACCCGCGCCGACGAGCTCCGCAGAGTCCTCGAGGGCATCGCGACGGCGGCGCCGCTCTTCGGCGGCCTCAAGATCGACACGGTCGTCATCCGCGGCACCAACGACGACGAACTGTCGGATCTGATCGAGTTTGGCCGGCAGCACCGCGCCGAGGTGCGGTTCATCGAGTACATGGACGTCGGCGGGGCGACGCACTGGTCGATGGACCGCGTCGTGTCGCGTGCCGAGATGCTCGCCCGACTCGCCGAGCGCTACGGCCCGATGACGGCTGTCGCCGAACCATCATCGGCGCCGGCCGACCGCTACCGGCTGCAGGACGGCACGATCTTCGGCATCATCTCGTCGACCACAGAACCCTTCTGCCAGGACTGCGATCGCAGCCGGCTCACCGCTGACGGACTCTGGTATCTGTGTCTCTATGCGACCCAGGGACTGGATTTGCGCCGCGCGCTGCGCGGCGGCGCCGATGCCGGCCAGCTGAGGGAGCTCATCCGCTCTGCATGGCTCGCCCGCCGCGACCGCGGCGCGGAGGATCGGCTGGCCGCGCGCGACCGGACGCCGCTCATCCCGGTCGACACCCTGCGCCGGGATCCGCATCTCGAAATGCACACGCGGGGGGGCTAGATGTAGCGCGCAGGCTTCAGCCTGCGCGTCAGTGCACGAGCGGCGGCGCGTTCGTGCGAAGCGTGTCGAGGAAGGCTTCCACGTACATCCGCGAGAACCCGTGGTGCGCTACCTCGTCGAGCAGGACCTGCGTCACCGTGTCCGGATCGAGCGCCCGGCGATAGGGCCGATGCGACGTCATCGCGTCGTACACGTCGATGATGCCCACGATCTGCGCCAGCATCGGGATCTCGTCGCCTCGCAGCCCGCTGGGATAGCCGCTTCCATCGAGGCGCTCGTGGTGTGAGCGGATGATCGGCCGCACGTGCCGCAGCGACTGCAGCGGCGCGCAGAGGGAATCCCCGATCTCCGTGTGCCGCTTCATCAGCGCAAACTCCACCTCGGTCAGCGGTCCCGGCTTGAGGAGCACCGAATCGGGAATGCCCACCTTGCCGAGGTCGTGCAGATACCCGCCGCGGTGGAGCGCGTCGAGGTCTTCCGGCGACAGGCCCAGCGAGCGCCCCATCAGGCCCGCCCGCGTCGCCAGCCGCTCGCAGTGGCCTTTCGTGGTCGGATCGCGCGCTTCGATCGTCAGCGCCAGCGCCACGAACGCCGCTTCCGCCGAGTCGAGCGCGTCGATCAGGTGCTTGACGCGCGAGAGCGAGGCGACGCGCGCCCGCAGCTCGTGCGGGTGCACCGGCTTCGCGAGAAAGTCGTCGGCCCCCGCCTCAATCCCCTTGATGCGATCCTGCAGTTCGGACAGGCCCGTCACCAGCACGACGGGCGTCAGCCGCGTCGCCGCATCGTCCTTCAACCGCCGGCACACTTCGATGCCGTCGACGCCTGGCATCGTAATGTCGAGCAGAATGACGTCGGGCCGATGCAGCCGGGCGAGATCGAGCGCCGCGAGGCCGTCATCGGCGGTCACCACGTGGTACCCCTCGGCCGCCAGCAGCTTCTCGAACAGCAGCCGCACGCTCTCCGTATCGTCGGCGATGAGCACGGTCGTCCGCGACGCGCTCGGCCGGACAGCCCCCTCAATCACCACGCAGCTGCTCCAATGCGGGCTGAGCGTCGCCGCGCCGCACGCCGGGGGCGCGCCGATGCAGGCCGTGCCGCTCGAGCTGCCGGTAGAACGCGCGGCGGCTGACGCCGAGCAGCCGCGCGGCGACCGCCTTGTTGCCGCGGGAGAGCTGCAGGGTGCGCACGATATGCTCGCGCTGCACATCGATGAGCGGCGCCGGCACCGCGGCCAGGGCCAGGCCCGACAGGCCCTGCCGGTCCGGCCCCCGCGGCCGCGCCTCGGGATCCTGCTTCAGCGCGTCGAGCGCGGCGTCGAAGGTCTCGTACCCCGTCATCAGCACTGCCTCGCACTGGGGACTCATGGTGCGAAGGGCCCGCAGCACGTCGAGGCAATTCATCCCGGTGCCCGCAAGCGAGAGCACCGCGCGGTCGTCGTCGACGACGAAGAGACGTGGACGCTGAGTCGACATGGTCTGGGCTCCTAATTCGATCGGCTCGAGGGCGCACATTACAGATGAGCAAGGGACCCGCCACCACCTGGCGATCTGCCGCACACCTCAGGCCCTTGAGACCAAGTGGCGGTGAGTCTGTGCTTTACGCGGATTGTGAGGCTCCCAGCACCAGCACGGAATCGACTCACACCGAGCCTCAAGCGCACGGCCCGTGTGCGATAAGGGCACACACGGCAACAATCCTGAGGGTGGCGGTACCCGTCTGGCACACCTTGACACTCGACCCGCGCGGGCGGATAGTTCCGAACGCAACAAGGAGGGCGTATGAGAGTGAAGACCCTCGTTTTCGCGTTCGGGATCCTGTGCGCGGCGCTCGCCTCTGGGCAGGAGCAGTCCGTACCGCTGCCACCGCCAGCGACCGACACGGTCGCGCCCGACATCCCTGGGGTCGTCAAAGGCGGAACTCGAGTCCAGGTCATCGTCGACGGGTTGCAGCACACCGACGGCCCGGCCGCGATGCCCGACGGCACGCTTCTGTACTGGGACGTCATGGCGCGTCGCCTCGGAAAGATCGATCCTCAGGGCAACCCCTCCACCTTCCTGAGCAACACGGACGGCGCGAGTGCCATCGGCTTCGACTCCAAAGGCCGCCTGGTTACCACGCTCAAGGAACGGCCGCCGGTGAACAAGATCGGTGTGATCTGGCCGAAGGGCAGCGAAGCCACGCTTGCCGACAGCTTCGAGGGCAACCCGTTCGAAGGTCCCAACGATCTCGTGGTCGACCGGAAGGACGGCGTCTACTTCACGCTGTCCGGATCCGGGACGGTCCTCTACGCGCGTCCGGATGGGACGGTCGTCAAGGTCTTTGCGCATCCCGTCGAGCGGATCAACGGGATTACCCTCAGTCCGGACGAGAAGACGCTGTACGTCGCGACGCAGAGTCGGGTGGCCAAGACCAGGTTGTCACGCGCCGACCTCGCCAAAGAAGGCGGCGAGTACATCTGGGCGTTCGACGTGCAGCCGGACGCGACGCTGACGAATCAGCGCAACTTTGTCAGATACGACATCGTGACCGAGCGGCCGAATGGCACGCCGGACGTGAGATTTGGAGGCGATGGTCTCGCGGTTGATGCCGAAGGCCGCGTGTATGCGGCAACGGCGGCAGGCATTCAGGTCTTCAGCCGGCAGGGCCGGCACCTCGGCACGATACCGGTCTCGAGGAACCCCAACAACCTCGCCTTTGCGGGGCCTGACAAGAAGATGCTCTATATCGTCGCCCGCGGAGCGGTCTACAAGGTGCCAATGCTCGCGGCCGGGCACAAAGGCCGCGCGAAATAGCGCTAGCGCAGCGAATCGCGGACGTTCCAACCCGCGCGCGCGCGCTGCTGATCCATTCGAGGTGCCGCAGGCTGAATGCCACCGCATCGCGCTTCGAATCCGCCGCCCGGGATCGTGACGCGGACTCGGCCGTCGGGTTCGATCCGGAGCACCTAGCGCCGCGCCCGCCGGTGACGCACACAATAGAAGGCGACGCTGTCGGGTCCGAATGGGAGCCCCAACTGCACAGCGACAGGATACCTTAAGGGTTGTGACTGAGGTCGTCACGGTCGACGCCAATCGACCCGATCCTGCCGACATCGCGCGCGCCGCCGAGTGCCTTCGCGGCGGTGGCCTCGTGGCCTTCCCCACCGAGACGGTCTACGGCCTCGGCGCGCACGCGCTCGATCGGCGCGCCGTTGCGCGGCTCTTCGACGCCAAGGGCCGACCCGCCACCGATCCGCTCATCGTGCATGTGTCGACGCTGACCGATGCGGCCACGCTCGTCGCCGATGTGCCGGATCTCGCGCACGCGCTGGCGTCGCGGTTCTGGCCCGGCCCGCTGACGCTCGTGCTCCGCCGCACACCGGTGGTTCCGCCCGAGGTCACCGCCGGTCTCGAGACGGTGGCCATCCGCGCGCCCGCGCATCCGGTCGCCCGCGCGCTTCTCCACGCCGCGCAGCTGCCGATTGCCGCGCCCAGCGCGAATCTCTTCTCGCGTCCGAGCCCGACGCGTGCCGAGCATGTGCTCGAGGATCTCGACGGACGCATCGACATGGTGCTCGACGCGGGCGCGACCCGCGTGGGCGTCGAGTCGACCGTGCTCGATCTGACGCAGGACCCGCCGGTCGTGCTGCGGCCCGGCGCCGTCACCATCGAGGATCTGCGGTCGATCGTGTCCCGCGTCATCGCGCACGCACCGGCGCCTGCGACGGATGGCCCCATGCCGTCACCCGGCCTTCTCTCGCGCCATTACGCCCCGCGCACCCCGATGACGCTGTACGAAGGCGACGCCGCCGCGATTCAGAAGGCGCTGCTCGCCACGGCTCGTGACGCCGTCGCGGCGGGGCGACGCGTCGGCATTCTGGCCACGAGCGACCGGGCCGCGATTTTCCGGGACCTCCCCGTCGTCGTCGCCGAGCTCGGCTCCGGGCGCGACGCGTCGCAGGTGGCCGTGCGCTTGTACGCAGCGCTGCGCGAGCTCGACGCGGCCAAGCTCGACGTCATCCTCGCGCCTGACCTGCCGGAAAGGGAGGGGCTGTGGCAGGCCCTGCGCGACCGGTTGCGCCGCGCCGCTGCGCAGGTCGTCCAGGCGCCGTGAGGCACATGGATTGCGACGACGGGAGTCATGCCGAAGAGCACGACGGCCCTCGTTCGACGCGCTCACGAAGCGGCACGTCGAAGAGCTGCTCATCTCGGCGTCCGGGTTCAACGCCGACCGCGCCGCGCTGGGCGACGAGCTCGTCAGGGGCGCGCAGCAGAATAGCGCGCGCGTCCGGTTCATCGAGGAGGCGGCGCTCCTCGAAGACGTCGGCGGCGTCGGTGCGCTGCTGCGGTTCAGGCTTTGACCCTATGAGCAGACAAAACAAGGTGAACAAGGACGCCTACACGCAGGAAGGCCGCCTGACGCCGGACGAGGCGGCGCGCGAACGGCAGAAGCAGGCGCGTCAGCCGCGCGGTCCCGCACGGCGCCGGACGGGCACCCAGCCGTCACCGAAACGGGCACGCAAGACGAGCGTGACGACCGCGCCGTAGCTGCGGACGCCTTCCTCGACGCGATTGGCCTTGAGGTAGCGGTCGTACATCCGCCATCCCGCGCTCTGCAGCCACGGCCATTCGCCCCGGCGCACGCGCGCCACGATCGCCGCGAGGTCGCGTCGCGGCCCCGGCGCGAGCGCGCCGGAGAGCCGCGCGCGTTCCGTCTCGCCCACTTCGCTCGCGATCTGCCAGTAGAGCGCCAGCCAGCCGCTGTACTGAGCGCCGGGATCCGCACGGATGCACGCGAGCCACCCCACGAAGCTTGCCTCGGCCTCGTCGGCATAGCCGGCGAGGTGCCCCCATTCGTGCGCCGCAATGAAGGGCCGCTCGAACGGCAGCAGATCCGGGTTGGCCAGCACTTCGAGTCCGAACGGATTGATCACGCCGTCGATGCTCGCCCATCGCAGGTACGGGCCGACGAGCGTAGGTTTCAGACGCCCGGGCGTCGCGGCGGGCGCGTCGCTCAGCTCCCGCTGCACGGCGGTGAACGCCTGCCTCAGTGTCACGTTCTCCAACGGCGCGTCGCGCCAGCCGGATCGATGGGCCGGCTCGTGGAGCGCGTTGAGACGCCCGACGGCCTGCATGCCAAGCTGCACCACTTCGTCCGCCGTCGGCCCGCCTGCGTCGACGACCAGCCGGTCCGCCATCGCCACCCGGCGATAGTTGAAGCCCCACAACAGCAGAAACACGAGGTAGACGACTGCGGCGCTCACGGCGACCCGCCGCAGCGCGGGCAGCGCGGGCGCGAACCGGCGTGCACGCCATGCGGCAGCCATGCCGCGTCCGCCGATCACGAGAACAGCAATGACGCCGCCGGCAATCAGCACGTCGAGAATGGCGAACGGCAAGGCGTTCGAGAGCGGCGTCACCACGCGCTGCAGCCGCGGATAGAGGCCGGTTGAAAACCAGCGTTCGGTGGCCTCAGGCGCCGCGGGCGCGTACGCCGCGCCGATCGCCAGCCCGGCTATGAGGAGGTCGCGCCCAGCGCGCCGGTCGAAAGTCATCGATGTGATTCTAACGAGGCGGCCATCCCAATCGTCGTCTCGATCGCGACGAGCCGCCGTCTGCTGCGGTTCTCCTGCTACGCGGCGACCGAAGCGGCGCGCGGCACGCTCATCGCGCGGCAGCTGGCTGAGGCGAGCCACAGGCGGCTGCAAGCGTGTCCCTGAGCAGCGTCTCCCCCTGACGCTCGACGCGGACTTCGGCGCGCTGCTGCTGCCCGGCCTCCTTCACGATGAACGGGATCTGCAGCGGGTCGCGCTCGCGGCCGCCGAACCGGTACCCGTGGTCGGCGAGCACCACGACGGTCGTCCCGTCATACGCCCCTTCGCGCCGCAATCCCTCCAGCAACTCGCCGAGCAGCCGATCGACGTACAGCACCTGCTGCGCGTACTCGTCGTCGGACGCGGTCCGCAGCGGATCGAACGGCGGATCGTACCCGTCCGCATCGAACACGAACGGCAGGTGCGGGATGCTGAAGTGCACGAAGCGGAACGTCGGCGGCTGCCGCCGGACCGGCCGGCCGGCAAACGCGGTCAGCTCCTCCACCATTTCGCGCTGATGGTCGGCGAATGCCGGATGCTTCAGCAGACCGAAGGGAAACTGCCGCGGCCAGAGGACGACGGTCGTGCGAATCGGATCGGCGATCGAGAACTCGCCCGGCGATGACACGTTGTAGAAGCTGCGCGTGCGGCACACGTCGACCACCGGGGCGAGCAGGTCGCAGTACCCGAGGTAGTAGCCACCGACCTCCGAGGTAAAGCCGAGCGCGCGCGCCGTGCCAAAGAGGCCGTCCGGCCGCGCGGCATCGAACGGCAGCAGTTCGCTCTCGGCGCCGCGCTCCATCAAATCCCGGCCGCGCACCTCGATCTCGCGGACGCGCCGCACCGCCAGGAAGGACGGCAGCGCGTCGAGCGTCTCGCGGCCCGGCGCCGCGACCGACAGATAGTGCGTCGCCTGGGAGCCGAAGCGCGTCAGCGCCCGCAGCTCGGGCCGGATGTTGTCGTCCTGGTCGTAGACGTAATAGAACGACAGCTCGTCGAAGAGCAGCGCGAGCACCGGCGCGCAGACGCGGGCAGGAGTCGCCGCCATGGGCTCACGATCGATGCGCACGGCGGCGTCGCTGCGGGCCGCCGACAGCACGAGACTCCCGAGGACGACGAGCGATACGGGCGAGAGGAGCACGAGCAGCCGGCGAACGAATCGGCCGAATCCCGCCGGCCAGGCCACGAGCGCGACCGCGGCCGCCGCCGCAATGAGCAGCGACAGGGCGATGCCGAGCGCGCCCGTCTCCCCCGCTGCGATGAGCGTCCGCTGGAACGGCAGCTGGCGCGACAGGCCCGCCGCAAACGAGGCGAGCGGCACCGCGCTCACCAGCGCAAGCACGGCGTGTGACGCGCGCGTCGATTGGGGCCACACGCGAAAGACGATGAGGCCGAAGAGGCATGCCAGCGCAGCGAGCGCCGCCGTCGTCTCGAGCACGTCGGCCGTCTGCCACTGGAGATAGTAGATGTCGGTCCAGAGTGCGACGGCGAGCGGATAGAAGAACAGGGCGGCGAGCGAAAGGCCCAGCCATCCGGCGACGACGAGGCGTTTGGGGGTCAGACCCCGGTGACGAGGCGACTCAAGGTTCCGAAGCGACCTCAAGAACCTTGAGTCGACTCGTCACCGGGGTCTGACCCCCGCTCGGAATCGACGCCGCGGCCGGCGAGGCGCTTCACGAAGTCGGCGATCGACGCGCGGACGCGGCGGAACGTCAGGCCGAGCCCGAGCACGATCGTGAGGGCCGTCTGATAGAGGAGGCTTCCAGTCCCCGGGTCGACGTAGGCGAAGGCAGCGCCCTCCCCGATCAGGACGAGCACCGCGGCAAGGAAAGGAATCAGCACGTCACAATAATGTACACCGAAAACCGCGGCGCTCAGGGGTCGAACGGCTTGCCCTGCCCGGCCAGCCAGCGCTCGAGGCGACCTGTGCAGTCACAGTCGGTGCACGCCCATGGCTCGCTGCCGTTCTGGTCGCGGCAGCGGCTGCGCGCATGCGCATCCTTCACCGTGACGAGATCGAAATACTCCTCCCAGTACGGCTGCTCCTCGGCGAGCGGCGTGGCGCAGAAACAGATCTCGATCCACTTCACGCGTCCATCCGCCAGCTCCCGCGCGTGCGCCATGTCGCGCAGGTACTCGCCGTCGGCCACGGAGCCGGCGCCCAGCGACTCGTCGGCGACCGCGCCCGCCAGCGCGGCGCGGCGTTCAGATTTGACGCGGGCGGTCACGAGATAGCGCATGGCGTCATCGCGGCGAATGCTGCAGCGCATTTCTTCAGCATCGAGCACATCATATAGCATGGTGACCCATGAAAATCGGTGACATCCGCGCGAGCCTGCACCGGCACGAGATCGATCTTCCCGGGATCGGCAAGTCGATCGAGAGCCGCATGTTCGTGTTCGTCGAGGTCGAGACCGATGAAGGCCTCACCGGCTTCGGCATCACTGGATCGATCCTGCCGTGGGCCGTCATCGCCTGCATCCAGCATCACCTCGCGCCGGCGCTCAAGGGGCGCGACGTCCTCCACACGGAAGACATTCACTCGCACGTCTGGCGCACGCTGAACAGCCGCACGTATACCGGCGTCATCTCGAACGCGCTCTCCGCCATCGACATCGCGCTCTGGGACATTCGGGGCAAAAAGGCGAACCGCCCGATATACGAGCTGCTCGGCGGCTACCGCAACTGGGCGCCCACCTACGCCACCTTCGGCTATCCGTTCTTCGACGAGCAGCAGCTCGCGGAGTACGGCCGGAAGTTCGTGGCCGACGGCCACCGCATGCTCAAGATGGTGGTCGGCGGCGAGCCGACCCGCACCTGGAAGGACGACGTGCGGCGCGTGCGCGCGGCGCGAGAGGCGGTGGGACCGGATGTGGATCTGATGATCGACGCGAACTGCTGGTTCAACCCCCACGACGCGCGGCTGCTCGCGCGCGGCGTCGACGACTGCAACATCCTTTGGTTCGAGGAGCCGATTCAGCAGAACGACGCGCGCGCACTGGCCGACTTCCGGACGCAGACCGGCATGCCGGTCGCGGCGGGCCAGATGGAGGGACACCGCTGGCGCTACCGCGAGCTCATCGTGCATCACGCCGTCGACGTCATTCAGCCGAACGTGCTGTACAACGGCGGGATCACGGAAACCCTCAAGGTGGCGCACATGGCGCAGGCGTTCAACCTGCCGATGGCGAACGGCGGCGGCTGGCCGATCTTCAACATGCATCACCTGTGCGGGTTGATGAACGGCGGTGCAGTCGAGTTCCACTACGGCATGTGGCAAACCGGGAAGCACTTCTTCCACGGCACACCCGACCCCGTGCAGGGCAAGCTGACGATCCCCTCGGCGCCGGGCCTCGGCTTCACGCCCAACTACGACGCGCTGCGCGCGGCGGAAGTGCGCGACCCGCGAGGCGCGCTGCTCGAGGGGCGCGATAGCCACGGGTATCTGCTGCGGGAGCCGGTGTCATGAGGCGTGCACTCGGCCTTGTCGTGACGGCCGGCCTTGCCGCGGGCGCGTGCGGAGGGGTATCCGACGAGACGGCCGCCTATCCGTCGCGCGACGTCACGATGATCGTGCCGTTCGGCGCCGGCGGCGGCAGCGACGTACTCAGCCGGACGATTGCGAACGTCATCGGCGAGCTCGGCGTGCTGCCGGTCACGCTCCTCATCGAAAACCGCCCGGGCAGCAGCGGCGCCGTCGGCTACACCTATGTCGCGCAGCAGAAGGGCAATCCCTACACGCTGGCGACGGTCAGCGTCAGCTTCTTCACGACGCCCCTGCTCGGCGCCTCTGACGTGACGTACCGTGACTTCACGCCCGTGGCCGCAATCGCGATGTCGCCGTACATCATGGCGGTGCGCGCCGCGTCGCCGATTCGGACGGTCGACGACATCAGGAAGAGCAAGCGGCTGACGACCGGCACGGTCGGCGTGGTGTCGGATCCCGTCCTGCTCGCTCGGATGCTGCAGAAGGCCACGGGCGTGACGGTCGACACCGTGCCGTTCGACGGCGAAGGCGAGGTGATGACCGCCGTGCTCGGCGGGCACGTCGACTTCATGCTCGGGAATCCAGGCGAAGTCCTCCCGCAAATCGAGGCCGGCACGCTCCGCCCGGTGGCCGTGAGCACCGCGTCGCGGCTGGCGTCGCTTCCCGACACGCCGTCCTTCAAGGAGCTCGGCTATCCGATCGAACACGTGCAGCTGCGCGGCATCGTGATGCCGGGCGGCGTCCCGCCCGACGCGGTCGCCTTCTGGGAGACCGCATTGCGGAAGGTCGCCGAGAGCGACGCGTGGAAGCGCGCGTACCTCGATCGCTTTCGCGAAGAGCCGCGCTTCGTCGGCCCCACGGAGTTCGGCGCGGTGCTCGAGAGCACGAACGCCCTCTACGCCCAGCTGATGACGGAGCTCGGGCTCCTCAAATGATCGCCACGGCGACCGTCGACCGGGCCTTCGCCATCGGCCTGCTCGCCCTCGGTGCGTACATCGTCCGCAGCGCGCTCCTCTACGGCTACATGCGCGACGCCGTGCCGGGGCCCGGCTTCTTCCCGCTCTGGATCGGGCTCGGCCTGGTCGCCCTCAGCGCCGTCAACCTTGCGCGTAGTCTGCGCGGCCGCGCAATGCTCGCGGCGCGATTCGATGCGCCGACGCTCGTCAAGACGCTCGCCATCACCGGCATCGTCCTGCTGGTCGTCGTGACCTCGCGATGGCTCGGCATGCTCGTGGCAATCGGTGCGGCCATTCCCGCCATCGCGTTCACGATCCAGCCCCGCTGGACCACGCGATTTGCCGTGACCATCGGGGTCATGGCCGTGGCATTCCCGGTGTTCGCCTACCTCCTGTTCGCCGTCTATCTGCGCGTGCCGCTCGTCCGGGGCCTCTTCGGCGTCTGATGGACTCGTTCGCGCTGCTGGCAGACGGGATCTGGCAGGCGACCGCTCCACCGCTTCTCCTCGCCACCTTCGTCGGCGTCGTCATCGGCCTCGTGGTCGGCGTCCTCCCGGGCATCGGCCCGGCCGCGGGCACGGCCATCATGCTGCCCGTCGCGGTCGGGTTCGGCGGCACCGCCGCCATCGCCGGCCTGGCGGGCATTTACTACGGCGCGATGTTCGGGGGCGCCGTCACGTCGATCCTGCTCGGGATTCCGGGCGATGCGCCGTCGGTCATGACGGTCATCGACGGCCACGCGCTCGCCAAACAGGGCCAGGCGGGCCGCGCGCTCGGGATGAGCGTCTATGCGTCGTTCATCGGCGGCGCCATCGGCATCCTGCTGCTGGCCGCGCTGTCGGTGCCCGTTGCGCACGCGGCGCTGGCGTTCGGGCCGGCGGAGATGACCGCGCTCATCTGCTTCGCGCTGTCTCTGGTCACCGTGCTCGGCGGCCGCAACATCGTCAAAGGGTTTTCGGCGCTTCTGCTCGGCATGTGGATTGGGATGATCGGCCTCGATCCGATCGCCGGTCCTGCGCGCTTCACGTTCGGCCTGACGGAGCTCTTCGACGGGGTCGACTTCACCGTCGTCGCCGTCGGCCTGTATGGGCTGTCGGAGATGTTCGTCAGTCTCTCCGAGCGGACCGCGGCGGCGCCGGCGCGGTACCAGTTTCGGTCGCTCCTGCCCAACCTGCGCGACCTCGTCGAGTGCCGGTGGGTGCTGCTCTGGAGCTCCCTCACGTCGTTCTTCGTCGGCGTCGTGCCCGGGGTCGGCGCCACTGCGTCGACGATGGTGGCCTACGCGGCGGCGAAAAAATACGCGCGCAATCCGGAGGAGTTCGGGCGCGGATCCATCCGCGGGGTTGCGGCGCCCGAAGCGGCCAACAACAGCGCGTCGTACGCGGCGATGATTCCGCTCTTCGCGCTCGGCATTCCGGCGTCGGGCACGACCGCCGTCCTCCTGGGCGGCCTGCTGATGGTAGGACTCCAGCCCGGACCTCTCCTCTTTACCAGCAATCCGGACTTCGTATGGACGGTCTTCGGCTCGTTCTGGATTGGCAACCTGATGCTCGTCGGGCTGACGGTGGTGATGATCCCGGTGCTCGCCAGCATTGTCTTCGTGCCGACGGCGGTGCTGTACCCCGCGATCATCGGCCTGGTGACGTTTGGCGTGTACTCGATCAACTACTCGATGGGCGACGTCACGATTGCGCTGCTGGCAGGCGCCGTCGGCTTCGTCATGGTGAAGCTCGACTACTCACCTGTGCCGCTCGTCCTGGGCCTGGTGCTCGGACCGCTGCTCGAGCGCGGCGTCCGCCGCACGCTCATCGTCTCGAACGGCGACCCGGCCATCTTCGTGCAGCAGCCGATCGCGCTCGCGTTCTTCCTGCTGACCGCCGCGGCCCTCGCGGCGCCGCTCTTCACGCGGCGCGTGCGTCGTTAGCGAACGGTCGTCACCACGGGCGTGCGCGCCGAGCGGCCCTCGGCGCCCGATGCGGACCGCGCGGTGGCAGCCGCCAGGGATCCGACGGCAGTGGGCTGCGTGACATTGATGATGGTGTTCGGCCGCGCGCCGCTCGTCGGATAGCTGTTGCCCGTCCCGCTGACATTCCACACGCCGATCACGGCTTCCTGAATGCGATTGGCGATCACGAGATTGTCGTCGCCAGACAGGAAGACCCCCGCGCCGTCGCCGCTCGTAATGGTGTTCCTGAACACGGTGTTGCCGTTGCCGACGATGACCACGCCGTGAAACACGTGGGTGGCGGAGATGACATTCGACTCCACAAGCGTATTGTGCGTGCCGGGCGCGATGATGCCGCCGCCGATGAAGATGCCGGCCTGGGTGTTGCCGATGGTGTTGTTGGTGATGTCGAGGCCGTCACCCGCATCGAACACGATGACCCCGAAGGAGGAACCGGTGTCGCAGCCGCCGCCGGGTTCGTACGGAAACGCGCACGGCGGATAGATCAGCTCGAGGATGCGGTTGTTGCTGATCGTACCGGTCGCACCGAACCCGATCTGGAGGCCATTCTGGACGCTCACGTTTTCAGGTGGGGTGCCCCGAACCACCGAGTTCGTCACGGTGATCGTCGTTCACACTTCGTTGGCGACGATGCCGTTCTTCTGAAAGTCGCGGACGCTGACGCCGTCGACCGTGAGAGTGGACGTGCCGCCAGCGCCGCTCTGAGCGAACACGCCGATGCCCGCCGAGCATCCTTCAAGTCCCGGCGCGAGGCGCACGTTGCGGACGGTGGAATTCGACAGCGTGCCCGACGCATTGCGGTAGAACACGCCCACCAGATTCGGCACCGAGCCGCAGTCGGCCCCGCCGACGTTCGCCGTGCCGCCGTCGACAACGAGATTGGTCAGCGTCGCGTTCGTGTCGGCCACGATGACGAGGACCGCCATCGGCGCGCCGCTGAAGAGATTCGTCGTGTTGGCGGCCACCGACGTCGGCCCGACGATGACCTCGGTCTGGGTAAAGCCTCTAATGGTCACCGCCTTGTTGACGACGACCTGCTCGTCATACGGGCCGCTGCCGGGGCAGACGACGATGGTGTCGCCCCCGGCGGCCGCGGCGAGCGCGGCGCCGATCGAGCTGAAGGCGGCCTGGCTGGCGGCGCAGTTGGTGGCGGTGGCCTGACCGTCCTAATCGACCACGCGGGTCGTCGCCGCCTCTGCCGGCACGGCGATCCACGCTGCGGCGACGATCAGGACGGAGACGATTCGGAAACGGGAACTGCGCGTCATAGGCGCAGATGGTACGCCAGCGCAGCCGTGTGCGCGAGCGAAATCAGCGGGGGGCTTCGTTGCGGAAAATCTTCCCACCCTTCATGACGAACACCACGCGGCTGACCGCGGTGATGTCGGCGAGCGGGTCGCCGGACACGGCGATCAGGTCGGCGTCGAGGCCGGGCGCAATCGCCCCGACCCGGTCGGCAAGGCCGAGCGCTTCCGCGCTGAGCGACGTCACGCCGGCGATCGCCTCCATCGGCCGCTGACCGCCTTCGCGCACGCGCGTCACCACTTCGTCCGCGTTGCGGCCGTGCGCGCCCGCCCCGGCGTCGGTCCCCATCACGATCTTCAACATGGGCTGTGCGATCGCGCGCCGGAACATCGCGAGGTTGACGGGCACGGCCTGCTCCATGAAGGCGAAGCCTTTCTCGTCGAAATTGCCGATGCCGAGGTAGCGCGGCTTGTTCCGGAGGTAGTGTTGGATGACGACGCCGACGTTCGGCTCGAAGTACACGCCGCGATCGGCCATCAGCCGCAGCTCCGCGTCGGTCGCGTAGAAGCCGTGCGTCACCGCGTGGCAGCCGCTCCGCGCGGCGGCCGCCACGGCGCTGGCGGCGTGCGCGTGCACCCACGACCGCTTCCCGAGCGCACGCGCTTCGCCGCACACCGCCGCGATCTGCGCATCGCTCATCGTCTGGCCGCCGCCTTCGCGGATACTCCGCGACGCGAACAGCTTGATGACGTCGGCGCCCTCTTTCGCGAGCGCACGGACGCGCTGGCGCAGCTCCTCGGCCGGCACGGCTGGATCGTTCAGCGCCGCGAGCGACGTCAGCAGGCGCGGACCGGGGGCGCCGCGCTCGATGGCCGCGCGCAGCTCCTTGTCGAGCGGCGCGCCGATGCTCTGCACGGTCGTAAAGCCCGCCATCAGCGTGTCGTAGGCGTTCTGGAGCGCGTGGAGCGCCTGTTCGGCATCCGTTTCGCCGGCGTTCGAGGCGCGGCCGTCGCGGCCGTAGTGAGCGGTGATGTGGACGTGGGTATCGATGAGGCCGGGCAGCAGCGTCAGTGTGCCCAGATCGTAGGTCGCACGGGCGTTCGATCGGGACTCGACGCGCGTGATCCGGCCGCGCTCAATCGTGACCGCGGCGTCTGGCAGCACATTGCCGCGGCCGTCGATGACGCGCGCCGCGCGGATGACGACCGGCGCGTCCTGCGCCAGCGCGGGCGTCATCACGAGCATCACAAAGACAATGGGCAGGATAGGGCGCATCGGGAAGGGAATTCGTAAGGGAAAAACGTGAAAATGGTCGGGGCGAGAGGATTCGAACCTCTGACCCCTTGACCCCCAGTCAAGTGCGCTAACCAGGCTGCGCTACGCCCCGACCTGAACCTTCAGTGTAGCACGCTGATCCGGAGCGACTGACCTGCGTCCCGTTATGCGTGCGCGCGCTTCCGCTTGCTGCTCCCCTTCCGACTGCCGGTACGGCTGGCGGTGCGCCGCCGCTTGGGCGCCGCGGCCCGCTTGGCCCTTTTCGCGGCCGGGCGGCGCGATCCGTTCCGCGGGAGATCCGGCACCGGCATCGATCCCGCGCGTTTCGACAGCACGTCGAGAATCGAGCGGAGACCGCTGCGCACGATGTCGATGCGCGTCCGCGCATCGGCGCCGAGCGTTTCGAGCACGTCGTCCGTCTCGGACGGACTGTCCGCCGGACGCGGCAGCGAGTCCTCGAGCCGCCGCCGGGCGCCGGCCAGCGTCAGCCCCTCGCCGAACACCAGCTCCTTGATGCGCCGCACCCATTCGACGTCCGACTCGCGATAGACGCGGAGCGCCTCGGGCGCCTTCTGGACCCCGATGCCCAGAAACTCCTTCTCCCACGACCGCAGCACATAGGGCTGGAGGCCGGTCGCTTCGCAGACCTCCGCCGCCTTATACAGCCGAGGAGTCACTGCCAAAAGTATAGCAGTCCGGCTGAAGCCGGACACTACGTGCAGCAGTCAGCGCCGGCGGCGGACGTGCAGCCGGATCGGCGTGCCGAGGAACCCGAAGCGGTCCCGGATCTGATTGATCAGAAACCGCTCGTACGAGAAGTGGAACCGGGTCACCCGGCTCGTGAAGAGGACGAACGTGGGCGGCGCCGTACCCGTTTGCGTCGCGTAGAGCACCCGCACCGCCTTGCCGTCGCGGCCTGGCGGCGGATGGGCGGCGGTCACGTCGCGGATGAAGCTGTTCAGCTCGGGCGTCCTGACGCGCGCCGCCCGCGAGACGGCGACACGATCGATCATTTCGAGCAGCCGCGGCGTCCGTTCGCCGGTGAGCGCCGAGATGTGGAGGACCGGCGCGTAGTCGAGGAACTTCATCTGACGGCGCAGCGCCTCGTCGAACTCCTTGACGAAGTCCGGCCCCCGTTCTTTCATCAGATCCCACTTGTTCGCCACGACGACGATCCCGCGCCCCGCCTTGTCCGCCTCGCCGGCGATCGCCGCATCCTGATCAGTCGCGCCCGCACTCGCGTCGACGAGCAGAACGACGATGTCCGCCGCCTCGATCGCGCGCCGTGCCAGAAGCACGCTCACCGCCTCGATCTGTCCTGCCCGGCCCACGCGTCCGGCCCGCCGGATGCCCGCCGTGTCGACGATGCGGAACCGCCGCTTGTGCCAGCGCAGCACCGCATCGACTGCGTCGCGCGTCGTCCCGGGGGCCTCGTCCACGATCATCCGCTCCTCGCGCAGCAGCCGGTTCACGAGCGACGACTTGCCGGCATTCGGCCGGCCCACGATCGCGACGCGGAGCTCGGCGGTGGTGGCCTCGGCGTCGGCTGCCACCGGCGAGCGCCCCAGCCGCTCGACGATCGCATCGAGCAGGTCGCCCGTGCCTTCGCCGTGCTCGGCCGAGATCTCGACCATCGGATCGAAACCGAGCTCGGCGAACTCCAGCAATCCGCCTTTCGCGCGGCGGTCGTCGGTCTTGTTGATCGCGAGCACGGCGGGTGTGCCGGCGCCGCGGATCACCTGCGCGATCTCGCGGTCGGCGGACACGAGCCCCTCGCGCCCGTCGACCAGAAACACCAGCAGATCCGCGTCAGCGATGGCGCGCTGTCCGCGCGCCACGACGAGCTCGTGCAGCGGATCCTGGCTCGCGCCGAACAAGCCACCGGTGTCGACGAGCTCGAACGGCACGCCGCGCCACTCGGCCGGCTGGGCAATGACGTCGCGGGTCGTGCCTGGAATGGCGGTGACGATCGCCCTCCGCGTACTGCTCAGGCGGTTGAAGAGGGTCGATTTGCCGACGTTGGGTCGGCCCACGAGCACGACGGATGGCAGCCGCCGGGTGGGGACCCGACCCGCCTCGCGGGAAGTCATTTGACAGCCTAAGTGATGCTCTTTATAGTAGTTACAGCCTTTTCCCGAAGGGTTTCCTGCAGATGATCAAGGTCGACATCGTCAACGAAGTCTCGAAAATTGCCGACATCACCAAGGTGAAAGCTGAGGTGGCTGTCGATGCGGTGTTCGACGCGATGCGGCTGTCGATGCAGCGGGGCGACCGCATCGAGCTCCGCGGTTTCGGGGTATTCCAGGTGAAGCCCCGCAAGCGCGGCATCGGCCGGAACCCACGGACCGGCAAAGAAGTGCGCATCCCGCCAGGGCGGACCATCCGCTTCAAGCCTGGCAAGGAACTCCAGAATATCGCGTAATCAGCCCGCATGGGCTTCCCATCGTCTCCCGTTCCGCAGTACGGCGCTCCTCCGCCGCTCCCGTCCGAACCGCCTTACCGGTCGCGCTACCCGACCGATCCGCCGCGCCGGTGGCGGCACATCGTGCTGTTCCTGCTGACCGTCGTGACGACGATGCTCGTCGGCGCCGACCATTTCGCGAGCTTCACCGCCGACTTCGGCAGCCGTTCGCTCGATCTGTCGGCAACGGAACTCGTGCTCAACGGGCTCTGGTACAGCGCGTCGATCCTGGCCATTCTCGGCGCGCATGAGTTCGGCCACTACTATGCGTGCCGCTATTACGGGGTGGATGCGTCGCTCCCGTATTTCCTGCCGGCGCCGCTGCCGCTGACGGGGACGCTCGGCGCCTTCATCCGGATTCGCCAGATGATTCCGGGCAAGCGCCAGCTCTTCGACATCGGCATCGCCGGCCCGATCGCCGGGTTCGTGGTCGCGGTGCCGCTCCTGCTCCTCGGGATGAGCCTCTCGCACGTCGCGGCACTCCCGAGCGACACGCGTGGATTCGTCGAGCTCGGAGAACCGCTCCTGTTCAGAGCGGCAGCGTGGCTCTTCTGGGGGACGCCGCCGGAGGGCTACTCCATCAACCTGCACCCGATGGCGTTTGCGGCCTGGTTCGGACTGCTGGCCACGGCGCTGAACCTGTTCCCAATCGGCCAGCTCGACGGCGGGCACATTTCTTACGCGGTGCTCGGCCGGAAGAGCACCATCGTCACGCTGGGCACGCTGGCCCTGCTCATCGGCCTGACGTTCGTCTCGAGCTCGTGGCTCGTCTGGACGGTCCTGACCGTGGTCATGCTGCTGACGTTCGGGCCGCGCCACCCGCGCACGATCGATGAGGAAGTGCCGCTCGACCGCGGCCGTCTCTGGCTCGCGGCATTCGCGCTCGTGATGTTCATCCTGTGCTTCACACCCGCGCCGATCGAGCCGTTCGACATCGTGTCGAGGCCCTGAACCGCGCACGCTGAAGCGTGCGCGCTACACATGCCTGTAGAGCGCAGGCTTCAGCCTGCGCGATTCACAACACATTCAGCGGATCGACGTCGACCGTGACACGCTTGCGGAGATGCGGGCGCGAGGCGAGCGCGTCGCGGAGAGCACGCCGCATGTCGGCCCGGCGCGTTCCTTTCAGGAAGAATTGCACCCGGTGCTCGCCACGCAGGCGGCCGAGCGGCGCGGGGGCCGGGCCCAGGACCGTGAAGAGTCCGGCACGCGCAGGTCCTTCCAGGTCGCTCACCAGGGTCGCTGCCGCGTCCATGGCCTCGGCGAAGCTCCGGCCGCGGACGACCGCGTTGATGAGCGCCACGACCGGCGGGTAACGCATGCTGCGCCGATAGACCAGCTCGCGCGCAAAGAAATCCGGGTAATCCTGCCGGCAGGCCACCTGGATGCTGTAGTGCTCCGGGTAGAGCGTCTGGACGATCGCTTCGCCGGCGAGCTCGCCGCGCCCGGCGCGCCCGGCCACCTGTGTCAGCAGCTGGAACGTCCGCTCCGCGGCGCGGAAGTCCGCCAGGCCGAGCCCGACGTCCGCCGAAATCACGCCGACGAGCGTCACGCGCGGGAAGTCGTGCCCCTTCGCGATCATCTGCGTCCCGACGAGCAGGTCGATCTCCCCCCCTGCGAACCTGGCGAGAAGGGTCGTCAGCGCTCCCTTCCGGCGAACCGAGTCGCGGTCGACGCGGCGGATGCGGGCCGCCGGAAACAGGTCGCGCAGGTGCTGTTCCACCTTCTCGGTGCCAAAGCCCGCCTGTTCGAGGTATGGCGCGGCGCATTTCCGGCAGGTGCGCGGCGCCTCCATCGAGTAGTTGCAGTAATGGCACCGCGTCCGCCATCCGGTCCGGGTTCGATGAACCGTCAGCGACACGCTGCAATTGGGACATTCGAACGTGTCGCCGCACTGCCGGCAGAACACGGCGGTCGAGTACCCGCGCCGGTTCAACAGCACCACCACCTGCTCGCCGCGCGTGAGCCGCTGCTCGATGGCGGCCGCCAGCGCGCGGCTGACGATCACGTCGGGCCCCTGATCTGCGTACTCGTCGCGCATCTTCACGAGACGCACGTCCGCGAGCGGCCGATCGAGGACGCGGCGCTCGATCGCGATCCGCGTGTACTTGCCCGCCTCGGCATTCTGATAGGTTTCGAGCGACGGCGTCGCCGAGCCGAGCACCACCAGCGCTCCCTGCGCACGGCCGCGGACGATCGCGACATCGCGGCCGTGATAGCGCGGCGCCTCCTCCTGCTTGTAGGAGCTGTCGTGCTCCTCGTCCACCACAATCAAGCCCGGCTGCGGGAGCGGCGCAAACACCGCCGATCGCGTGCCGATGACGACGTCGACGTCGCCGCGGCGGATGCGCTGCCACTGGTCGTGGCGTTCGCCGTCGGAGAGCGCGCTGTGCTGGATCGCGACGCGGTCGCCGAATGCGCCGCGGAAGAGCGCCGCCACCGACGGCGTCAGGGCGATCTCGGGCACGAGCAGCAGGACCTGCCGCCCCGCCCGGCGGACGCGATCGGCGAGGCGCAGATAGATCTCCGTCTTGCCGCTGCCGGTCACGCCGTGCAGCATCGCGACCCTGAAGGTGCCCGCGTCAGCGAGCCGCGACAGCGTGGCGAGCGCATCGGCCTGCTCGGCGGTCAGCGTCCGCGCCGCGTCGGGGCTCACGCCGGGCAGCGCCGCCCGCCCGAACGGGTCGCGCTCCTCGCGCTCGGAGCGGATCGCGACGAGGCCGTGCGCGGCGAGCCGCCGGATAACGTCCGCCGTGGCGCCGCGCTCGCGCAAAATCGATGCCGACAGGCCCGCCGGAGCGCCCGCAAGTTGTTGCAGGACTTCGCGTTGCCTGGGGGTCAGACCCCGGTGATGAGTCGTTCCGGGGTCTGACCCCAGCATCGACAGGCCGTGCGGGGTGACAGCCACGACGCGGTGGGTTTTGTAGCCCGACGCGCGGCGGGCGGTCGGCGGCAGCGCCACGCCAATGGCCTCGCCGAGCCCCGACATGTAGTACTCGGCCACCCATCGACACAGCTCGACGATCGCTGGCGGCAGGAACGGCTCGCGGTCGAGCACCTCGGAGACGTCGCGCGCCTTCGTTCCCTCCTCGAGCACCGCGTCGTGCCCGACGACGCACCCGGTGACAAGGCGCGAGCCGACCGGCACGCGGACGCGCGCGCCAATCGGCGGCAGCTCGGAGAATGTGTCGGGAACGTTGTAGGTCAGCGCGTCAAGCTGGGGGACGGGAACGGCGACGGAAATTAAACGCAACACTCAAGACTCAAAACTCGAAAATCTTACTCCCCTTTCAGGATTGCGCGGACGCGTTTCATGTCCTCCCACACGTCACGCTTGGCGGACGGCGTGCGCAGCAGATACGCGGGATGATACGTCGGCATCAGGATCGCGTCGCGGTACGTGTATTCGCGCCCGCGGAGCCGCGTGATCGGCTCGGTCGTCCGCAGCAGTGACTGCGCCGCGAATTTGCCGAGGGCGACGATGACCTTGGGCCGGATGGCGTCGATCTGGCGGAACAGGAACGGCTCGCACTGCTCGACCTCGTCCGGCTCGGGATTCCGATTGCCCGGCGGGCGGCACTTGATCACGTTGGCGATGTAGACATCCTCGCGCCGCAGCCCGATCGACTCGATGATCTTCGTCAGCAGCTGTCCGGCACGCCCGACGAACGGCTCGCCCTGGATGTCCTCGTCGGCGCCAGGCGCCTCGCCGACGAACATCAGATCCGCATACGGATTGCCGACGCCGAAGACGATCTGCTTTCGGCCGAGCCCGTGCAGCTTGCAGCGGGTGCAGTCGCCAAGGTCCTGGCGGATGACGGGGAGGGTCTCTCGGTCAATCGCCTGGATATGAGTTTCAGGGGAACGCGATTCGGATTCGCGGGCTCGCCACTCAGGGTCCGTACGGATGCCGTCGACGCCGAGCTCGCCGAAAAACTCCAGATGCGCGCGGATCTCGTCGCGGGACGTCACGCGCGGACCGGCGACGCCGCCCGCGTGCGGAGGAGCGCCTCGACGCGGTCGAGCACCGCTGCCGCGACGCGGTCCTTCGACTGCACCGCCAGCGCCTGCTCGCCGTCGGCCCCGATGATGGTGACGGCGTTGGTCTCGACCTCGAAGCCGGCGTCGGGCCGGGCGACGTCGTTGGCGACGATGAGATCGACGCCTTTCCGAACGCGCTTGTCGCGCGCTTTCGCCGCGGCATCTCCGGTCTCGGCGGCGAATCCGACGAGCATCGGACGTCCAGACGCCCGCCGCGACGGCATGCGCGCCAGCTCCGCCAGAATGTCGCGCGTCCGCTGGAGCGTGAGCGTCAACGGCGCATCGGTCTTGGGGACCTTCTGCCCTGCAGGCGCCTCCGGCGTATAGTCCGCCACCGCGGCCGCCATGATGACGACGTCGGCCTCTCCGGCGGCGGTCGTGACGGCCGCGTGCATCTCGGCCGCGGTGCGTACGCGCACGAGATCGTCGGCCGCGGGCGGCTCGATCGTCGTCGGCCCGGCGACGAGCGTGACGCGCGCGCCGCGCCGCTGCGCCTCGGCCGCGAGCGCGAATCCCATCCGGCCGCTCGAACGGTTGCCCACGTACCGCACCGGATCGATGTCCTCGTAGGTCGGTCCCGCGGTCACGATCACGTGGCGGCCGCGCAGGACCGAATCGACCGGCGCGAGCAGCCCGAGCGCGGCCGCGACGATCTCCGGCGGCTCGGCGAGCCGTCCCTTGCCGATCCAGCCGCAGGCCAGGTAGCCCTCGCCCGGCTCGACGAAGCGGACGCCGCGCGCGGCCAGCGTGCGGACGTTCCGCTGGACGGCGTCGTGCGCCAGCATGTTCGAGTTCATCGCCGGCGCCAGCAGCACAGGCGCCCGCGTCGCCAGGTACAGGGAGCTCAGAAAATCGTCGGCGATGCCGGACGCGAACTTGCCGATCACGTTGGCCGTACAGGGCGCCACAAGGAGGAGCGCAATCTGGTCGGCAATCGCGATGTGCTCGATATCCGCGTTCAGGCCCGGCTTCCACTGCGACGTGATGACCGGACGGCGGGTAATCGCCTCGAAGGTGATCGGACCGACGAACCGGACCGCCGAGCGGGTCATGACCGCAACGACGTCATGGCCCTGCCGCTGCAGGCCGCGGCACACTTCGACCGCCTTGTAGGCGCCGATGCCGCCGGTGACGCCGAGGGCGATCAACATGGTAGGCAGTAGGCAGTAGGCAGTAGGCAGTAGGCTGCTTCTGCCTACTGCCCTCTGCCTCCCGCCTACTACTTCTCCAGTTTCTCCACCTTCCGCCGCAGCACTTCGCGCTGCGC
>CAZGLC010000011.1:24432-38823 GCA_964526235.1 uncultured Bifidobacteriaceae bacterium
CCGCCTACTACTTCTCCAGTTTCTCCACCTTCCGCCGCAGCACTTCGCGCTGCGCGATCGTGATCTTCTTCAGCCCGGTCTCGCGCGGCACCGATCCCGCCATCAACTGGCGCGCGCGCTGGCTCGCGACGACGACGAACTCAAACCGGTTCTCTTGTGGCATTCTTTCCATGTGTAAATGTCCCTATGATCTCTTCGGCCGCGCGCCGCATGACCTTCACCCGCGCCCGCTCGGCCCGCACGATTGCCGCCAGCCGCTCGACCGCCCCCTCCAGCTCGTCGTTGATCACCACGTACTCGTACTGCGAGTACTCGCCGACCTCGCGGCACGCCACCTCGAGACGCCGCCGAATCTGCTCCTCGGAATCCTTGCTGCGCCCGCGCAGCCGCTGCTCGAGGACCGCCGCGGACGGGGGCAGCACGAAGATGCCGACGGTTTCGATCCCTCGGCTCCGGACCTGCCGCGCACCCTGGACGTCGATGACGAGCACGACGTCCTCTCCCACGGCGAGCCGCGCCTCGGTATCGGCCGCCGAGGTGCCGTAGGCATGGCCGAAAACGGCGGCCCATTCCAGAAATGCCCCGTCGCCCACCATCGCGTCGAAGCGGTCGCGGCTGATGAAATTATAGTCGACGCCGTCGCGCTCTCCGGCCCGCATCGGCCGCGAGGTATACGACCGCGAATTCCGAAGATCCGGCACCACCTGCACGAGCCGCTCCACGAGCGTCGTCTTGCCGGTGCCCGACGGCGCCGAGACGATGAAGAGCAGGCCTCGTGGCTGCGCCGGGCTACTCGACATTCTGCACCTGCTCGCGCATCTTCTCGAGCTCCGCCTTCGCATTGATGATCAGCTCCGAGACGCGCAGCCCGTCCGCCTTGGCGCCAATCGTGTTCACCTCGCGGTTCATCTCCTGCAGCAGGAAGTCGAGCTTGCGGCCGCACGGCTCGTCGCCGTCCTCGAGCGCCTCCCAGTGCGCGAGATGCGCGCGGAAGCGCGTCACCTCCTCGCTGATGTCGGCCCGCGCGGCGGCGCGAACGATCTCCTGCGCGATCATCGCCTGATCGACGGGGAGCTCCATGCCGATCTCGCGGATGCGCTCCTGCAGGCGCAGCTCGACCGCGGCGCGCCCTTCGTCGGCCGCCACCGCGAGCTGTTCGATCAGCGCGGCCAGCATCTGCCGCCGCGCGTCGAGATCGGCCCGCAGGTGCCCGCCTTCGCGCATGCGCATGCCGTCGAGGTCGGCCAGCGCCTGTTCCACAGCGGCTTTCACGCTCGCGGCCAGCTGCGCCTCGAGCGCCGGATCGGCCTCGGCCGGCCGATCGCGGATCGTGATCGCCTGCGGCAGGCGCAGCAGATCCCCCGGCGTCAGCGTCCCGGAAACGAGGCCGCGCTGGCGCGCCTCCTCGAGCGCCGCCGAGAGCGCATTGACGAACGCGGCGTTGAGCTCCACGGCCGGCGCCGCGGCCGTCCGCAGCTGCATGCTGATGGCCAGCTCCACGCGGCCGCGCGCCAGACGCTTCTGCAGCAGCCCGCGCACTCGCGACTCCAGGTCGGCGAGCGACGGCGGCATCCGGAGCTGCAGGTCGAGAAACCGGTGGTTGACCGCGCGAAGCGTCACCGCGATCGTCGCGCGATCGTCTTCATGCGTCAGCGAGGCGAAGCCCGTCATGGATTTGATCATCAGATTTCGATCTCCGACGGCTCCTCCTGCAGCTGCAGCTCGTAGAGTTTCGCATACGCGCCGCCCTGCGCCATCAGCTCGTCGTGCGTGCCCGATTCCGCGATACGGCCCCGCTCGAGCACCACGATCGCGTCGGCGCGCCGCACCGTGGAGAGCCGATGCGCGATGACGAAGCTCGTGCGGTTGCGCATCAGGTTGGCGAGCGCTTCCTGCACGAGCATCTCCGCTTCGGCGTCGAGCGACGAAGTCGCCTCGTCGAGGATCAGGATCGGCGAGTCGCGCAGGATCGCGCGCGCGATCGCAATTCGCTGCCGCTGTCCGCCCGACAGCCGCTGGCCGCGCTCGCCGATCATGGCGTCGTAGCCGCCCTCGACCCGGACGATGAACTCGTGCGCGTGCGCCGCACGGGCGGCCGCCTCGATCTCCTCGCGCGCCGCGCCGGGGCGGCCGTACGCGACATTGGCGGCAATCGTGTCGTCGAAGAGCACCGTTTCCTGGGTGACAATCCCGACCTGCGACCGGACCGAGGCGAGCGTCACGTCGCGAACGTCGTGGCCGTCGACGAGAATGGCGCCGCCATTCACGTCGTAGAAGCGCGGGATCAGGTTCACGAGCGTCGTCTTGCCGGCGCCGCTCCGGCCGACGATGGCGAGCATCTGCCCCGCGCGCACCGTGAAGCTCACGCCGTCGAGGGTGGGCACGTGGCCGCCGTAGGTGAACCGGACGTCGACGAACTCGATGCGCCCGGCGAACGGCGGCAGCACGGCGGCGCCGGGGCGCTCCTCCACCTCATTGTGCGAATCGAGGATCTCGAAAATGCGCTCGCCGGCGGCCATGGCCTGCTGCAGGTCGGCGTTCACGCGGCTCAGCTTCTTCGCCGGCGCATACATCATGAACAACGCCGCGACGAACGCGGTGAACTCGCCGGGCGACAGGCGCGCCGCGGCAATCTCCTGCGTGCCGTAGACGAGCGCGCCGACGAAGGCCACGCCGCCGATGAATTCCATGAGCGGCGGCAGCACGGACACGACGCCGGTGACCTTCATGTTGGTCCGGTAGAGATGCTGTGAGGTGCGCTCGAATTTGGCGGTCTCGCGCCCCTCGGCGCCGAACGCCTTCACGATGCGGTGACCGGTAATCGCCTCGGCGCTCACGTGCGACAGCTCCTCGAGCGCCTCCTGGCTCCGCCGCGCCGTGCGACGGATCCGCTGCCCGAGCCGGATGAGCGGATAGATCACGATCGGCGCCCCGGTCAGGCAGACGAGCGCCAGCCGCGCATCGTAATAAAAGAGGAGCGCCGCAAATCCGACCAGCGCGAGCGACTCGCGCGCCAGGTCTCCGATCGTTTCGGACACGACGCGCTGAACCTGCCCCACGTCGTTGGTAATGCGCGACATCAGGCGTCCGGTCGTCTGGAGCGAGAAGAAGGCGGCCGACTGGCCGAGGATGTGGCGGAAGAGCACGTTGCGCAGATCGCGGACGACCCGCTGGCCAACGTCGGTCATGAGATACCCGGAGAGGTACGCGCCGGCGCCCTTGAACACGTAGATGACGAGGATGGCCGCCGCGATCGGCGCGAGGTTCTGCCGGCTCGGGAGCACCTCGTCAAAGATCGGCTGGATCAGCGCCGCCAGCCCCGCCGAGGCGGCGCCGTACAGCACCATCGCTGCCAGCGCCGCGGCGAGCCGCGCCCGATGCGGCCGCGCGTACTGCAGCAGGCGGCGCAGCACGCTCACTCGCTGAACCTGTACCTCAGCAGCACCCACAGGGCGACCACCCCGTCACGCCAGCCAATTTTCTTCCCTTCCTCGTACCCGCGCCCGTCGTAGGTAATCGGCACCTCGTAGACCCGGTAGCCGCGCTTGAAAATCTTCGCCGTCATCTCCGGCTCGATGCCGAATCCGTTGGAGCGCAACGTCATGGAGCGCAGCACGTCGGTCCGCATCACCTTGTAGCAGGTCTCCATGTCCGTGAGCATGGTGTTGTACAGAATGTTCGTCACGAGCGTCAGGAACCGGTTGCCCAGGTAATGCGAGAAGAGAAACACCCGGTGCCGGCCGATGAAGCGCGACCCGTACACCACGTCCGCGCGCCCCTGACAGATCAGTTCGATGAGCATCGGGAATTCCTCGGGCGAGTACTCGAGATCCGCGTCCTGAATGACGACGAGATCCCCGCGCACGTCCTCGAAGCCCCGCCGCAGCGCGGCGCCCTTGCCCAGATTGCGCGGCTGCCGCACCAGCGTGAAGGAGAGCGGCCCGCGCAGCCGGTCGAGCACCTCTCCCGTCCCGTCCGTCGAGCCGTCGTCGACGACGATGAGCTGGATTCGGAGCGGCACGGCGAGCACCCGCCGGACGATCTCCTCGATTGTCGCCACCTCGTTGAAGACGGGCATCACGACCGACAGGAGCGGGTCGTGCAGCACGCCGCGCAGCCGCGACATCAGCGCCCCCCCTGCCCTGCCGCCACCCCGGGGTCCCCATCGCGCAAGCCTGCGCGATGGGGTGGCGTCCCGAACCCCTGCGGGTGGGTCGAATGCCATCGCCATGCATCCGCGACGATGATCTCGAGCGATGGCCGCTCGGGGGCCCATCCGAGCTCCTGGCGAATCCGGGCGGCCGACGCGTAGAGCGCCGCCGGATCGCCCGGCCGCCGGCGCGCCATCCGTCGCGGCACCGGCCGCCCCACGACACGTTCGACGGCCGTGAGCACGTCGAGGACCGATGCGGGGCGCTCGGTCCCGACGTTGTACGTGGCCGAGGCGCCCCCGGATTCCAGTCGCGCCAGCGCACGAACGTGCGCGTCGGCCAGATCCGCCACGTGCACGTAGTCGCGGAGACAGGTGCCATCGGGCGTCGGATAGTCGTCGCCGAACAGATCGAAGACCGGTCCGCCGGCGGCGGCAGCCAGCGCGCGCGGGATCGCATGGAGCTCCGGCGCGTGATCTTCGCCCAGCTCGCCGTCCGGATCCGCGCCCGCCGCATTGAAATACCGCAGACTGATTGCGCGAATGCCGTGCGCCCGCTCGAAATGCGGCAGCGCCTGCTCGACGGCCAGCTTCGTCTGCCCGTACGGATTGACGGGCGTCGTCGGGTGCGTTTCCTCCAGCGGCAGCGCGGCGGGCTCTCCATACACGGCGCACGACGACGAGAACACGAAGTGCCCGCACCCCTCCGCCACCATCGCCTCGAGCGTCGCCAGCGAGCCCGCGACGTTGTTGCGGTAATACGACGTGGGATCGCGCATCGACGCGGCGACGTCGAGCGAGCCGGCAAAGTGCACGACCGCCGCGGCGCCGCTGTCGCGGATGGCGCGGCGGACGGCGTCGACGTCGCGGATGTCCCCTTCGATGAGCGGCGCGCCGCGCGCCGCCTCGCGGTGGCCCGCCGACAGATTGTCGAAGACCACCACCCGGTGCCCGGCGCGGCCGAAGGCCTTCGCGCTGTGGCTGCCGATGTACCCGGCGCCGCCGGTCACCAGCACGACGCTACGATGCGGCGCGTCCAATGGAGTAATAGGTGAAGCCGTTCTGCTGCATCTGCTGCGGGGTATAGACGTTGCGCCCGTCGAAGACGATCGGCGTGTGCATCAGCTTGCGCATGCGCGCGAAGTCGGGCCGGCGAAACTCGTTCCATTCCGTGACGAGCGCCAGGCAATCGGCCCCGCGTAGCGCCTCGTAATTGCCCGAGGCGAACGTCACGCGGCTCCCGAGGAGGCCCTTCGCCACCCGGATCGCCTCCGGATCGTAGGCCTGGACCTTCGCGCCCGCCGCCAGCAGCCCCTCGATCAGCGCCAGCGACGGGGCCTCGCGCATGTCGTCGGTCCGCGGCTTGAACGACAGCCCCCAGACGGCGACGGTCTTCCCTTTCAGACTGCCGAAGTGTGTCCGCATCTTCGCCAGCAGCCGCGTCTTCTGCTGCGCGTTCACCGACTCCACGGCGCGAAGGATCCTGAACTCGTAGTTCTTGGCCGCCGCGAAATGAATCAGCGCCTGGACGTCCTTCGGAAAGCAGCTGCCGCCGTAGCCGACGCCCGGAAACAGGAACGACGCCCCGATCCGCCGATCCGAGGCAATCGCCTGCCGCACGTGATCGACGTCGGCTCCCACCAGCTCGCAGAGGTTGGCCACCTCGTTCATGAAGGAAATGCGCGCGGCGAGCATCGCATTCGCTGCATACTTCGACAGCTCGGCGCTGGCGCAGTCCATCACGAACACCGGCGCGCCGGTGCGCGTGAACGGGGCGTACAGCTCGCGCATCAGCTCCTCCGCACGCGAGTCCTCCGCGCCGATGACGACGCGATCCGGCTTCATGAAGTCGTCGACAGCCGCCCCCTGCTTGAGGAATTCCGGGTTGCTGACCACGCTGAAGGGATGCGTCGTCTCGCGGCGGATCACCTCGCGGACGCGCTCGCTCGTGCCGACCGGCACGGTACTCTTGTTGACGATGACCTTGTAGCCGTTCATCGCCCGCGCGATGTCGCGCGCGACGGCAAGCACGTGCTGCAGATCGGCAGACCCGTCCTCACCCGGCGGTGTACCGACCGCGATGAAGATGATCGCGGCGTCGCGGACCGCTTTGGGCAGGGTCGCCGTGAACGTGAGTCGCTTCTCGTGCCGGTTGCGCCGCACCAGCTCTTCGAGGCCGGGCTCGTAAAACGGCATGCGGCCGCGGCGCAGCATCCTGATTTTCGCCTCGTCTTTGTCCACGCAGACGACATCGTTGCCGCTCTCCGCGAGGCACGCACCTGCCACGAGCCCGACGTACCCCGTCCCGACGACCGCGATTTTCATCCGCCTCCATGTGCGCGAAACTGCTGAGGCTATCATACGGTAGCGTGCGCATCGCGATCGACGGCCGCGAGCTTCAGGGACAGCCGACCGGCGTCGGACGGTTTCTGAAGGGCGTGATGGCGGCGTGGGACGCATCGCCGGACGCACGGCGCCATGAGTTCGTCACGCTGGCCCCCGCGCATCGACGCGGATCGACCGCGTGGGAGCAGCTCTCGCTGCCGCGGCTCGTGCGCGCGGCGCGCGCCGACGTGCTCTTCGCGCCCGCGTACACGGGTCCGCTTCGCTGTCCCGTGCCGATGGTCGTCGCGATCTACGACGTCTCGTTTGCGGCGCGCCCGGAATGGTTCGGCCGGCGCGAAGGCCTGCGCCGCCGCCTCGTCACGCGCCTTGCCGCGCGGCGCGCCGCACGCGTCCTGACGACCTCGCAGTTCTCGCGCGACGAGATCTCGCGGCTCCTGAACGTGCCTGCTTCCAACATCGATGTCGTCTATCCAGGCGTGCATGTTGTGGAGCGAGCCTTTCAGGCTCGCGAGAATACGGTGCTCTACGTCGGGTCGCTCTTCACGCGGCGGCACATCCCGGAGCTCGTCGAGGGCTTCGCGCAGCTCGCGCGCCGCCGGCCCGACGTCCGCCTGGAGATCGTCGGCGACAACCGGACGATGCCGCGCATCGACGTGGATGCGATCGTACGGGCCTCGGGCGCGGCCGACCGCATCGGCGTCCGATCCTACGTGCCCGACGAGGCGCTCGCCGGGCTGTACAGCCGCGCGCGGGCGTTCGTGTTTCTGTCCGAGTACGAAGGCTTCGGGCTGACGCCGCTCGAGGCGCTTGCCGCGGGCGTGCCGATTGTCGTCCTCGACACGCCGATCGCGCGGGAGGTGTACGGCGACGCCGCCCTCTACGTGCCGCGCGTTGACCCGGCGATCGTCGCTGCCGCGATCGATACCGTGCTTGGCGACGAGGCGGAGCGCGCGCGCATTCGCGCCGCGGCCGTGCGCCTCCTCCCGCGGTACTCCTGGGACGCGTGCGCGGCCACCGTTCTCGACGCGCTGACCGCCGCCGCCGCATGACGCGCCTGTCGATCGTCATCGTCACCTACAATTCGATTGATGACGTCGATGACTGCCTCGCCGCGCTCGCGCGCCATCCGCCACGAATCGACCACGACGTCGTCGTCGTGGACAACGCGTCGCCGGACGGCACCGGCGCCGCCGTGCGGCAGCGGTGGCCCTCCGTCCGTGTCGTCGACGCCGGAGCGAACGTCGGCTTCGCGCGCGCCAGCAACCTGGGCATCCGGCAGTCGTCCGGCGATCTCATCCTCCTGCTGAACCCCGACACGGCGGTCGGGCCCGGGGCGATCGAGGCGCTCATCCGCGCGCTCGACTCGGACACCGGTGCCGCCGTGGCCGGACCACGGCTCGTCGACTCCAAGGGACGGCCGGAACTTTCCTTCGGGCCGATGATGAGCCCGCTGGCCGAACTTCGCCAGAAGGCGCTCGTGCGCGGCAGTCAGCGCGGTTTCCCCGGCATGCGCAGCTGGATCGAACGGCTGACGCGACGGCCGCGCGACGTCGACTGGGTCAGCGGGGCCTGCCTGCTCGTGCGGCGCGCCGACGCGGAGGCGGTCGGGCTGCTCGACGAGCGGTACTTCATGTATGCGGAGGATGTCGACTTCTGTGCCGCGATCCGGGCGCGGGGGCAAAAAGTGCTCTTCACGCCCGGAGCGGAGGTGCTCCACGCCCGGGGGCGGTCGGTCGCGTCCGTGCCCGGCGCGACGGAGGCCGCCTACCGCCGCAGCCAGCTGGCCTTTTATGCCAAGCACCATCCCCGCTGGGTGCCCCTGCTCCGCGCCTATCTGAAGTTCCGGGGGCGGCTGCCCGATATGCGGATCGATCCCCCAGGGTCACGTCGATGAGCACTGCCGACACCAATGCGTGGAATTGCCCGGGGTGCGGCCGCCGCGTGCCGCCCCATATCGGTACGTGTCGCTGCGGGTCGGAGCGGCCTTCGGCGCCGCCCCCGGCCGCGGAGCTGCCGCCCGAGGACGCGGGCGGGCGACGGAGCCGTCCGCTCCTGCTCGTGACCGGCCTCGCACTGGGCGCCGCCCTTGTCGTCGCGCTCCGGCTGGCGGCGCCGGCGGCTGATCCGCAGCCCGTGCCCGACGCTGCCGCGTCGGCGGTCGATGGCGCGGCCGTCGACACCGACGAGCCGGCGGCGGACGTGGCGGAAACGGCCAACCCGGCGCCGGCCACCGTCGAGACGGCCACGGCTCCGGCGCCGCGCGCCGACACAGTCCCCCCGGCAGGCGCCGCGGCCCTCGAGGACGTCGTGGCGCGCAGCCTCCCGGCCGTGGTGTCGATTCAGGCCGGCAGCTCGCGCGGCACGGGGTTCTTCGTCCGGCCGAATCAGGTGCTCACCAACGCGCACGTGGTCGGCACGCAGGTCTCGGTGCAGCTGCAGAACGGCAGCGTCAGCTACACGGCGCGCGTCGCGAGCGTCTCGCCGGGCACCGACCTGGCGCTGCTCGAGGTCCTCAACCCGAGCGCGCGGCAGGCCACGCTGCCGCTCGGCACGCTCACCGACGTGCGCGCGGGTCAGGAAGTCGTGGCGATCGGATCGCCGTTCGGCGTGCTGTCGAACACGGTGACGCGCGGCATCGTCAGCGCCGTCCGGAAGGCGGGATCCGTCACGCTCATCCAGACCGACGCGGCGATCAATCCCGGCAACAGCGGCGGCCCGCTCGTCGATCGCAACGGCGTCGTCATCGGCGTGAACTCGATGCGGATTGCGGAACGCGGCGGACAGGGGCTCGCCTTTGCGGTGGCGATCGATCACGCCGCCCCGCTCCTGGCCGGCCGGCCGGCCGCGGTGGCGTCGACGCCGCTTCAGGGCCTCAACAGCGTCATGGAGGGATCCCCGGACGCCGGCGATCTGCGCGAGCGCGGCACGGAGGCGTATGAGGCGGCGCTCGAGGAGGTGGTGGACCGCGCGAGCGAGATCGATCGCTTCTGGACGCGCTACGCGCCGTCGTGCGTGAGCCGCACGACGCCCGCGGGCGACCGACCCTGGTTCGCCGTCTGGGAGCCCGACGGTGTTCGCATCAGCCAGAGCGGCGCGTACGACTGCGAAGACTTTCTGCGCCAGGTCCGCACGAACGCCGACGCGATCCGCGCGGCGATGGCCCAGGCGGGCGAAGCCGCGCGCCGCCAGGGCGTCTATCCCGGCGTCATGCGCGACCTGCGGCGGCAGCAGCGCCTCGAGTGGCGGGGCTGGGATCGATAGCGCGCCTGTATCATTGATTGATGCGCGTCGCGATCGATGCCCGAAAGCTGCACGACTTCGGCATCGGCACCTACATCCGCAATCTCCTGCGCCACCTCGCCCGGATCGATCGCGAGAGCGAGTACGTCCTGCTGTGCCATGAAGGGGACATGGCGATCGGGGCGCCGCTCGGACCGAACTTCCGGACGGTGCTCGAACGGTCGCCGAACTATTCGATCCGCGAGCAGGTCCACGTGCCCTGGGTGCTGCGCCGCGAACGGCCCGACGTCTTCCACGCGCCGCATTACGTGCTGCCGCCAGCGGTGCGATGCCGCGCGGTGGTGACGATTCACGACTGCATCCACCTGATGTTTCCGCAGTACCTGCCGAACCGGGCGGCCTACGCGTACGTGCGCGCCTCGATGTGGAGCGCCGTCCGGCGATCGCACCGCATCCTCACGGTCTCGGAAGCCTCCAAGCGCGACATCATCCATTTCTTCAACGTCCGGCCCGACAAGATCGTCGTCGTCTACAACGCCATCGACGAGCGGTTCAGCGTGGCGCCGAGCGAGGAGGACGTCGCCCGCGTCCGGGAGCGGTACCAGCTCGACCACGAGTTCGTCCTGTACGTGGGCAACATCAAGCCGCACAAGAACCTCGTCCGCCTGATCGAGGCGTTCGACCGGCTGCGGCAGCGCGGCGGCTGCGATCAGCTGAAGCTGCTCATCATCGGCGACGAGATCTCGAAGCTCCCGGCGCTGCGGCGCGCGGTGCACCAGCACAAGCTGCACAAGCACGTGCGCTTCCTCGGGTTTCAGCCCGACGAGACGCTCGCGGTCCTGTACCGCCTGGCCGCCGTTTTCGTGTTTCCGTCGCTCTATGAGGGGTTCGGGCTGCCTCCGCTCGAGGCGATGGCGTGCGGCACGCCGGTCGTCACCTCGAACGTGTCGTCGCTCCCCGAGGTCACCGGCGACGCGGCAGTCCTCGTCGACCCGTACGACGTCGGGTCGATTGCCGACGGCATCCAGGGCGTCCTGAGCAATCCCGCCCTTCGGCAGGAGCTGCGCAGTAAGGGGATCGCGCGCGCGCGCGAATTCTCGTGGGAACGGTCGGTGGCGCGCACGCGAGAGCTGTACCAGGAGGTATGCGAACCGCACTGATCCACGACTGGCTGACGGGGATGCGCGGGGGCGAGCGCGTGCTCGAAGCGCTGTGCGAGATCTTTCCGGACGCGGATCTCTTCACCCTCTACCATCGCCGGGGCTCGGTCTCCCCGCTCATCGAACGCCGGCGCATCCGGCGATCGTTCATCCAGCGCCTCCCGGCCGCCGACCGCCACTACCGGCGGTACCTGCCGCTCTTCCCACTGGCGATCGAGCAGTTCGATCTCGACGGCTACGACCTGGTGATCAGCTCGAGCCACTGCGCGGCCAAGGCGGTGGTGCCGCCCGGGCGCGCCCGGCACCTGTGCTACTGCCATTCGCCGATGCGCTATGCCTGGGACCAGTTCGACGCCTATTTCGGACCGGCGCGGGTGGGCTGGATGGCGAGCCGCTGGGTGTACCGGCCGCTGCTGGCACGGCTCGCGCGCTGGGATGCGGCGAGCGCCGCGCGCGTGGATCGCTTCGTTGCCAACTCCGCGCACGTTGCGGAGCGGATCCGCCGATACTATAATCGCGTGGCCACGATCGTGTACCCGCCGGTCGATACGGCCTTTTTTCACCCCGCCGACGTTCCACCGGGCAGCCATTTCCTCATCGTGTCGGCGCTCGTGCCGTACAAGCGGATCGAGCTCGCGATGGAGGCCTGCGAGCGCGCCGGCGCCGCGCTGCGGATTGTCGGCGACGGCCCGGACCGCCGGCGCCTCGAATCGCGCGCGGGCCGGCACGTGACGCTGCTCGGACGGCTGAGCGACGAGGCGGTGCGCCACGAGTACCGGTCGGCCCTGGCGGTGCTGTTGCCGGGCGAGGAGGACTTCGGTATCGTGCCTGTCGAGGCCCACGCGTGCGGGCGGCCGGTCGTGGCGTTTGCCCGCGGCGGCGCGCTCGAAACGGTCGTCGACGGCGACAACGGCGTACTCTTCGATGAGCCCGACGTGCAGGCGCTGGCCGCCGCGCTCGATCGCGTGGCGCGGACGCGCTTCGATGCCGCGCGAATCGCCGCCGGCGCGCAGCGCTTCGCGCGCGAGCGGCACCTCGACGCGCTGCGCACGGTCATCGAGGAGACGCTGACCGCGCCGCCTGGAACACGATGGTAAAGCGCTACAACCGTCTGCTCGTCGCCTTCTACGTCATCACCGACGTCGTGCTCGGCATCTGGGCGTTCGTCCTGGCGTACGGCATCCGCTTCGAGAGCGGGCTGATTCCCGTCCAGTACGGCTATCCCCCGTTCGAGCAGTACCTGAACGTGCTGCCGTTCATCGCCGTCCTCACGCCGCTCGCCTTCCAGCTTCAGGGCGTCTACCGGCTGCGGCGCGGCCGGTCGCGTGTGGACGACTTCTTCGCCGTGCTCGTCGGCAGCATCCTCGCCGTCGTCCTCGGCGTCATCTGCACCCTGTACGTGCAGGCGTATTACGCCTCCGAGGAGGCGCGCGCGCGCGGCGCCTACCAGGTCTCGCAGATCGTCTGGGCGCTGTTCCTCGTCCTCAACGTCTTCTTCACGTACTCCTCGCGTGAAGCGATCCGCGAGCTCCTGGAGCGCCGGTGGCGCGCCGGCAAAGGACTCAAGCGCATCCTGATCGCGGGCGCCGGCGAGCTCGGACGGATGGTCGCCGACCGGATGCTCCAGCATCGCGAGCTCGGCTACCAGGTGGTGGGGTTCGTCGACGACCGCGCGGGCGGCGACCACATCGGCTATCGCGGGCTGCCGCTCCTCGGCACGCTCAGCGAGGTCGGTGACATCGCCCAGCGCGAGCGCGTCGACCACCTGTACGTCGCTCTCTCGCTCGACGAGCACTCGAAGCTGCTCGATCTCCTCGAGCTGACGAGCCGCGAATGCCTCGACGTCAAGGTCGTGCCCGACTTGCTCCAGTTCATCGCCCTGCGCGCCCGGCTGGAGGATCTCGACGGCCTGCCCATCATCAACGTCAACGACGTGCCCCTCCAGGGGTTCAACGCCTGGATCAAGCGGACGATCGACGTGACGCTCTCTGCGCTCGCGCTCGTCGTGCTCGCGATCCCGTTCGGCATCATCGCCGCCCTCATCCGGCTCACGTCGTCGGGGACGGTGTTCTACCGGCAGGAGCGGATGGGGCTCGACGGCAAGGCGTTCCTGGTCTACAAGTTCCGGTCGATGCATGAAGGCGCCGAAGATTCCAGCGGCCCGGTCTGGGCGCGCGACGACGACCCGAGGGCGACGCCGATAGGACGCTGGCTGCGCCGGCTCGACCTGGACGAGCTGCCGCAGTTCTGGAACGTGCTGAAGGGCGAGATGTCGATCGTCGGGCCGCGTCCTGAACGCCCGTATTTCGTGGAGCAGTTCAAGCACCGCATCCCGCAGTACATGCTCCGCCACAAGGTGAAATCGGGGATCACCGGCTGGGCGCAGGTGAACGGCTGGCGCGGGAACACCTCGCTCGAGAAGCGGATCGAGTACGACCTGTACTACATCGAGAACTGGTCGGTGACGCTCGACCTGAAGATCATGTGGCTCACGCTGGTCCGCGGCCTCTTTCAGCGCGGAATCGCCTATTGAGAATCGTCGTCACGGGCGCGGCCGGCTTCATCGGGTCGCACCTCGCCGAGGCGCTCCTCGATCGCGGCCACACCGTCGTCGGCATCGACAACCTGGTCACCGGCGACCTCGCCAACCTCGAGCCGCTCCGCGGACGCCCCTTCGAGTTCGTTCGCCACGACGTCACGCACCACATCGACGTCGGACGCGCGGTCGACGTCGTCTTCCACTGGGCCAGCCCGGCGAGCCCGATCGATTACCTGAAGCTGCCGATCCAGACGCTCAAAGTCGGGTCGCTGGGCACCCACAACGCGCTCGGGCTGGCGCTCGCCAAGCGCGCACGCTTCGTGCTCGCGTCGACCTCAGAGGTGTACGGCGATCCGCTCGAGCACCCGCAGAAAGAGACGTACTGGGGCAACGTCAATCCCATCGGCCCGCGCGGCGTCTACGACGAGGCGAAGCGCTTCGCCGAGGCGATGACGCTCGCCTACCACCGCGCGCACGGCGTCGACACGAAGATCGTCCGCATCTTCAACACCTATGGACCCCGGATGCGGCTGCACGACGGCCGTGCGGTGCCGGCCTTCATGACGCAGGCGCTGCGCAACGAGGACGTGACCGTCTTCGGCAACGGGACGCAGACGCGCAGCTTCTGCTACGTCTCGGATCTTGTCGACGGCATTCTGCGGCTCATGGACGCGCCGACCAACGAGCCGGTCAACATCGGCAACCCGCACGAGGTGACGATCGAGGAGATCGCGCGCACGATCATCGCGCTCGTCGGCTCGCGGAGCCGCATCATCTACGAACCGCTGCCGACCGACGACCCGAAGCAGCGGCGCCCCGACATCACACGCGCGCGGACGATTCTCGGCTGGGAGCCGAAGGTGGGCCTCGAGGACGGCCTGCGCAAGACCGTCGGCTATTTCAAGGAGAAGCTCGGAATCTAGGTAGCTGGGTTGCTCGGTAGCTGGGTTGCTCGG
>CAZGLC010000012.1:0-22284 GCA_964526235.1 uncultured Bifidobacteriaceae bacterium
TCCGGAATGGACAGCGCAATCTTCATACCGTAGTATTACCACGGTATGAACGGCGCGACAAGCTGCCCGACAAGCGGCTGCACCCGGCGGCGGCTGCACGACGATAGTCGAGTTGGTTTGGAGACGTTCGTGAGCGGCCGCCGCGGGTGAGCCGCAACGTTGGTAGAGCAAGCCATTCCCCTTCTGACGAAGGAATGGGCTGAACACCGACTGTGGATCGTCGAGCCTGGTCGTGTTCGCATTCGTGAGACGGGGGCCGCTGTCTAACCCCGCGCTGGATCCGACGGCGTGGCGGAACTGATGTCGAGCCACGCCGCGGCTCATTTGGTTTTCGGCATGGCAGAAGGACGATTTATCGTACTCCGCCAGGCGGGCACGGGATAACAAGGTGTTTGCAACCGTTCGGTGGCCGGTGCGATGATGAGCCCGCCATTAAACGCCGTCAGGAGGCAGCCATGAAGACCAAGATCGTCGTCGCTCTGGTGTTCGCGTTGGGGCTGATCGCGGGCCCCGCAGCCGCGCAGCCGGCCCCGGTCAACGAGATCGGCGTCACGATGGGCCACTGGCACATCGTCTCGAAGGATGTCGAGGCGAACAAAAAGCTCTTTCTCGCGATGGGCGGCACGCTGTACATGCCCGGCGGCAACCCGCTGATGATGTTCCCGGGCGTCTACATCAATCTGAACCTCGGGACCGAAAAGGCCGACGGCGGCACCGTCGGCTCGGCGGTGAACCACGTCGGCTTCATCGTCGACAACGTGCAGAAGCGGGTGGCCGAATGGAAGGCCAAAGGCGTCACCGTCCTGCCGGGCAACAATAACCGGCTGGATCAGGCGTTTGTCGTGACCCCGGACGGCGTGCGCATCGAGATCCTCGAAGACGCCAAGCAGTCGATGGCGATCCGCCACGAACATGTGCACCTGTTCGTGCCGAAAGCCGATATCCCCAGAGCGCAGGCCTGGTACGCCAAGACGTTCGGCGGCAAGACGGCGACCCGCAATGACGCGCCTGTCGTCGACATTCCCGGTGTGCAGATCCGTTTTGGCGCGGCCGACACGCCGCAGGCGCGGACTCGCGGACGCGTGCTCGACCACATCGGCTTCGACGTCAGGGACCACGCCGCCTTCGTGAAGAAGATCCAGGCGGAAGGGATCGTGCTCGACGAGCCGGTTCGCAAGAGCGCCGCCGGCAGCACCATCACGTACATCACCGACCCGTGGGGCACCCGCATCGAGATCATCCAGCGGGCGCCGCTCGGACCGCAGGTACAGACACAGTAAGCCATGAAGCACGTCACCGTGGCTGCGACGACGGCCGTTTGGCTCGCCGCCGCAGCCACGCCGCTCTCGGCTGACCTGATCGACGCGACAAAAACAGTGGCGGGCACCACCGTCCACTACAAGGTCGTGCTGCCGAACGGGTACGACGCCACGCGGGCCTACCCGGCGATTCTCGCGCTCGGCGGCGGCCCCCAGACGATGAACACCGTCGACCGGACGCTCACGCGCAACTTTCGCGCGGAGGCGGAGAAGCGCGGGTACATCGTGATTGCGCCCGCCGCGCCCGACGGCGAGCTGTTCTTCGACGGCGGCGAGCGCGTGATACCGGACTTCCTGAAGATGATCCTCGCCGACTACCGGATCCAGGACGGACAATTCCACATCGCGGGGCCGTCCAATGGCGGAATCGCGGCGTTCCACGTCGCGGCGACGTACCCGCAGTACTTCCTGTCCGTGACCGCTTTCCCTGGCTACATGTGGCAGCCGAGCGCCGCGAAACTGCAGGCCATTGCGAACCTCTGCGTCTTCATGTACGTCGGAGAGTTCGACCATTACCGGTGGCACGGCGAAATGGAGCGGGAGGCCGAGTTCCTCCGCGCCAGAGGCACGCTCGCGCGCTACACCGTCGAAAAAGGGCAGCCCCACGGCATCGATACGCTCACGGGCGCCGGCGCCGCGCGCCTGTTCGACGGATTCGAGGAAGCCGGAACGGGGTGCGTCAGTCGGGGTCCTTCGCGTGGAACCGCGAGTACTCCTCCAGGTAGGTGAGCGACTGCGTCGACGTCATGCGATCGAAGAAGAGCACGCCGTCGAGATGATCGGTTTCGTGCTGCGCGACGCGCGCCGCAAAATCGCGCAGGAGCAGCTCCACGGCGCGGCCGTGGCGGTCGAGCGCGCGCAACGTGATGTCGGTCAGCCGCGGCACCAGCCCGCGGATGTCCGGAATGCTCAGGCAGCCCTCCCACCCCTCCTCCCTCGTGCTCGTGTTCGGGACGATCTCCGGGTTGACGACAACGGTCGCGGCCGTCGATGAATCGGGGTCTTCCTCGAGGAGCGCCACGAACAGGCGCACGCTCTGATGGACCTGCGGCGCCGCCAGCCCCACCCCGGTGTACTCGTGCATCGTCTCGAGCATGTCGTCGATGAGCTGTTGAACGCCCGGGGAGAGCAGCTCGGACTTCTCGAGAGAACGGCCGCGCTGCCGGAGCACCGGATGCCCCATGCGCGCGACTTTCAGAATCGACATGATCGAAAATTATAGGCTCCTGTGACGGAGTTCCGCTTCTGTCCTGCCTGCGGCGGGACGCTCGAGTCGCGCCTTCTGAGAGACGGTGAGCCGGCGCGGCTCGTCTGCACGGCGTGCGGCTTTGTCTTCTATCTCGACCCGAAGCTCGCGGTCGGCACCATCATCAGCGTCGACGGCCACCAGATCGTGCTGGTGAAGCGTGCGATCGACCCCGGCTACGGCAAGTGGGTGTTCCCGGGAGGCTATGTCGATCGCGGCGAGGAGATTCGCGCCGCCGCGGTGCGCGAGGCGCGCGAGGAGACGGGGCTCGACGTACGGATCGATCGGCTCATCAACATCTATTCGTACGCTGGGCGGGTGCCGGTGATCGTCGTCTATGCGGCGACCGCCATCGGCGGCTGCCTGGGCTGCGACGAGGAAGGGCTGGAGGTGCGGCTCTTCGAGCCCGGCGCGATTCCGTGGGACGAGCTGGCGTTTCGCAGTACGGACGAGGCGCTGCGCGAATTTCTTGGCGGCCCGTGAAGGGCCGCCCTACGCGATCGTCACCTCTTTCGTCAGATAGACGTCCTGGATCGCGTTGAGGAGCCCGACGCCTTCCTCGAGCGGCCGCTGGAACGCCTTGCGGCCGGAGATGAGCCCCGTGCCGCCGGCGCGCTTGTTGATGACGGCGGTCTTGACCGCCTCCTTCATGTCGCTCTCTCCCGCCGACGCGCCGCCCGAGTTGATCAGGGCCGCGCGCCCCATGAAGCAGTTGGCCACCTGATAGCGCGTCATATCGATCGGGTTGTCGGAGCTCAGCTCGGAGGAGACCTTCTTGTGGGTCTTGCCGAAATTGAGCGCCTCAAACCCGCTGCGATTCGTTTCCGGCAGCTTCTGCTTGATGATGTCGGCCTCGATCGTGACGCCGAGGTGATTGGCCTGCCCGGTGAGGTCGGCGGCGAGATGATAGTCGGCGTCCTTCGTCTTGAACGCCGGGTTGCGCAGGTAGCACCAGAGCACGGTAAACATGCCGAGCTCGTGCGCCTGCTGGAACACCTCCGTGATTTCCTGCACCTGGCGCTTCGACTCCGGCGACCCGAAGTAGATCGTGGCGCCGACACCGGCCGCGCCCATGTCGAACGCCTGCTTCACGCTCGCGAAGCGGATCTGATCGTACGCGTTCGGGTACGAGATGAACTCGTTGTGGTTGACCTTCACGATGAACGGAATCCTGTGCGCGTAGCGGCGCGCCGTGGCGCCGAGGACGCCGAGCGTCGACGCCACGCCGTTGCAGCCGCCTTCAATCGCGAGCTTGACGATGTTCTCCGGGTCGAAGTACGCGGGATTCGGCGCAAACGAGGCGCCCGCCGAGTGCTCGATCCCCTGGTCGACCGGCAGGATCGAGACGTATCCGGTGCCGGCGAGACGCCCGGCGCCGAAGAGCCGCTGCAGGCTCGTCAGCACGCGCGGGGGCCGGTCCGACACGGTCAACACGCGTTCGATGAAATCGGGACCCGGCAGGTGCAGGTTGTCTCTGGAGATCGTGCGGCATTCGTGCCGGAGCAGAGCGGCGTCGGCGGCGAGGATGGCTTCGATTCGGGACAGACCGGACGCGCTGCGATCGATCTCGGTGACGGTCGCCATATGAACCTCCGTTACGCAGGTCGAACGACGTTCGATCCTACCATCGGGAATTCGAACTCTTCCACGACGGCATTGCGGGCAGCGCCCTCGACGATCGCGTCGACGGGCAGCGCCGCCTCGGCGGCCTCGATCTGGGCCAGCTTCGCGCGCGTCTGCGGGTTGCGCGGCGTGAACAGCGTGCAGCAGTCCTGATCGGGAATGATGGAGATCGGATAGCTGCCGATCCGCACCGCTTCGGCCGTGATCTCTTCCTTGTCCATGCCGATGAGCGGCCTGAAGACCGGCAGCGACGCCACGCCGCCGATCACCGCGAGGTTTTCGAGCGTCTGCGACGCGACCTGGCCGACCGCGTCGCCGGTCACGAGCGCCTGCGCGCCGGCGCCGCGCGCGATCCGTTCCGCAATCCGCAGCATCAGACGGCGGTAGACGATCACCCGCATCGGTCCCGGCACGGCCAGCACCACCTGCTGCTGGATGTCGCCGAACGCCACGAGATACAGCCTCGACCGGTGCTGCCGCGTGGTCAGCAGCGTCACGAGCTCGCGCGCCTTCTCCTGCGAGGCGCGCGACAGGATGGGATAGCTGTGGAAATGGACGAACGTGACGAGGCACCCGCGCTTCATCATGCGGTAGGCCGCCACCGGCGAATCGATGCCCCCCGACAGCAGGCAGACGACGCGGCCCGCCGTGCCCGTCGGCAGCCCGCCGGGCCCGCGCTCCTTGCCGAAGAAGTAGAACGCCTCGTTGGTGAGCAGCTCGATGTGAACGACCAGATCGGCCTGCTCGAGGTCGACCGTCCAGCCACGTGCGCTCTTGATGCGGCCGCCGACCTCGCGCTCCACCTGCGGCGAGGTCATGGGAAAGCGCTTGTCGGCGCGGCGCACCGACACGCGGAAGCTGCGGCACGTCCATCCCTCGAGGTCGTGGAGGATCGCCGCCGTGAGCGCGTCGAGATCCAGCGGTGTGCGCGCCGCGTAGGAAAAATTCGCAATCCCGAACGTCCGGCGGATGCGCTCCCCCACGTGCTCGCGCGTCGCGTCGGGCCCGAGCACGACCTCAATCCGCCCCATGAGCGGCCGCACCGCGCGCACGTCGAGATCGGCCAGTGCGCGCCGCAGGTTCCGCACGAGCCGCCCGACAAACCACGGCCGGTTCTTGCCTTTGAGCGCGATCTCCTGGTAGTGGACGATGACCGAGGTCATGGGTGCTACCACTCGATCTCCGGCACACCCGCGCGCCGGTTCACGGCGCGCGCCATCACGAAGAGGAGATCCGATAGCCGGTTCAGGTAGACGACCACGATCGGCTCCACGGCATCAGGTCCGAGCGCAACGACGCGCCGCTCCGCGCGGCGGCAGACGGTGCGCGCCAGATGCAGGAGCGCGCCGGCGGGGGATCCGCCGGGCAGGATGAATTGACGCAGGGGCGGCAGCTCGCCCTCGAGGTCGTCAATCACCTGCTCGAGCCACTCGACGTCCGCCTCCGTCACGGCAGCTTTGGTCACCCGGCCGGCGATGCGCGACGAAGGATCCGCCAGCCGGGCGCCGAGGGCGAAGAGCTCCCTCTGGATGCCCTCGAGCGCCGCCTGGACGTCGGGGCCGACGCCGGCGGCACGAACCGCGCCGAGGCACGCATTCAGCTCGTCGACGTCGCCATAGGCCTCGACGCGCGGGTCGGCCTTCGAGACGCGTGTGTTGTCGAAGAGCGACGTCTCGCCGCGATCGCCGGTCTTGGTATAGATCTTCACCCGTGGGCCTCAGGATGAAATTATAGGTGCGGATGTCGGCACGGTCCCTCCCCGATCCCGCGGTCCGGCGGCGTTTCCGCCGCGCGCTCCTTGCCTGGTACGGCGTGCACGGCCGCGATCTGCCGTGGCGCCAGACCTCGGACCCGTACCACATTCTCGTATCCGAGATCATGCTGCAGCAGACGCAGGTCGACCGCGTCCTTCCCAAGTATCGCGAATGGCTCGACAAATACCCGTCGCTCGACGCGCTCGCCTCGGCGCCCGAGCACGAGGTGGCATATACGTGGCGGCCGCTGGGCTACAACATCCGGCCGCGCCGGCTCCACGCCATCGCGCGCGAGGCGGTCGCGCACTACGGCGGCGAGCTCCCCTCCGACGCCGAGACGCTGCTCTCCTTCAAGGGCATCGGCGCGTACACCGCAGGCGCCATCCGCAGCTTTGCCTTCGGCCAGCGGGCCGCGATTCTCGACACCAACGTGGCGCGCGTCCTCTACCGCGTGTTCGTCGGCCGCGGCGATGCCAAGGCGCACGCGATGCGCAAACGTCTGTGGGCTGTGTCGGAAGCGCTCGTACCGCGGAAACGGGTGTTCGATTTCAATCAGGCGCTCATGGACCTTGGCGCCCTCGTGTGCGTGGCACGACACCCGAAGTGCCTCGTATGCCCCATGAAGAAGCTCTGCCGCACCTACGACCCCCGGCCCGCGCGTGAGTGCTCCGTTGCATGCAAATAGCTCCGTGATCGTCGTCGTGGCGGCCGTCATCGAGGACCGCCACCGATTCCTCGTGACGCGGCGGCAGCCCGGCGTCCATCTGGCCGGCATGTGGGAGTTCCCCGGCGGCAAGATCGACCCCGACGAAAGCCACAACGCGGCGCTCAGGCGCGAGCTGCGGGAAGAGCTCGGCGTGGACGCCGAGGTCGGCGAGCTGATGCACGAGACGACGCACGCGTATCCCGACGTGACCGTCGCGCTGTACTTCTATCGGTGTCGTCTCGTCGGCGAGCCGCAGCCGCTGCTCGGGCAGGACATGCGCTGGGTGCCGCGCGCGGAGCTGCCGACGCTCGGCTTCCCGCCAGCCGATGCCGAGCTCATCGAGCGTCTGGTGCGATCGGGCGATCGCTGACGGACGCGGCGACGGGTCCGCCCGGCGCATCGACGGACACGGCCGACCCTGGGGCGGTAAAATCGCGGTGCACGTAGCCCATCGCGATCGGGCCCAGCCTCGGCGACCGCGCGGCGCTCGTGAGCACGCCGATCTCGCGGCCGTCCGCAACGATCCGGGCGCCTCGCGACGCCATGCCCTCGAGGCGCAGTCCCATCAGCCGGCGCGCCACGCGCCCATGTCCGCGGTGCAGCACGCGGACGATGACCTCCTGGCCGACGTAACAGCCTTTGGTGAACGAGAGGGCACGGTCCTCGATGCCTGCCTCGAGCGGAATGGTGTCGTCCGTCATGTCGATGCCGAACACCGGGTAGCCGGCTTCGACCCGCGCCGCCTCGATGGCCTCGGGATCCGCCGTTCGCACGCCCGCCGACTCGAGCGCGCCGCGCAGCGCGGCCTCACGCGGCGCATCGACGTAGAGGCAGTAACCGGGGACGCCGAGCTGGTCGATTCGCACGAGGCGAACGAGGCTCTCGCCGAGCGGCATCTGCGCGTGCTGGTACCCCACCCATGCGGCAAGGCCCGCCGCGCCGAGGGTGCGCTCCACGGCCGGAGCCGCCGACGGTCCGTGCACCCAGACAGCCGCGAGCGCGCGCGACAGATCGGTGAGCTGCACGTCCTCGCTGAATACGGACTGATCCAGCCGCTGCAGCAGATCCGGCGCGAGCCCGGCAGGGATGTCGAGCAGGATGCGATCGTCCGCGGCGAGCACGTGCAGGTCGGCGATCATGCGGCCCTGCGGCGTCAGCCACGCGGCATAGCAGCCGCTGCCGGCCGCGAGCGCCTGCACGTCGTTGGTGAGGAGGCCGTGAAGGAAGCTTGTCCGATCCGGGCCACCGACGGCGATCACGGCGCGGGGGGCGATCGCACCGATGGCGGCGTGTTCTCTGAGAGCGCGATATGATTCTGTCAATGCTTCCTGGTATGTCCTTCGCAAAATGAGGCTGGCCGCTCCGTTGTCGCGGCCAGCGACTTCGCGGTCGAGGGCTGTCGTAGGTGGTAGTACATCAGTTGATACGGTCCACTAGTCGTTATTGTATCTGGGCGATGTGGCTGCTCCTGGCGACCCCACTGGCCGCGCACCCCTCGACTGACGCTCGGGGTGCCCTGAGCGAAGTCGAAGGGCAGCAGGCGCCCACCTCGGTTACCCGCGTGTACACCGTGTTCGTCGGCGGCGCCGTGGCCGGCCGCGAAGAGATCACCGTTCTCTCCACTCCCGAAGGGCTCGACATCATCGGCAAGGGCCGCCTGAGCGGCTCGCAGGATCTCGTGATCACTCGCGCCGAGGTCAGGTACCGGCCGGACTGGACGCCCGAGGTCTACGAGCTCGAAGCGACGGTGAACGGCGGCGACACGCTGCTCTACACCTCGTTTACCGGCGACATGGCGGTAACCAAAGGCGTCGACGCCGGACAGAAGGTGGCGCACACCGAAATGGTGCCGCCGCGGGCGGTGGTGCTCCCGAACGTCTTCTTCGGCGCCTACGAAGCGCTCACGCGCCGCCTGGCGGCGGCCGCGCCGGGTCAGGATCTGCCGGTCTTCACCGGGTTTGGCGCGCAGGGATCGATGCGGCTGCTGACGACCGGCGCCGAGCTCGTGCAGCTCGGGACCTCCACGGTCAACGTGCGCCGCTACGCGCTGGCGCTCACGTCGCCGCGCGGCGCGGCGATCGTCCACGTATACGCCGACGACACCGGATCGCTCCTCCGTGTCAGCATCCCGGCGCAGCGCGTGGACATCATGCGCGACGACATCGCCTCGTCGACGTCGCGCACGGTCGTCTATTCGAATCCCACCGACGAGGCGGCCAACATTCCGTCGCTCGGGTTCAATCTCGGCGCGACGCTGACGTTCCCCGCCGCCGCCAGGAGCTCCGGCGAGGCAGGCGCGCCGAGAGCGCCCGCCGTCCGTCTGCCGGCGGTGGTGCTCCTGTCGAGCGCGGCGGCCAACGAGCGCGACGGGCTCGTCGCCGGCGTCCCCATTCTCGGCCAGCTCGCCGGCGCGCTGGCCGACGCCGGCTATCTCGCCGTCCGCTTCGACAAGCGCGGCCACGGGCAGAGCGGCGGGCGCGCCGAGTCGGCGACGCTCGGCGACCAGGCCGAGGACGCGCTCGCGATCGTCCGCTGGCTGTCGAACCGGCGCGACGTCGATCGCGATCGAATCGCGCTCGTCGGCCACAACGAGGGCGCCTGGGCGGCGCTCCTCGCCGCCTCGCGCGAGCGGCGCATCGCGGGCGTCGTCGCCAGCGCGGCGCCGTCGACCCCCGGCCTGGAGCGCAATCTCGAGCAGCAGCGCCACGAGCTCGACCGGCTCGGCCTGCCGCCGGCCGACCGCGTCGCGCGAATCGAGCTCCAGAAGCAGATCAATTCAGCCGTGATGACCGGCCGCGGGTGGGAGAACATTCCTCCCGAGGTCCGCAAAGTGGCCGACACGCCGTGGTTCCAGAGCTTTCTGAGCTTCGATCCCGCGCGCGTGATCGAGGACGTCCGGCCGCCGATCTTGTTCCTGCACGGGGATCTCGACGACGAGGTGCCCGTCGCCCATGTCGATCGGCTGGGCGAGCTCGCGCGCAAGGAGGGCCGCTCGCGCTCGATCGCCGTCGTGAGTGTGCGAGGCGTCAACCATCTGCTCGTGCCGGCCATGAGCGGCGAGGTGGGCGAGTACGCCTCGCTCACGGATCGAAACGTCAGTGCGGACGTCACCACCGCGATTCGCGAATGGCTCGCGAAGACGTTCCAGAGCGTCCGGTAGCATATGAAGCAGACTGTGCTCGTCGCCGCGGCCGGCGTGGTTGTCGCCGCGGCGCTGTACGCACAGTCGCCAACGCCGATGCGCGGGAAAGGGCTCACGGACGTCGACGGCCTGCGAGTCGGCCATTTCACGCTCGAGGAGCGGCCGACCGGGTGCACCGTTGTCCTGGTCGACGGTGCCGGCGCGACGGGCGGCGTGTCGCAGCGAGGCGGCGCTCCGGGCACCCGCGAAACGGATCTCCTCGATCCAGGCAATCTCGTCGACATCGTCAATGCCATCGTCCTCTCGGGAGGGAGCGCCTTTGGCCTCGATGCGGCGCAAGGGGTTGTGCGGTATCTCGAAGAGCGCGGCGTCGGCTACAAGACGAGCGCCGGCGTGGTGCCGATCGTCCCGGCGGCGATTCTCTTCGACCTTGGATTCGGCGGCGATCCGAAGATTAGACCCACCGCAGACTGCGGATATCGTGCCGCGATGGCGGCGACGAATGCCGCGGTGGCCGAAGGCAACGTCGGCGCCGGCGCGGGCGCCACCGTCGGAAAGATGGGAGGGATGGCCGAGCACGCAGGCTACCCGCCGGGGCGCCGGATGCCCATGAAGGCGGGCATCGGCTCGGCCGCGGTGCGACTGCCAAACGGGCTGGTGGTGGGCGCGATCGTCGCGGTGAACGCCGTGGGCGATATCATCGACCCGGAAACCGGGCGCGTCGTCGCCGGGACGCGAAATCCCGACGGCAGGCTGGCGGACGTCAGGCAACTGATGCGCTCCGGAGCGCTCGTCGAACGGCCGCGCGCCGCGGAAAACACCACGATCGCGGTCGTCGCGACCAACGCCCGCCTGAACAAGGCCGACGTCAACCGGGTCGCGCTGATGGCCGACGACGGCCTCGCGCGGGCCATCGTTCCGTCGCACACCATGGGTGACGGCGACACCGTGTTCGCACTCGCGACCGGCCGCTGGACCGGCGACGCGAACCTCTCCCTCGTCGGGGCGCTCGCCGCCGACGTGCTCGCGGAGGCCGTAGTGCGTGCCGCGGTCCAGGCGACAGCCCTCGGCGGACTGCCCGCCGCGCGCGATCTCGGCACGGTGCCCGCCCGCTTCAAGTGACACGCTGACCATCCACCTCGCCCTCCTCGTCGCCTACTCCGTCGCGATCGTCGGGCTCGGCATCTGGACGGCGCGCCTCATTCGCGGGAGCGGCGATTTCTTCGTCGCGGGCCGGCGCTTCGGGCCCGGGCTGATCTTCACGACGATGATTGCGGCGAACATCGGCGCCGGGTCGACCGTGGGCGCCGCCGGCCTCGCGTATCGCGACGGCCTCAGCGCGTGGTGGTGGGTCGGATCGGCGGGTCTCGGGTCGTTCGTCTTCGCGTTCTGGGTGGCGCCGCGGCTGTGGCGGCTCTCCACCGCGCACAACTTCTACACGACAGGCGACTATCTGGAGTTCCGCTACGGGCCGTCGGTCAGGTCGGTGGCGGCGTTGCTCGTCGGCCTCGGCACCCTCGCCCTCCTCGCCGGGCAGCTCATCGCGGGCGCGGCGATTCTGAACGTGCTCACCGGAATTCCGCGCTGGGCCGGGGCGCTGGTCGGCGGCGGGATCATGACGATCTACTTCACGGCCGGGGGGCTCCTCGGGTCGGCGCGCGTCAACGTCCTGCAGCTCGCCGTGATGATGACCGGCTTTGCGCTGGCGCTGCCGGTCGCACTCGGCAACGCGGGCGGCCTGGCGGGCGTGACGGGCGCGGCGGCGCCGGCGTCGTTCGCCGACTTCACGTACTCGTCGGGCCCCGGCTCGGGCTGGACGCTCCTCGTGCTCCTCGGTCCCGCATTCATCGTCTCGCCGGGCCTCATTCAGAAGTCGTGGGGTGCGCGCAGCGAGCGCGCCCTTCGCATCGGCATCGCGCTGAACGCCGCGGCGCTCATGGTGTTCGCGTTCGTGCCGGTGCTCCTCGGGATGATCGCGCGCGTGTCGCTGCCCGATATCGCCGACCCGAATGCCGTCCTCCCGACGGTGCTGCACCAGCAGCTGCCCGCATGGCTCGGAGCGCTCGCGCTGGCCGCGATTTTTTCGACCGAGGTGGACACCTGCGACGCGATCCTGTTCATGCTGTCGACGTCCGCCTCGCAGGACGTGTACAAGCGGTTTCTGGCGCCGCAGGCGACCGATGCGCAGCTGCTGCGGGTCGCACGGGGCACGGCGGTGGCGGGAGGCGCCATCGGCGTGCTCCTCGCCATCGTGCTGCAGACGGTCATCGGCGCGCTGACGATCTTCTACTCGCTGCTGGCGGTCACGCTGTTCGTGCCGATTCTCGGCGGCCTCTATACCCGGCGCGCCCGCGCGTCGGGTGCGCTCGCGGCGATCGTCGCAGGGGTCGTCACCATGTTTGCCGTGCGTCTCGGCGTCATGGGCCAGCCGTCCTGGCTCGACCCGACGCTCGCCGGCCTCGCGGCCGCCATGGCGGCTTTCGCCGTCTCGACGTACGTAGGCCGGGTCTCGCGGCGGTCATGAGCGAGCCGCCGCAGACCCGGCGAGATAGCATTGAGGGTAGATGAACACGTATCGCATCGCGTCCATCGCCGGCGACGGCATCGGCCAGGAAGTCATTCCGGCTGGCATCGACGTCGTCACTGCCGCCGCGACGCAGCACGGCTTCCGCTGCAACTTTACGTCGCTGCCATGGGGATCGGAGTACTACCTGCGCACGGGACGCATGCTCGACGCCGACGCCGTGGAGCAGCTGCAGAAATTCGACGCCATCTACCTGGGCGCGATCGGCGACCCCCGCGTGCCCGATCACGTCACGGCGCGCGAGCTGATCCTGCCGCTTCGCCAGCGGCTGCGTCAGTACGTCAATCTGCGGCCGATGCGGCTGCTGCCGGGGATTACGTCGCCGCTGGCCGGCCGCACGGCAGCCGACATCGACATGGTGTGCGTCCGCGAGAACTCCGAAGGCGAGTACTGCGGCATCGGGGGGCGGCTCCACTCCGGAACGCCCGACGAGCTGGCGCAGCAGACGGGGATCTTCACGCGGCGCGGCATCGAGCGGATCGCACGATATGCGTTCACGCTGGCGCGGACGCGGCCGCGGAAACTGGTGGCCAGCGCCACCAAGTCGAACGCCCTGCAGCACGCGATGGTGCTGTGGGACGAGGTCGTGGCCGAGGTGGCGGCTGATTTTCCCGACGTGACGTTCCGCAAGTACCACGTCGACGCGATTGCCGCGCGGATGATCACGCACCCGCAGACGCTCGACGTGATCGTCGCGTCGAACCTCTTCGGCGACATCCTCACCGACATCGGGTCCGCGATCTCCGGCAGCCTCGGCGTCGGACCGAGCGGCAATATCAACCCGGATCGCACCACCCCGTCGATGTTCGAGCCGATTCACGGCTCGGCGCCCGACATCGCGGGCACAGGGGTCGCCAACCCGATTGCGGCGATCTGGGCGGGCGCCATGATGCTCGATCACCTCGGCGAGCGCGCGGCCCACGATGGGATCCTGCGCGCCATCGAGCGCGTGATCGCCGATGAGCGCGTGCAGACGCCCGACCTCGGCGGCCGGGCGACCACCGCCGATATGACGAAAGCGGTTACGGCTGCGCTGCAGGCTGAGGCAGCCTGAAGGTCACCGAAATGTTCATCGGCGTGTCGATCACTCTGCCGTTCAGCATCGTCGGCGCGAACTCCCACTGCGACACGGCGTCGATGGCCGCCCGCTCCAGCGCCGGGTCGGGCGAAGAGACGACCCGCACGACCTTCGTCGTACCGTCGCTACCAATCTGGGCTTCGAGGAGCACGACCCCCTGCACGCCGGCGTCGCTCAGCGACGCCGGGTAGATCGGCCGGACGTCCTTGACCTTCACGGGCGGCCCGATGCAGCCGCCCACCGCCGGATTGGGGCACGGTCTGCGGGCAGGCGGCGGAGCGACGCGCCGCTGCGCGGGCACCGCCGCAGCCGCCCCGCCGGTCATCGTGATCGTTTCCTGTACCGCGCCAACGTGCAGGCTGATATTCCGCTGGAGCGTCTCGCCGACGCCAATCGAGACCGCCTCGCTGGCAGGCCGAAACCCGAGCTGCCGCGCTTCCAGCCGGTAGTCGCCCGCCGGCAGACCGATGAACTCGTAGTAACCGGTCGGGTTCGTTCGTACTTCATTCTTAGCGTTGGTCTGCAGGTTCGACAGCACCAGCGAGGCGTTGACGAGCACGCCGCCGCTCTGGTCGACGACGGTGCCGCTGACGGTCGAGAAGCGCGCTTGCGCGAGCGCGTCGAATCCGGCAATCGAGGCCGTCACGGCGAGAAAGGCCACGAGGATGGCTGCCGCGGTGCGCCGCGCGACAGGCCGACGGTCCGTACTCGTGTTCAGCATGGCGGTGACTCTCCTTTCAAGGCTGGACGGCCGCGCGATCGCCGAAGCCGGCAACCAGATGCGCCGATAGGCGCGAAACGCGCGCGCGAGATCCAGCAGATGCGCCGCGTACGACGCGCCGCCGATTCCCAGCCGCAGGACCGAGTCGTCACACGCGTGTTCGCTCTCCTGCCGCAGACGCGCGCAGCCGATCCACAGCAGCGGATTGAACCAGTAGACCGTCCGTACGATCTCGGCGCCCAATTGCACGAGCCAGTCGTGGCGGCCCACGTGCGCGAGCTCGTGCGCAAGAACGGCGCGCACGCGCTCGTCGGTCCACGTCGCGGCGCCAGTCGGCAGCAGCACCTTCGGCTGGACCAGTCCCCAGGTGACGAGGAGCGCCGGATGATCACTCTGCAGCAGGCGCGGCAGCCGCGCGAGGCCGTACGCGCGTGCAATCTGCGACGTGATCTCCGGCCATCGTCCGGTTTCGACGGGCGCCGCGCGAGCCGCGATCCACGCGAGCCGTGAGAATCCCGCCAGGAGGATGAAGAGACCGACCGCGGCGCACGCCATAGCCGACGCGAGCACCAGGTGCCTGGCGGCAGCGGACCGTGTGCGCCACAGTCGGACGGCCGCCAGGGCGACCAGCACGATCACCGATACCTTGATGGTGGCGTCCAGCAGGGGAATCACCGCGTGCCCTCCTTTCGTGCTCGTTCGATGAGCGCCGCGATCCGCTCCAGCTCCTCGTCCGAGAGCCTGGCGGCTTCACCGCCGAGCAGGGCGGCCACGGCCTTTTCCGCCGACCCGTCGAAGAACGTCTCGACCAAGTGGCGTACGGCGGACCGGCGGGCGGCGCGACGCGGCAGGGCCGGCAGATACACGTACCGCAGCCCCTCCTCCTCGTGCCGCACATGCCCCTTGGTCTCGAGCACCCGCAGCTGCGTTCTGACGGTGGAGTAGCTGGAATTGCCGGGAAGATCGTCCATGACCTCCGCGGCGGTGACCACAGTGAAGACCATCGGCAGGCGTAGCGGGCAGGCAACCGAGACGCCAACCGAGCCGCTCGCGGCAGCGGCAATTGCAAAGAACAGGTTCGCTTGCTGGAGGGCGCCTGCCACCCAGCCCACGTGATACGCCGCACCAACAATCGCGCCTGTAGCAAGTCCGCGCATGAGTGCGTACAAGCCCTGAAACTGTTCGGCATATGACAACCCCAAGATCAACGTCGCGAGGGCCGATGACCCATTCGAGCGAAGGGACCGGTGACCCGGTCAACAACCGTGGCAGGACACCAATACCCACGAGCGCCGCCCCAGGCAGCAGATAACCATAGAGGTCGTAGAAATTGAGGCGTTCAATCACGACGCTTGACGATTCGCTCGATCCTGCGCGCGAATTTCGGCCACACGTTCGCTTAACACTTCGGAGGCGCGACGCTCACCGCCGTTCTTCAAAAGAACCGATCCCACGCGTTGGTGTCCGCCGCCACCGTATCGCGCCAGGATGCTGCCGATTGGCACGCTCGCGAAATGACGCCACGGGTTACGCATGGCAGTGATCTTGACCGCATCACCGAGTCGCAAGGCGCCGACGGAGTATCGAGCCTTGGGGAAGAAGTAGTACGGGGCGTAGCGATTCACGGACATTTCACCAGCATCGATGTCAAACACGACGATGTTGCCGTCGGTCAAGCGAACGGTTTTCGCCAAGCGCCTTAGTCCATCCTTTAACGACGCTTTGGCCATACGTACTCGCCGCTGAACTATCGGCGAAGCGGCTACGCGAGACATCGATTGCTCCTTCAGTTGTCGGACCAGACGTACACAATAGGTCCCCTCCGCACTGGCGAGACTGAGGCTGATTTGGAGTGCCGCGGTCGGAGCGGGTAGCGCCTGCTTCACGTTGCGGTAGTTCGCTGAATCGATCTTGCCTGCCCAATCAACCAGCGCGTCGTAGCGACTGTTGTGATATCCACAGTATCTCTTGAGGTGGCGTCGCAGCAGTGTTGCGCACGACGGCGCTGCTGAATCGTAAATCAAACGAAGGGATTTATCCGCTTCTGCCTGCGCGCGAAGCGAATCGTTCAAGAATGTCGTCGCGTGATGATCTGCCCAGAATGTCGCGGCGGGGTGGAACAAGAAGTCGACAACCGCGGTATTTCGCGGCACGGGTGTTGCCAGCCAGCGATCGCGAATGTCATACGCGACGGGATGCAAACGCACTGTTTGAGCCTCGCCAATCTTCTCAAAGAAATCCCAGCACAACACGGCGGCGGCGATTCCATCGAAACAGGGCGAATGGAAATAGAGATGTAGCACCTTGGCCGGCATCGCGCTCATCGTAGCATCGACCCATGCCGACGGTGACGCTCAGGCGGGAATCGCCAACTCCCACTAAGAGCATGCCGCATGGCCAGCCCCCAACCACCATTTCGTTGGGAGTTGGTAGTTGGAGGTTGGGAGTTACCATGGTCTCAACATGCGTTCCGGCGTCCAGATACCCGCGCGGGCGGGCGTCGGCGGCCGTCTTGCCGCGTTCGTGCTCGAGCGGTGTCCCTTCGCGCTCGGCCCCGTGCGCGAGGCGCTCGAGGCGTGCGGCGCCGACCGCATCCTCGAGCGTGACGCGGCGCGCGTCGAATCCTTCCGCATCGTCTTTCGCCAGGAGCTGAACCGCGCGCTCGAGCCGGTCGACCTCGGCGAGGTGCCCGATCCAACCCCTGGCAGTTCGGCACCGCAGCGACTCGACGACGCGCGGCGCGAGCTCCTCGACGCGTGCGACGGGTTCCTCGGGCGCGAGGCGATCGCCGCCTCCCTCACCAGGGCGGAGCGCATCGAGCTGCTGCGCGGGATGATGCTCACCCGCGCGGTCGACAATCGGCTCAAGCAGCTCTTCCTCGGCAGCGACGTGCGGTACCGCGACGTGCCGTTTCAGGGCAAGGGCTTCCGGTCGCTGGGCCAGGAGGCGATCTACGGAGCCGCGCTCCGGCTGCGCCGCGGCCCGGAGTGGCGCGATCCGGATCGCGGCTGGCAGGGCGATGTCGTCGGGCCGATCATTCGCGACCTTGGCGCCGCGCTCGCGATGCGCCCGGAGTCCCCCACGATTCGGATGGCGCTCAACGCGCAGATCGGCAGGCAGGGCCCGCCGATGGACGGCAAGGACTTTCACATCGGCGACCTCGAGTGGGGGATCCTGCCGGCGACGGCGCCGCTCGCGATCAGCACGATGTCGATTGCCGGCATGGCGATGGCCTTCGCGCGCCAGCGATCGGGACGCGTGGCCGTGTCCTTCATCGGCGAGGGCGGCTCGTCGCTCGGCGAATGGCACGAGGCGATCAACCTGTGCGCGGCGCGGCGGCTGCCCGCCGTCTTCTGCGTCGAACACAATCAGACGGCGCTCTCGACGCCGGTGGCCGAACAGTCGGCGGTTCGCGTCTTCGCCGACAAGGCCGTCGGCTACGGCATCCCGGGGTTCACGATCGACGGGACCGACCCGGAGGCGATCGCGGCGGCGTTCGCATGGGCGGCGGATCGCGCGCGGGCCGGCAGCGGACCCGCGCTCATCGAGCTGGTGTCGATGCGCATGTGCGGCCACGCGCATCACGACGACATGCTCTACCTGGGCAAGGAGCCGTCGATCGGCTGGACGTACGCGGAGCTCTCGCCGCAGGCGTACGCCGACCGCGAGCAGTATGCGTTCTGGGCGAAGAAGGACCCGATACCGGCATACGCGCAACGGCTTCAGGACGAGGGCCTGATCGACGCCGCCGACGTGGAACGGTTCAAGGCCGACGCGGACGCGATGGTCGACGCCGAAGCCCGCGCGCTGGCCGACGCGCCGTGGCCGGAACCGGAAACCGCGGCCACGGGCGTCTTCGCGTCGGAGCCGCCGCGCGTCCGGGTGGAACTGCTCGAACCGGCGACGCGGCTGCAGATCGATCTCGCGCCGCCCCTGCCGGCGCTCGACGCCGGACCGCCGTTCGATCCGCGCGGGAGCACGTTCCTCGATGCGGTGATGACCGGGATCCAGGACGCGCTCGAGGCCGATCCGCGCGTGTTCGTCTATGGCCAGGATGTCGGCGGCCGCTACGGCAACGCGTTTCTCATGCTGCGGCCGCTGCTGAAAGAGCACGGCGACCGTCTGATCAACGCGCCGCTCGCCGAGAGCGGCATCCTCGGCGTCTGCGTGGGCGCCGCGCTCGCCGGGCTGCGGCCCATCGGTGAGATGCAGTTCAACGACTTCGTCGCGACCGGCTTCAACCAGCTCGTGAACAACGCGGCCAAAATCCGCTACCGCTGGGGCGGATCGGTGCCGATGGTCGTCCGCATGCCGTGGGGCGGTTTGCGGCATGCCGGGCCGTACCACAGCCAGAACACCGAGCCGTGGTTCTACCGCACCCCCGGCCTGAAGATCGTCGTGCCGTCCACGCCTCACGACGCGCGCGCCCTGCTGGCTGCCGCGATCGCCGATCCCGATCCGGTGCTCTACTACGAGCACATCGCGCTCTATCGAGACCCGCGGATCAGACAGGTGCTGTCGTCCGAACCGCCGCCGCCGCTGCCTCTGGGCGTGGCCGCGCTTCGCCGGCGCGGCGACGATCTGGCGATCGTGTCCTACGGCGCCTACGTCCACGTGGCGCTTCGCGTCGCCGAGCGTCTGGCGGCAGACGGTCTCGAGGCGAGCGTGCTCGACCTCCGCACGCTCGCGCCGCTCGACCGCGAGGCGGTCCTCACCGTCGCGCGCCACTGCGGCAGGGTGCTCATCGTGCACGAGGATTCGCGCACGGGCGGCATCGGCGAGAGCCTCGCGGCGATCATCCAGGAGGAGGCGTTCGAGTCGCTCGACGCGCCGGTGCGGATTCTCGGCGCACTCGACACGCCCGTGCCGTACTCGCCGCCGCTCGAGGAGTACTTCCTGCCGTCGGAAGACGACGTGGAGCGGGCGGCGCGTCTGCTTGCCGCATACTAGTGGCAGTTAGGCCGACGACACCACAATGACGATGCTAGCCTCATCGCATGCCGGTCATTTCGATCTTCTTCGGCATTGTGATCCGGATGCACTTACAGGGAGCACGAGCCTGGGCATTTTCACGCGGAGCATCAGGGCCAGCAGGGGAAGTTCGATTTTTCAGGGGAGATGACGGTTGGCAATATCCAATCCCGAACGGCGCTACGATTGATTCGAGAGTGGGCAATCCTCCATGGGGCCGAGCTGCAGGCCAATTGGGAACGCATGAAGGCCGGCCAGCCGCTCAGCCGAATTGCGCCGCTTGAATGAGGTCCGAAACATGGACGTCGTCCCTTCTGTGATTCGCGCCACGTACGAAGGTGACTTCCGAATCCGTCTGACGTTCCACGACAACTTACAGGGAACGCTCGACTTTCAGGCCTGGCTCGAGGGGCCAGTCTTCGAACCGCTGAAGGACCAGAACTACTTCCAACAGTTCTTCATCGATGGTGGAACGGTTGTGTGGCCGAACGGCGCGGACGTGGCTCCCGAAACGCTCTACGAGGCGGTCAAGTCTTCGACGGCGGCCCAACACCGCGCTGGAGCCGACGGCGCGGTTCGTCGCTGAGCGCCGCGGCTCAGCGCGCACGTTATGTGGATTCTCCGCACCATCGACGACGGCGAGCCCGAGAAGACGTTCCGCATCCTGCCTGGCGGGGTCCGCACGCTGGGCCGCGCCACGGGCGCCGATTTCATCCTCGACGCGCCGCTCGTCTCGCGCGTCCACTGCCGGTTGACGGCGCTGCCGGGCGGCGAGCTGGAAGTGAAGGACCTCGAGAGCACGAACGGCACGTTCATCAACGGCGAGCGGATCGAGACGGCCCGCCTCGCCTCCGGTGATCGCCTGGGCGTCGGACGCGTGGAGCTGGTGGCGCTGCGCGACGCCGATTGAGGTCGCAGTCAAGAGCACAAGACGTACGACCACGAAGAACACGAAGGCCATAAAGGCGGGCAGTGACCCGCCCGAATGTGGTTCGTCGCCGACGATGGGTCCGCCACTAACGACGCGCGTGATGCGACACGATGGTGGTGTGCCGGCCACCGGTCCAATCGGGAATCAGTGCGGCGTCACTCACGAGGAAGCGGTTATGTTGAGCCGGCTCTGGCCGGCCCTATCCCTTCGTTGAACCCTTCGTATCTCGAGGACCACGCGTTGCGGCCTGGGTTCGGTACTCGCGCAACGAAGGCACAAAGGGCTCGAGTGCTGTCAGCACGTCGATGAGCCATTGCGCCGCATCCTTCGCATCCATCTCCTCGCCCTTGTAGTCGCGCACCTTCGCTGGCAGACCCAGTTCGTCGATGGATGACAAACCGTATAGCAACCAGTCGGTGCACGTGTCGACGAAGAGTTTTCTGCTGAGCGCGACGGCGACGTCGCGGCGTCGTTGCCCCTCGCCCAGCCAGTCGTCCGATCTGACGACGTTCTTGCCGCGAACAAGAAGCCAGCCGGCGGCGCGCACAGGCAGGCGATAGAACGCCTCGAGCACTACCGCTTCAGCTTGGTCGCGAGGTGTCGGCTGATTGAAGTACGGCGGATCGTAGACGGGACGCGCGTCGCCAGGAATCGGACGCAGCAGGCGGCGGTTGGCGCGGTGGTGATCGAGCAGCAGGTTCTTGCTGCGGCGAAAGACTGAATGGTGAATCAGCGCATCGGCCGGCATCGCGCGCCACGCCTGACGGCGGATGTCGCTCGGACGCCCGAGCTCGCCGTCCGGATTCGGCTCGAGCGTCTCGAGACTTGCGTCCTCAGCCGCTGCGGCGTTGGGCGCGTTCGCCGCTTCGGCAGGCGCGGCCGGCGTGGGTTCCGTGGACGGCACCGGAGACTGCGCCGCCTTCGGCGGCACCGGGATGGGCACCTTTGGCTGAAGCTGCTCGAGCGCGTCAGCGAACGCCTGGCGAATCTTGATCTCCTCGCATTCCTGATCGAGCGTCCACAGGTACATCTCCATCATCCATCCGAGCGCGATGTCGGACAAACCGCGATCGGCATAGCCGCCGCCGATGTTGGAATGGACGCCACGGAACCACAGCTCGTAGTGGCGATCCGGATCCTGATCGACGCGCGTCGGCCGAATCAGCGCAAAGGTGGCGCGCACTTCATCGAGTGCCGTCGCATGGAAACTGTGCAGCACGTTGGCAGGGATCGTCGTGACACGCCAGCGCGGGGTTGGCCGGTTGCGGAACGGACCAATCGGCAGCCCGATGCTCGCGACGGTGTCGAAAAGACCGAGGAAACGGATCTCCGGCGCCTCGCCTTCCTTGGGAACCGTCGTCTTCGGCATCCGCCACGACCAGCCAAGCAGCGTGTCGTAGTGCCACGCGAGATGTTTCGGCCCATCCGGACGTGGAATGCCGCGCGCCGCGATCACATTGGCGAAGTGCACGGCGGTGGCCGCGCCGCGGCTGAAACCGACGATGTCGATGGTCGTGTCGCCGTTGTGATATCGCCGGCAGAGGCTGCGATACATCTTTCGGATGCGCCACTTCGCGCCGGCGCCGAACGCACCGCCGATGACGCGACCGACGAACGAGAAGCGCGTGCCTACGCCCTGGAGGTACTCGCAGTCGCTCGCGCCCACGAACTCCCGGAAACGATGGACATTGCTCTCGACCGTGTCGCGCCGGAACGACGCATTGGCGCCGTACTGCGACCGCTGGACCGTAAGGATCGCGTCCTTGAGATCGCGGAAGTTCCACGTGCCGTCGAATGCGTAAGCGGCCATCGCCGATCAGCCGCGGCGCGGAAGCGCGTCTGTAGCGCCCTCCCGCGCCGGCGGATGCGGGCGTCCGGGACGATCGCCCGGCGGCATCCACTCGGGATCGCGTCGCCCTGGACCAGGCCTGTCGGCGGGAGGCATCTGCGGCTTGGGCGGTCGCGGCGGCGGTCCGCCCGGTTTGTCGCCGGGCGGCATGCGCTTCGGCGGGTTGTCGCCGGTCGGCATCTGCATCGAGTAACGCGTGTTCACCCCTTCTTGCCTCCGCCTTGCTTGCCTCCGCCTTGCTTGCCTCCGCCTGACTTGCCTCCGCCTGACTTGAATCCGCCTGACTTGAATCCGCCTGACTTGAATCCGCCTGACTTGAATCCGCCAGGCTTGTCCCCCGTGGACATCTGTTTCGGCGGC
>CAZGLC010000012.1:22384-37995 GCA_964526235.1 uncultured Bifidobacteriaceae bacterium
AGGGCCGGATCGACCGTCCTTCGACCAGCAACACCGGAGAGCTGCTTCAGTGACCTTCGTGTTCTTCGTGGCTATTTCGTCTTCGTGCCCTTGGCAGCGAAGTACTCGAGCACGAAGGGATTGCTCGTCCGCTCCCGCCCGATGGTCGTATCGGGGCCGTGGCCGGGATGCACGATCGCATCGTCTCCCAGCGGAAAGAGCACCTCGGTAATCGACCGCATCAGCACGTCGTAGCTGCCGCCGGGCAGGTCGGTGCGGCCGATCGATCCGGCAAACAACGTGTCGCCAACGAACAGGTGATCGCCGATCTGCAGGCAGACTCCCCCGGGACAATGGCCCGGCGTGTGATGCACACGCACCTCGTAATCGCCGAAGCGCAGCGGCTCGCGGTCGTAGAACGCATCCACCGGGGGAGGCGGGTCGACCTCGAACCCGAACATCTGCGCCTGCTGCACCGTCCGTTCGTAGAGCGGCAGGTCGTCCCGATGCAGGTAGACAGGGGCCTGAAACGCCTCCTTCGCCGATCCCACGCCGGTGACGTGATCGACGTGGGCGTGCGTCAGGAGGATGTGCGTGACGCGGAGCGTGTGCGCCCGCGCGGCGGCCACCAGCTCGTCCGCCTCGTCGCCGGGATCGATCAGGATGCCCTCACGGGTCCGCTCGCAGCCGACGACGAAGCCGTTTTTCAGGAAGGGCGGGACGGCCCGGGTTTCGAGGATCATAATGAGCCTATGGTGCTCTGCGCAGTCGACGATCTGATCTTTTCGGTCAAGATCAAGGCCGCCGCCGCCGGCGTCGGCGTTCCCGTCTTCTTCGAGCGCAACCCGGAGATGGTGGTAACGCGCATCCGCGAGAAGCTGCCGTCGCTCGTGATCTTCGATCTCAGCAGCGCAACGATGCGTCCGCTCGACCTCATCGCAGCCCTGAAGGCCGATCCGGATCTTCGGGCCGTCCGGACGCTCGGCTATGTCTCACACGTGCAGACCGACGTGATTGCCGCCGCCCGCGCCGCCGGCGTCGACGAGGTGCTGGCGCGTTCTGCATTCTCCGATCGGCTCGGCGACATTCTCACCTCAGCATCAGCCACGCCAGCGTCCCCAGAACCAGCAGAATGACCGCCGCCAGCACGATGGCGCGGCCGACGTGGGCGCTCTCGGGATCGGCGTGCTCGATCTCGTCGCCCGCGCCGCCGCGCACTTCGAGGATGGCGGCAACGGCCCGCAGCTCGGCCGCCAGCGATGCGGCGCTCTGATACCGCAGGTCGGGATTCGGCGCCACGGCCTTCAGCATCACGTCGTCCAGCTCGGGCGGCACATGATGGTTCGAGACGCTCGGCGCCGCGGCGCCACGGTGCATCGGACGCCGCGTCGTGAGCATCTCGTAGAGGACCGCACCAACCGAGTAGATGTCGGAGCGTTCGTCGGTCTGCTCTCCGCGCGCCTCCTCGGGCGAGTCGTAGTCGCGGAGCCGGACGGTGCCCCCGTCTTCGTCGAAGCCGCCATAGGCAGCCAGCTCGAACGCGGGGATCTTGACGTGGCCTCGCGCCGTGACCGCAATCGAGTCGGGGCTGAGCCCGCCGTGCACGAACCCGGCCCCGTGTGCGTCGGCAATGGCATCGGCCATCTGGATCGCGAGCTCGACGGCGCGCCGCACGTTCATCAGCCGGCCTGCCATTTCCGCGCGGAGCGACTGGCCTTTCAGAAATTCGTAGACAAGGTAGATGCGGTCCTGATGCTCGCCGGAGTCGAACAGCGCCGTGATGTTGGGATGGGAGAGACCCGCCAGCGACCGCACGCGCTCGAGGAACGCCTCGCGCCCTTCGGAGCCGGCGGCGAATTCCTGCGGGAGCAGACGCACGCTCACGGTGCGCCCCAGACGGGTGTCGCGCGCGCGAAAGAGCTCGCCGGGCCCGGCCGGCTCGAGCCGCTCGAGCAGGTTGTAATGCGCGACGACGCCGAGTGGCTGCGTCATCCTTTCTTCGGCGGCTGCGACGGGCGTATTTCGACCGAGCTTGGCAGACTGCGCGACGGATGCGCGATCAGGTCCACCACGACCTGCGCCACGTCGTCCGGCGCCAGCCGCCAGTCGTCGCCGCCGGGGTGCCGCGCGGCGAATTCCGTACGCACCGATCCCGGCATCACGTACGCCACGCGGATGCCGTCGTAGCGCACCTCCTGCATCAGCGCCTCGCTGAACGCGTTGAGCGCCGCCTTCGACGCGCAGTACGCGGCGGCGTCGGGAAACGGATGGCGGCTGGCCAGGCTGCTGATGTTGATGATCCAGCCGCCGCCGCGCGCGCGCAGGTGCGGCAGCGCCGCCCGGCAGCTGTAGAAGACGCCGCTCAGATTCGTGTCGATGATCGTGTGCCACTCGTCGACCGACAGGTCGGCGACGGCGCGAAACAGCCCGACGCCGGCGTTGTTGACGAGAATGTCGAGGCCGCCGAACTGCGCCGCCACGCGGCCGATCGCCTCATCCATCTCGGCGTGGCGTCTGACGTCGGCGCGGATCGGCAGGACCGCCGCTGCCTCGCCCGCGCGCGCCAATTCGTCGGATGCCGCGCGCAGCGTCCGTTCGGACGTCGCCGTGATCGCCACCTTCGCACCGCGAGACACGAGCGCACGCGCAATCGCCAGGCCGATTCCGCGCGAGCCGCCCGTCACCACGGCCACTTTGCCCGTGAGCGTCACGTTCGCCTTTATACAATACATAGGCTCATGACGAGCGTCGCGATCGTCGGCGCGGGCGAGATTGGCGGGTCGACGGCGCACGCGCTTGCCGGCTCCGATCGCGTCGGCCGCCTGCTGCTGGTCGATCCGGCGGGGTCCGCCGCGGCCGGCAAGGCGCTCGATCTGCGGCAGGCCGGTGCAATCGACGGCACGCATACGCGACTCGAAGGCACTGAAGATGCCACACGCGTCGCCGGCTGCGACGTGTGCGTCGTCGCCGATCGCTTCGGCGCCGCCGGCGAATGGCGCGGCGACGAAGGACTGGCGCTCCTCCGGCAGCTGACGCCGTACCTGGGGCGTGCGCCGATCGTGTTTGCCGGCGCGCTGCAAGCCGATCTGCTCGCGGCGTCCGTCGCCGAACTGGCCCTCGATCGGCGACGGCTCCTGGGATCGGCACCCGAGGCATTCGTCTCCGCAGCAGCGGCCATTGTCGCCATGGAGGCCAACAGCTCGCCGCGCGAAGTGCTGCTCGCCGTCCTGGGCACGCCGCCGTCGGGGCTCGTCATCCCGTGGAGCGAAGCGTCGATTGGCGGCTACGCCCTGCAGCAGGTGCTCGCGCCGGTTCAACTGGCGCGCGTCGAGGCACGCACGGCTGTCCTCTGGCCGCCGGGGCCGTACGCGCTGGGCGCCGCGGCGGCGCGCGTCGCGACCGCCATCCTCTCCTCATCCCGCCAATCCTTCTGCGTGCTGACGCATCTTGGCGGCGAATTCGGCGTGCGGAACCGGACGGGGTGCCTGCCCGCGCGCCTGGGGCCCCACGGCATCGTCGAGACCCGCGTTCCCGAGATCACCATCCGCGAGCGCGTGCAGGTCCAGACCGCCCTGGGCGCGTAGGTTAGGATCACACCCATGCGGCAGCGCCTCGCGCCCGCCTTCGTGCTCGTCCTTCTCGCCGCCGCCACCCTTGCCGCGCCGCCGGTCGAGCCCGATCGGCTCCTCGACCACATCCGGTTCCTCGCCGCCGATGAGCTGCAGGGGCGCGCCAACGGGAGCGAGGGGCTCGAGCGTGCCGCGGAGTACATCGCCGGGCAGTTCCGCGGCGCCGGACTTCGCCCGGGCATCGACGGGAAAGAGTGGTTTCAACCATTCGAGATCGACGCCGGGTTGTCGATTGGCGGGGGCAACGCGCTCGTCGTCGACACGCGGGGACGGTCCGCGCGTCTGTCGCTCGGCCAGTCGTACCTGCCGCTGTCGGTGACGCCGAGCGACGCCGATGTGATGCTCGACGACGTGCCGGTCGTCTTCGCGGGCTACGGCATCTCCGCGCCGTCGCACGACTATGACGACTACGCGGGGCTCGACGTCGGCGGCAAGGCCGTGTTGATCTTCTCGCACGAGCCGCAGGAGCGACGGACCGACAGCAGGCTCAACGGGTCGCGGCCGCTGCAGGAGACAACGCTCTACAACAAGGCGGCGGCGGCGCGCAGCCGCGGCGCGCGCGCGTTGATCGTCGTCTCGGATCCGTCACACCAGGTCGACGACGTGAACTACCGCACGTTCACCATCGACGCCGACGCCGAGGACCATGGGATTCCCGTGCTGCGCGCGCGGCGCGCCGAGATGGCGCCGATTCTCGATGCGCACGGCCTCGAGCAGCTGGCCGCGGCGATCGAGGACGATCTCACGCCCCGCTCCCGCGCGCTGCCGGACACCACCGTCGACTATACGCAGCGGCTGGCCGTCCGGCGCCGGACGATCCGCAACGTCGTCGGCGTGCTGCCAGGCGCCAGCGATGCGAGGGACGAGCAGGCGATCGTGCTCGGCGGACATTACGACCACGTGGGGCTCGGAGGGCGCTTTTCGAGCAGTCCGGAGCGCACCGGCGAGATTCACAACGGCGCCGACGACAACGCGTCGGGCATCGCGGCGCTCATCGAGATCGCGCGCGCTGCGGCGGCCGATCGCCGGCGCTTTCCCCGCACGCTGGTGTTCATCGCCTTTGCCGGTGAAGAGCGCGGTCTCCTCGGCTCGGCGCACTACACGGAGCATCCAGCGGTGCCGCTGGACGACACGGTCGCCATGATCAATCTGGACATGGTCGGGCGGTCGCGCGGCCGCGTCGAGGTGGGCGGCCTGAGCGATGCGTCACCGTCGCTGCGCGCCGATGTGGAGGCCGCGGCGCGGACGGCGGGCCTCGATGCGCGGGCGGGCGGGCCGGGCGCCGGGCGCAGCGACGACTCGAACTTCCTCGATCACCGCGTGCCGGCGCTGCACCTGTTCACCGGCTTCCACGAGGACTACCACCGCCCCAGCGACGACTGGACTCGCATCGACGCGGGCGGTACCGCGCGCGTGGCAACGCTCGCCCTCGAGCTGGCGGCGCGCCTTGCCGCACGCGACGGCAGGCCCGAGCTCACCGCCCGGTGATCATCGCCCTCCTCGTCGTCGGGGCGTTGATCCTCGTCAATGCCCTCTACGTGGCTGCGGAGTTCGCAGCGGTCGGCGTCCGCCGCAGCCGCGTGCAGCAGCTGGCCGACGACGGCAACACGCTCGCCGCCTGGCTGCTGCCGTTCATCGAGTCGCCCGCGGCGCTCGACCGCTACATCGCCGCCTGCCAGATCGGCATCACGCTCTCGAGTCTGGTGCTCGGCGCCTACGCGCAGGCGACGTTCGCCGTGTGGCTGACGCCGTTCTTCGTCGAGCTTGGCGAGCTCCAGCCGATTGCCGCGCAATCGGTGTCGGCGGCGGCGGTGCTGCTCGTCCTGACGGTCGGGCAGGTCATCTTCGCGGAGCTCATCCCCAAGTCGCTCGCGCTCCAGTATCCGACGCCTTCGGCGCTCTACACGCTGCTGCCGATGCTGGCGTCGCTGTGGGTCTACCGACCATTCATCAAATGGCTCAACGGCGCGGGGCTCTTTCTGTTGCGGCTTCTCGGCTCGCCGTCGCCGACCCACCGGCATCTCCACTCCCCGCAGGAGATCGAGCTGCTGATCGCGGAGAGCCGCGACGGGGGCCTCCTCGAGCCGGACGAGCACCGGCGGCTGCAGCGGGCGCTGCGGCTGAATCTCCAGCGGGCGGAGCAGCTCATGGTGCCGAGACGCAAGATCGCCGCGCTCGATGTCAACACGCCGCTCGAGGACGCTATCGCCATCGCCGCGCAGAGCCCGTTCTCGAGGCTGCCCGTCTACCGGGAATCGATCGACAACGTGATCGGCATGCTGCACACGAAGGATCTGGCGCGCTGGCGCGTCAGCGGCCCGCCGGACGCGACACTCGAGAGCCTTGCCCGGCCCATGGCCAGCGTGCATGAAAGTGTCACCGTCGATCGCGTACTCCGCGAGCTGCGGGCGCGCCGCTCGCACCAGGCCCTCGTCGTCGACGAATTCGGCGGCACGGCCGGCCTCCTGACGCTGGAGGACGTGCTGTCCGAACTGCTCGGGGACGTCGGCGACGAGTTCAAAGCGGGCGAACAGGCGGCGGAGACGCTGCCGGACGGCCGCGTCAGAATTCCGGCCGGTATGGCGGTCGACGATGCGGCGGTGCTGTTGCACACGAGCTGGGAAACGGACGCGACGACCGTCGGAGGACTCGTCATTGCCGCACTCGGGCGGCTGCCGTCAGCGGGCGATCGCGTCGTCATCGGCAAGTACGAGCTCGAAGTCGAACGCATTGCCGATCGCACCGTGGAATCCGTCATCGCGCGCCGCGTCGCGCCCGAGACGCCTGGGGCCGGCAGGTGAGCGAGATCCTGTTCGCGTTCGGCGTCAGTCTCGTGCTGGTGATCGTGAACGGCCTGTTCGTCGCGGCGGAGTTCGCCATCGTCGGCGCGCCCCGCACGACTGTGGAGCACCTGGCGGCGGAAGGCAGCCGGCTCGCACGCCGCGTCGCGCCCATCCTCGCCGATCCGAGACGGCAGGACCGGTACATCGCGACCACGCAGGTCGGGATCTCGGTGGCGAGCCTCGGGCTCGGCATGTACGGCGAGCACGTCCTGGCCGAGTTGATCGCGGCGCGGCTGGCGCCGCTCGACGCGACACGCTGGATCACGGCACACGCGACGGCGAGCGTGATCGCCGTCGGCCTGCTCACGTACCTGCACATCGTCATCGGCGAGATGGTGCCCAAGGCGCTCGCGCTGCAGCGGGCCGTGCGGACGGTGCTGTACATTTCGCCGATCATCCTGGTGCTCGAAACCGCGTTGCTCCCGGTCATCGCGGGCTTGAATGCGATCGGCAACTGGCTCCTCCGGCTCGTCGGCGTGCACCGCGACTCGCTCGCGTCCGAGCGGTATCACACACCGGAAGAACTTCAATACATCATCGAAGAAAGCCAGGAAGGCGGCGTCCTGCGCGGAGAAGCGGGCCGGATTCTGCGCGAGCTGTTCGAGTTCGGCGATCTCACGGCCGGCGAGGTGATGGTGCCGCGGGTGCTCTTGACCGGGATCGCCGTCGGCACGCCGCCCGAGGAGCTGCGCGTGATCGTGCGGGACACGGTCTACACGCGCTACCCCGTCTACGTCGGCAGCCTCGACAACATCATCGGCAGCGTGCACATCAAGCAGCTGCTGCGGCAGCTGATCGCGGACGAGCCGATCACGGCCCGCGACGCGCGGCCGCTCCCGTACGTCTCCGGCCCGACGCCGCTCGACGAGCTGCTGGCCGTGATGCGCCGGCACCGCGCGCAGATGGCCGTCGTCATGGACCAGCACGGCGGCACCGCCGGCCTGGTGACGATGGAGGACCTGTTCGAGGAGGTCGTCGGCGACATCGAAGAGGGCCATGGCCTGTCGGCGATCGTACGCGAGTCGGCGGACCGGCTGCGCGCGCGCGGAACCGTGCGCCTGCCGGAGGCCGGCCGCGCGCTCGGCGTGACACTCGACCATCCGAAGGTGACGACGATCAGCGGGCTGGTGCTGCTCCTGCTCGGCCGCCCGGCGGTCGTGGGCGACACCGTGACCTGGCAGCACGTCCGGATCGAGGTGACGGCGGTCGTCGGCCGCGGCGTGGACGCCGCGCTGGTTACGCGAGTACCGCCGCGGGGGTGACCTGCCGGTCGAACACGGCGCCGACATGATGCGCCAGCGCGGTCTCGACGCGCTCCAGCGACACGGGACGGCCGAGCAGATCCTGGAGCGACGTGACGCCGCGGTCCGCGATGCCGCACGGGACGATCAGATTGAAGGCGTCGAGATCGGTGTTGACGTTGAACGCGAAGCCGTGGCTCGTGATCCAGCGCGAGATCCGCACGCCGATGGCGCCGATCTTCCGGTCACCCACCCACGCCCCGGTGAGTCCGTCGATCCGCCGCGCCTCGATGCCGAAGTCGGCGCAGACGCGGATCATGACGTCCTCCATATCGCGCACGTAGCGATGGACGTCGCACCGGTCGGGACGCAGGTCGAGAATCGGATAGCCGACGATCTGGCCGGGCCCGTGGTAGGTCACGTCGCCGCCGCGGCCGGTTTCTGACACCTCCACGCCGAGCGCGGCCAGGCGCTCGTCGCTCGCCACAATATGGGAGCGGCCGCCGTCGCCCCGCACGCCCAGCGTAATCACCGGAGGGTGTTCCAGGAGCAGCAGCACATCGGGAACCCGATCGACGCGGCGCTCCTCGACGAGCCGCTGCTGCAGCGCGAGCGCTTCCCGGTACCGCACCACGCCGAGCCGGCGAACGTCGAGCTGACGCACCACGTCAGACCTGGTTGGGATCGAATTCCTCGATCTGTGTCTTGACGTCGGCCATGAACTGGTCCGCAACGGCTCCGTCGATCAGTCGATGATCGTAGCCGAGCGTCAGATACGCCATCGTCCGGATCGCGATCGCATCGTCGACAACGACCGGCCGTTTCTCGATCGTGCCGACGGCGAGGATCGCCACCTGCGGCTGGTTGATGATCGGCAGGCCGAACTGCGAGCCGAACTGGCCGGGATTGGTGATCGTGAATGTGCCGCCGTGAACTTCTTCCGGCTGGAGCTGCTTCGCGCGCGCGCGCTCCGCCACATCGGCAATGGCGCGGGCCAGTCCCAGCAGGTTCTTCTCGTCGGCGTTCTTGATCACCGGGACGATGAGGCCGGAGTCGAGCGCCACGGCGATGCCGAGGTTCACGTCCTTCCTGAAGACGACGTTGTCGCCGTCGAGCGACGCGTTGATCACCGGATGCCGCCGAACGGCGTCGCTGACCGCCTTGGCGATGAAGGCCAGATACGTGAGCCGGGCGCCAAGGCGCGCGTACTCGTCCTTCTTCTCGCGCCTGAGCCGCTCGACATGCGAGAAGTTGACGTGAAACACCGAATGCACATGCGCCGAGGTGCGTTTGCTGAGCACCATATGCTCGGCAATCTTCTTGCGCATCGGCGAGAGGGGCTGGACGTCCACGCGGGATCCGGGATCCGGGATGCGGGAGCCGGAGGTTCCGGGTGCGACGGTTCGTGGTTCTGGCGCCGGCGGGTGCGGAACGGCGCGGAGCGCCGCCTTCGGATCCCGGATCCCGGATCCCGGATCCCGGCCCCCGGATCCCGGATCCCGGTTCAGATGCGCCAGGATGTCGTGCTTGGTCACGCGGCCGCCGATGCCGGAGCCGGCGATCGCGGAGATGTCGACGTTGTTCTCGCGCGCGATCCGCCGGACCAGCGGCGATGACTTCCGGCGGCGGAGGTCGTCGCCCAACGAGGACGGCGCCGGCACCGCGGCCGGCCTGGCCGGCGCGGGGCGCGGCGGCTCTGGCGCCGCGGCCTTCGGCGCCGGCGGGCGCTCCGGCTCAGGGGCCGGCGCCTCGCCCGGCTGCGCGATCGTTCCGACGACGCTGTTCACCGCCACCGTCTCGCCTTCCTTGACCGTGATCTCGGTCAGCACTCCGGCGGCCGGCGCGGGTATCTCCGCGTCCACCTTGTCGGTCGTGATCTCGAACAGCGGCTCGTCGCGCTCGACCTGATCGCCCACCTTCTTCATCCAGCGGACGATCGTGCCTTCGGCGATCGACTCCCCCATCTGGGGCATCACGACAGGTGTAGGCATCGGGCTTTGGGCTTTAGGCTTTGGGCTTCCAGCTACAAATGGATCGCGGCGCTATGCGCGGCGTGCGCCGCCTCGCCGATTGCTTCTGAGAAGGTCGGGTGCGCGTGGATCGTCTGGATGAGCTCTTCAACCGTGCACTCCAGGCGGAGCGCCAGCACGGCTTCGGCCACGAGCTCGGTCGACCGGGGGCCAATCATGTGCACGCCCAGAATCTCATCGTAGCGCGTGTCGGCCACGATCTTGACGAACCCCTCGGTTTCGGCCGCCATTTTCGCGCGGCCGAGCACGCCGAACGGGAACGTTCCGACGCGCACATCGTACCCTCGGGCCCGCGCCTCCGCCTCGGTCAGGCCGACGCTGCCGATCTCCGGATCGCAGTAGGTGCAGCTCGGCACGTGGTCGTAGTTGAGCGGACGCACCTCGCGGCCGGCCAGCCGGTCCGCCACGAGCATCCCTTCGGCCGACGAGACGTGCGCGAGCTGCGGATGCGCGCCGCCCTCGACCGTGATGACGTCGCCGATGGCGGAGACGCCCGGCACCGACGTGCGGTACAGGGAATCGACCCGGATGTATCCCTTTTCCATCGTGATGCCCAATTCGTCGGCGCCCAGGCCAGCCGTGACCGGCGCCCGCCCCGTGGCGACGAGCAGGACATCGGCGGCAAGCGACTCGGTCTTGCCGTCCGAGGTCTGCGCCTCGACCGTCACGCCCTCGCCGGCTCTCGTTGCCCTGGTGACGCGCGCGCCGGTGAGGACCTTGATCCCCTGTTTCCTGAACGACTTCTCGAGCTCCGCGGAAACCGCCTCGTCCTCGAGCGGCACGAGCCGCGGCAGCAGCTCGACGATCGTCACCTCGCTGCCGAAGCGGCGATAGATCGAGGCGAACTCCACACCCACGGCGCCGCTCCCGAGGATGACGAGCGATCGGGGCAGCTCGGCGAGATGGATCGCTTCGTCGCTCGTGATGATTCGCTTCCGATCGATCTCGATGCCCGGCACACCGCGCGGCGTGGAGCCGGTCGCGATGACGATCTCGGACGCCTGGATCGTCTGCGCCTCGCCGTCAACCACGTCGACGCGGCCGCCGCCGGCGAGGCGCGCGGTGCCCTTGATCCAGTCAATCTTGTTTTTCTTGAACAGATACTCGATCCCTCGCGTCAGGCCCGTGACGACCGTGTCCTTCCGCGCGTGGACCTGGGGCATGTCGATCGTCGGCGCCCCCGCCGGAATCGTGACGCCCCATTCCTTCGCCGCCTGGATCACCTTGAGCGCATGGGCGTGCTCGAGAAGCGCCTTCGTGGGAATGCAGCCCCATATGAGGCACGTCCCGCCGAGCGACTTCTGCTTCTCGACGACGCCGACGGTCTTGCCGAGCTGCGCGGCGCGAATGGCGGCGACGTAGCCGCCGGTGCCCGCGCCGATTACCACCACGTCATAAGAGGCTGGCACGTGGACTCCTGAGGACCGTGATCAACTATACTCGCGGCGGCGCGATGGCCGAACGCAGAAAAACGGTGCTCGTCGTCGACGACGACGAAGGAATGCGCGACACGCTGACGGCGCTGCTGAAGCGCGACTACCGCGTGCTCCGCGCGGCGACCGGCGAAGCAGCACTGCAGATGATGGACAAAGAGGACGTCGACCTCATGCTGCTCGACATCCGCCTGCCGGGCATCAACGGCTTCGAGGTCCTGAAGATCACGAAGGAGAACTATCCCTACGTCGAGGTGATCGTCATCTCGGTGGTCAAGGAGCTCGAAGCCGCCATCGAGGCGATGCGGTACGGAGCGTATCACTACATCTCCAAGGACTGGGACCTCGAGGGCGTCCGGACGCTCGTCGGCAATGCGAGCGAACGCCAGGATCTGAGCCGCCACGTCATGCAGCTCCGCGCGGAGGTGGCCGAGCAGTTCGACCGCGAGTTCATCGTCGGTTCGAGCCGCGCCACGCGCGACGTCCTCGAAACGACGCGCAAGGTGGCGAAGCTCTCGGCCACGGTGCTGATCCTCGGCGAGAGCGGCACGGGCAAGGAGCTGCTGGCGCGGCTCATTCATCGCGAATCGGGCAATCCCGAGGCGCCCTTCGTGGCCGTCAACCTCGCGGCGATTCCCCGCGAGCTCGTCGAGAGCACCCTGTTCGGCCACGAAAAAGGCGCGTTCACCGGCGCCATCCGCCAGCAGCTCGGCAAGTTCGAGCTCGCCGCCGGCGGCACCCTCTTCCTCGACGAAATCGGCGATCTGCGCTACGAGCTGCAGGCCAAGCTGCTGCGGGCGCTCCAGGAGAACGAAATCGAGCGCGTGGGCGGCACGCATCCCATCAAGACCGACTTCCGGCTCATCGCGGCCACGAACACGGACCTCGAGCGGGGGGTGAAGGAAGCGACGTTCCGCGAGGACCTCTACTACCGGTTGAATGTCATTCCGCTGAGGATGCCGGCGCTTCGCGATCGGCTCGAGGACCTGCCCGAACTGGCCGCATTTTTCCTGCGTCGCTACAACCTCAAGTTTCACAAGAACATCCAGGGCGTCGCCGACTCGACGCTGCGCATCCTCGGCGCCTACTGGTGGCCGGGGAACATCCGCGAGCTGGAAAACCTCATCGAACGGCTGGTCGCCGTCTCCGACAAGGACTGGATCACCGACGAGGACCTGCCCTACGAGTTGCACGTGGCGCAGCTCGACGCCCAGGGCGCCACGACGGAAAACCTGCTCGAGCGGGCGGTGTCGACCTTCGAACGCAACTTCGTCATCCGGGCGCTCGAAAAGGCGGGTTGGAACGTGACCGCGGCGGCGCGGACCCTCGGCGTGCCGCTGAGCACGCTGAAGTTCAAGATGGACCGTCTCGAGATTCGGGAGCTCGCCAGGAAGATCCGCGGCAGTTAATTTAAGCAGCTTAGGCTTTACTTTAGCTTACGCGAACGGCAGTGCCTCGAAGCGTATGCCGCCGTTCGCGGGTTGTGTGTGAAGTGATCTTCCGCGCCTGCGGCGCGAGGATAACGGGCACGACGGCGTCGACCCGTTCGATGGCGAGGGAGAACACGCGCTTCAGGATCTGCAGCTCGCGGTCGCGCTCGATGACGAGTCGTCGAACAAATCCGAGAAATGCTCGGACAACGTGCCGGCGCGCTGCATGACGTGAAAGGTAAGCGCGGGCAGCAGGTCGGTCAACGGGACGCGGTTTCCGTCCGCGGCAGCGCGAGAGCCGTGGGAGGCCCCGCACACCGATCAACTGCTGCCACGCCGCAAGAAAACCCCGCAGCGCCTCTCGGCCCGGCAGGCTGGCAGCCTGGGAATGTATGGACATCCCCGGTGTAAGTACGATTCCTCGGTCTTCACTGAACACTTCGGCGCACACGGCGCGAACGCACCGCTTGACGAGTCTTATGCAGACTGTCAGTTCCCGAACAAATAGTTCAGAACTTGTTCTTCAGCGTTCAGTGACAGTGCACCCGGCCACATCGTCATAAGCTGACCGGTTGATCCGGCCACTAGCAACGCCGGAGTGACCGACACCGGGAGCGTCCCCGGATTGAAGTGGGTCACCAAGTCCGCCGCAACGCCCTGCTCTGCGAGATAGGTTGCAATGGCGGCGTCCCGCTCGGGAGCGGCGACGGCAATCTGCACCTTCGCTCCGCGACGATTTCGGGTGTCGATCAGTCTTCGATAAAACGGCAGACTCTCCGTGCAGTAGACACACTCCCGCTGGAACACCACGACGACCGTGCGGGGAGCTTTCGCAAAGTCAATCGCCAGCGGGAGGTCCACAGGCTGGACGGGATCGGGATTGGGCCATACACGCTGGAGCAAAAGCGCCAGGACCGCAATCCCGATGCCCGCCGTGAGCACATTGAGCGCAGTCTCCACTCGCATCTATCTGACCGGCTCGCCCCGTGTAAAGCCGGCGGGAATCTCAAACACACTCGGAGAGACCCGCACGTTAGTCACCTGCGTGATCCGCCGCTCGTCCACGTCATCCGGCGTTTCGATGCGCAGTTCCAGGATGACCGGGGGGAAGCGTTTGTCGGCAAAGCGATAGTCCCAGGCTTCGAACGTGTGGATGCGCTGGACACCGCCCGGCCCGACCAAGACCACCGTGTGGCGCGTCCCATGCAGCGTCAGCGGGCCGAACGATTTCGTACCCAGATCCGCCCGGTCTTGGGACTGTTCTTTGAAGGGACCGGAATTCGCGGGGTTTGGCACGGGCCGTGGCCGGCTTGCTGGCGGTGACCACACAAAACCCGTAGAGCCGACGACTGCCTGCTTGAGCGCGTAGTTCAACATGATCCGTTGCTGTTGCCCGAGATCGATGATCTCTGCCGTCTGCTCGCCATCGCGGAGGCGATCCGTTCGGTGCCGTCCGTCAGCAGTGATCGTGACGCTGCCCGTTGCGATCACGACCGGAGCAGGATCCTGCGCCCGGAACCACTCCGTGTGTTCGAAATCGACTTTGATCGCGGGAAGCGTTTGGGCATAGAGTGTCCCGTCCATCGCGAGGACGATGAGCGCCGCACTCAGCAATCGAGGTGTCATGGCGTCCCTCCCCTATGCGTTACTGCAACAGGAACTCGTTCCCATCAGCACCCACTGACTTCCATTCCAGCAGTAGATGTAGGCGTATTTCGCGTTGCCGGGGAGGAAGTCGGGGTCGTATTGACCACACCCACTCGAATAACAGCCCGCCGCGATGTACTGGCCGGAACAGCTTTGCACCTGGACGGGTTGTTCACTCAAGGACAGGACCGCGAGCAATGAGACTGCGGAAAGCGCGACCCTGCTCCAAGCACTTCGAAGCGATCCTCCAATCAGCATAAGCCCTCCACAAGTTCCGTCCTTCTTGAGCATCGGCCGGAACATTATCTCGTTCAACCGCCGTACCCCAGCGAGTTCGTAGCGGCAGGAGATTATTTGCTGATGGAGTCGAGGCGCAAGTCCGTTGAAGAGCTGTGGCCCAATCAGCGGACACACAGGGCACAAGCTACTACTGGTGGATAGCGTGAGAATACCTTAGAACGTCACTGAGTCAGATGGCTGGATGCACCCGACTTACCAACAGCGGTCGCAACGGAAGGTGTCCCGGTTCCCGCCTTGAATTCTAGCTATCACGCTTCGTCGTCATCTGAGCGGCGACACGCCATGCGCCCTCGCCTGTGTTCTGCGAGCTGACGACGGTACTTGAGTACGTACGCGGCGAAGATGCGAGCGACAAGTTGGCTGCGACTGCTGACGTCCAATTTGCAGTACAGCCGCTCGAAGTGAGTGTGAACGGTATGTCTCGAGATGTGCAGGCTGTCTGCTATGGCTTTGTCGTTGTGCTCATCGACGAGCACGCACTTCACAATCTGGATCTGGCGTCGCGACAGATGAAAGTCGTCGCACAAGTCTCGCCACACCGGATCATCGAAGATGATCGCGATTGCTCTTGCGAAGCTGTCGGATTTGGAAGTCGTTCCGGCCACAGAGCTTCTCTGAATTCAAGAAACAATGGCTTAATTCTGTCCGCGTGCGAGGTAGTTTCCTCTGTGCACGATCAATGCCGCCGATCAGTTGAGGGAAAACGAGCCGACTCAGACAGACACCGAGAGATGCCGACAGGTTTCCTAACGGGCTAATTGATTCTCCAACCGGATACGGATTCGGGAAGCTATGACCCTGTGCGTCATTTAGACGCGTTGGACTGGTCAAGCGAACTTCTTTGCGGTCGTTAAGAAGCGATTGATGACGGTTTGGATCGCGATCCTCTCCTCCTCATGTCCTGCACGTGGTCGACGCTCAGGACTTCGCCCGTTATGTTGGTCGCCGATCAAGGTTGAATTTCTTAGCGGTTCGCCGTCTGAACGACGGGGTCGGCTACTTGCGGAAATACAACGCAATGCGTGCCGCCGGCGGCACCCTCTTCCTCGACGAAATCGGCGATCTGCGCTACGAGCTGC
>CAZGLC010000013.1:0-5703 GCA_964526235.1 uncultured Bifidobacteriaceae bacterium
CGGGCTCGCTCCCGCTGCGGCTGGATGGCGAGTTGCCGAACCTGGGCAAGTTCTCCGCGTGCCGGCGCGTGGCGCGTGCCATCTATCTGGGTTCGGCACCGCTGACGCAGGCCGCTCATCGGGGCCTCGAAGATCGTCGAGTAAAACTCGGGTGTGCGATGCCGGGCGAGACACCCACTGTATTTGGTGACGCCTTGCGACGGATGGCCGCCGGCGCCACGTATCTGTACCAGGACGGCCCCCGCTACTGGTACTCGACCCAGCCCACGGTCACGAAGCTGGCCGAGGATCGTGCCGAGCAATACAAACGCGACCCCGATAAGGTCGTGAAAGAGCTTGACCGTCGCCTGCGCGACGACCTGCGCAGACCAGGCGACTTCAGCCGAATCCATCCGATGCCCCACTCAGGGCAGGACGTCTCGGACGATCCCGACGCGCGACTGGTCGTGCTCGGCCTCGATCAGGCCTACAGCAGGGAGCCGGGCAACGGCGCCGAGCGGGCGGCGAAGGCCATCCTCGAGTCCCGCGGCAATACACCCCGCCTCTATCGGAACACACTGGTCTTCCTCGCTGCCGACAAGACGCGTCTCCAGGATCTAGACGAAGCGGTCCGCAAGTACCTGGCCTGGGAGTCGATCCTGGCGGATAAGGTCACACCCCTCAACCTCGATCCACAGCAGGTGAAGCAAGCCGAGGCTCAGATGGCCGCCGCCGATAGCGCTGTGACGGCACGCGTGCCGGAGACCTACCAGTGGCTGCTGGTCCCGGGCCAGTCGTCGCCCCAGGCAACGGCGGTGGAGTGGCAGGCCATCCGCGTGTCTGGGCAGGACGCGCTCGCTGTGCGTGCGAGCAAGAGACTCAAGAGTGACGAGCTGCTGATTACGGCGTTCGCCGCGACGCGGCTGCGCATGGAGCTCGATCGGGTGCTGTGGCGCGGTGGCGACCATGTTGCCGTGAAGCAGATCGTCGAGGACTTCGCACGCTATCTCTACCTGCCGCGGCTGACAGATTCGTCGGTCCTGCTTGGGGCGATCCGCGAGGGGGTGGCGCTCTTGACCTGGGAGCACGATGCCTTTGCGTTCGCCGACAGTTTCGATGAGGACGCGGGACGGTATCGCGGGCTCAGGGGCGGGCAACTTGTATCGCTGACCGATGGCCAGGCGCAGGGGCTCCTGGTCAAAGCGACAGTCGGCCGGCGTCAGATCGATGCCGAGAGCGCCACACCGCCGACTGCGGGAGCCGATGGGCCAGTGTCAGGTCCCGTGCCCGGAACAGGAGAAGAAGGGGGGTTCGAAGCAGGACTCACGACAACCCCGCCCAGAGGCCCCAAGCGGTTCCACGGGACGGTCACTCTGGACCCTAACCGCGTGGGCCGAGACTCCAGTCGGATCGCAGAGGAAGTGATCGCGCACCTGGTCGGCCTTGTCGGATCGAAAGTGACGGTGACACTCGAAATCGAAGCTGACGTCCCAGCCGGCGCGCCAGACTACGTGGTGCGCACGGTCACGGAGAACAGCCGGACGCTGAAATTCGCGAGTCATGGCTTCGAGAAAGAGTAGGTAGCTCGGTATCGGAGCCGCGGCCGCAGGACTCTCTTATCAATGAGCATTGCACAGCTCCTTGTGGGCCAGTGGCTGGATGGCAAGTACCATCTGCAGCGGTACATCGGCCGGGGCTCGTTCGGATACGTCTTCGAGGCCGACCACGTCGTCGCGGCTCGCTCGATGTCGTGCTCGAAGGGAACGGCGGAGCGGCCCTTATCTTCGAAGCGCCAGACGCGATGGTGCGTGGGGTAACGGTCCGGTCGTCCAGAGTTGGGGAACGAAAGGGTCAGGCCACGATCGAAATCGTGGCAGGTCGCCCGCTGATCGATCAGTGCGACATCACGTCAGATCTCCCCGCATGCGTGCGCGTCGAGTCACCGAAGGCGAATCCGATCATTCGCCGCTGTCGCATACGACAAGGACGGGAGACCGGAGTGTGGTTTACGGCCGGGGCGCGCGGAACGCTCGAGGATTGTGAAGTGACCGGTCAGAGTGTCGCAGGTGTCTGGATCGCCGATGACGCGAATCCGATCGTGAGACGGTGCACCGTCCAGCGCTCGAAGGTGCGAGGCGTCTTCGTTTCCGAACGCGGGCAGGGTTTCATCGATGCGTGCTTCATCATGAACAACGATGGTCCGGGCATCGAAGTCACGAGAGGTGCGCACGTCGTCGTGCGTGACTGCAAGATAATCAACAACCGTGGCCCCGGTCTCCTGGCGGCGCGAGGAGCTCGGGTCGCGCTCCTCGATAGCGACATGACGAGGAACGAGAGAGGAGCGGTCACCGGCAGCGGCACAACTGTCTACAAGGCAAATATCGAGAAATGATCGCCTGGACACGAAGTTAGGCGGCTATCGATCCGTCGCGCGTCGCCTCCCGCGCGGCCCGAGCTCGGCGAAGCCGCCGTCGTTGCACGTCAGGTTCGGCGCGCCCCCCGGCAGCCCCTGCCGCTCGATCCACCCGCAGCAGTACCCCGGCGCGCGCTCCGAGCAGGCGGCCGGCGGCATGTAGAGGCCCTTCAGCGCCTTGCGGTACTCGGGATAGAGCGTCTCGGCGTGCCCCATCGCAGCGTCCTTCGGCACGTTGAACGTGCGGACCATGTAGTCGGCTTCGGGATTGCGGCCCGGGAAGTAGTGCGGCACCTCGCCCGTGTCCTCGAGCGTGGGAATCTCGTTCGCCGTGTTGCAGGCCTGCCGGGTGGCCTCGGTGGCGCGCGGATTGAGCTGGAAGACGCGGCTGACGACGTGCGGCTCGGTGAGGTAATAGGGGTCGTCCTGGATCGTCGTGATCGTCAGCAGATCGCCGCGGCGCGTCACGTGGATCGTCATCGTCGTGAAGTCGCTGGCAGGAATGCCGACGCCCCGGCGGATCCACGCGGTCTTGAGATGGGTGAGCCGCGCGGTCAGCGTATCGCCTTCCCAGACGCCGGTCGCGAAGCCGCCTTCGGTGTGCTGCGCGTTGGGCGACGGACGCGGCCGCCCGTCCATCCAGATCCGGATGTCGCCGCGGAGATGGTCGCCGCCGAGGACCCAGGCGAGCACGCGGCCGTCCGGGTCGAACTCCTTCCAGATCCGCACCGCCACGGGCCGATACTGGAACACGCCCGCCGACTGCGCAAGGCACTGGCGCTCGTAGAGCGACGGCAGGTTCGACGTATAGAGCAGCGCCTTGGCGCGCCCCTCGTCGGTGAGCGGCATGCCGGTGAAGTCGCCGAGGAACGATCCGGGCCCGCGCTCGATGTAGTCCTCGTGCATGACGGGCATGTACGTGCCCGTCAGCTCGGACTGCGCCGCCGCCGGCGCGGCCAGCCCACAGCCCACAGCCCACAGCCCGAAGCCTAGAACCGCGCGTCGCATGGTGTCGGATCCCATTTGCTGCCGTCCCGCTCGTACGTGAAGTGCAGCGCCGTGATCCACGGCGACTGCAGGTAGACAGGGTCTTCTAGGACGTTCGTGATCACCAGGTAGCGTGCACCGTTCGGCTGCACGTGCACGTCCCACTGTTCGGAAAAGACCGCGCTCGCGCTGTACGGGACGCCGTTCTTGCGCAGATAGCCCGACCGCAGATTCGTCGTCACCGATTTCATGTAGCCGAACCGCGGTCCGCCGCGCCCGCCGCCGGTCATCACCCACTCGGCGCGCGACACCCCCTGCCACGTGCGCGGCCCGGCAGGGACCGTCGCCGCGCCGAAGCGGAAGAGACGCGTCTGCATCCCGTAGTCGGTCTCGAGTTTGAGCGTCGTGTCGTCGAGCCAGCTGAGACGGAGCCGTGTCGGTCCGCGCATCACGCCGGGCGCGCCGTATGCCCGGCACTGTTCACCGGCAGCCTCGTCCTTCGCGGGGTCCCACGCCTCGGCCAGTTCCTGGCCCTTCAGATTCAGAGGAATGCTTGGAAAGTCGCCCTTCGAGGGCGTGATCATCCGCCAGCGCCAGTCTTCCGAGATGACCGCGACCCACTGGCCCGTGAGATCGATCGGAGCTGCCTGACGCGGAGTCGAAGGCGGTGCCGTCGCGCCGCCGCGGCCTTGAGCTTGCGCCGCAGCCGAGGGCGGGAGCGCGAGCGCAGCAGCGAATACCATCCACGAAGCACCGAGACACCGAGGCACCGAGAACAAAGAGACAAAAGCATCTCGGTGTCTCGGTGCCTCGGTGGTACGTGGGAACGCACGCGTCATCGCGATGACTTTCCCTTCCCAGTCAGCTCGTTGTAGATCGTGTCCACGAACATATCCGTCGTCCACGGCCCCGACTCGCGCCCCCATCGCGCGCGGTAGCCGGCCGTCGGGTTCGCCTTCCTGACCTCGTCGAGCGTCATGCCTTTCTTCATCATGTCGGCCACGATGTTGCGGACGACGGTGAGCATGTCGCGGTACTCGACGAGCTCCGCGTAGTCGGCGATGCGTCCGTGTCCGGGCACGAGCAGCGTGCGCCCCGGCTTGAGCACGTTGGGCATGCCGGGCACCGTCAGGTCGAGCAGGCGGTTGAGCGCGTCGATCTCGCCCTGGATCGACCCGCCGCGCGCGGCATCGATGACGGGGAAGTGCCGCAGGTCGAGGATGTCGCCCGTCACGATGACGTCGGCGCGGCGGAAGTGCACGAACACGTCGCCGTCGGAGTGCGCCCCGAGCTGCCGGATGACCTGCACGGCGTCGTCGTTCACGTAGAGCGAGCGGTAGCGCGACGTGAACGTCTCGGTCGGCCAGATGTCGGAGGGCACGGGCGGAGCCCCGCGCGCCGGCATGCTCAGGCGCAGCAGTACGTTTTCGTGCGCGACGATCGCGGCGCGGTCCTCCTCGGTAAAGGCGTCCTCCATGATCGACCGGCCGGCCTTGGCGAGCGCCGCGTTGCCGCCGACGTGGTCGGCGTCGGCACTCGTATTGATGACGTAGCGGATCGGCCGGGCGCTCAGGCGTCTGACGGTGTCGAGCACGGTGTCGGCCGTCGCCGCCGCGCCGCTGTCGACGACGATGATGCCGTCATCGCCGACGTGCGCGGTCACGTTGGCGCCCGCGCCGAAGATCACGTAGACGTTGGGTCGGATCTGCAGCGTTTCGAAGCGGGCTTCGTCGTACGGACGCTGCGCGATCAGGGTGTCGGCCGCGAGCACGGCACCGAGCGCGAGGACGGCGAGCGTGGCCGGACGGCGCATGGACGCGAGAATATACCAGGTCGATGATTGTGCTACATTCTGCCGGAGTCAGACCCCGTTTTGGCCCGGAGGAAGGTTGGGCGCATTGTGAACTGTCGGAAGTCGTTTCTTGGCGCGCTGGCGATCGTGCTGCTCGCGGCAGCCGCTTCGGTCTCGGCGCATCATTCGTTCGCGGCCACGTACCTGGAAGACCAGTCGGTCACCATCGAAGGACAGATCGTGCAGTTCCTGCTCCGCAACCCGCACTCGTTCGTGCACGTGATGGTGAAGGAGCCCGACGGCACGCTGCAGCGCTATGTCGTCGAGTGGGCCTCACCCGCGCAACTGGCGGGGAAGGTCACGCGCGACACGATCAAGCCCGGCGACCAGGTGGTCATCGCCGGCAATCCCGGGCGCAACACCTCCGATCGCCGCGTCCGGCTGCTCACGTTCCGCCGGCCGAGCGATGGATGGAGCTGGGGACTGCTGCCGGACGAAAAATTCGATTAGATGTAGCGCGCAGGCTTCAGCC
>CAZGLC010000013.1:5713-19519 GCA_964526235.1 uncultured Bifidobacteriaceae bacterium
CGGCGGGCTGGTGATTCTTCTCCTGGGCGCCTCGGACGTTCGCGCTCAGGCCACGGCGCAGATCAACGGCACCGTCAGCGACTCGAGCGGCGGCGTCCTGCCCGGCGCCACCGTCGTCGCGATCCAGACCGAGACCGGCTTCCGGCGCGAAGTCGTGAGCGACGCCGACGGCTCGTATACGCTGCTGAACCTGCCGCTCGGCCCCTACCGTCTGGAGGTCTCACTCTCGGGCTTCCGCACCTACGCGCAGGCCGGCATCGTGCTGCAGGTCAACAGCAATCCGGTGATCCCGGTGACGCTGCAGCTCGGGAGCCTGCAGGAAACCGTGTCGGTCGAGGCGTCGGCGCCGCTGGTGGAGACGCGGAACCCGGCGATTAGCACAGTGGTCGACAACGAGCAAGTCGAGGCGCTGCCGCTCGAGGGGCGCAACCCGATCCAGTTGGTCCTCATTGCCGGCGCCGCGGCGGACACCGGCACGCCGTCGAGCCGCGCCATGACCACCAGCCGCGGGATCGCCATCACCGGCGGCCAGCCGTTCGCGGTGTCCTATCTGCTCGATGGGGCGATGCACAACGACGTGCTGAACGGCTTCAATCTGCCGCTGCCGTTCCCCGACGCGCTGCAGGAATTCAGCGTGGAGACGAGCTCGCAGAACGCGCAAAACGGCCGGCAGGGGAGCGGGACGGTCAGTGTGGTCACCAAATCGGGCACGAACCTGCTGCACGGCGACCTTTTCGAGTTCGCGCGCCACCACCGCTTCAATGCGCCGGCGCCCTTCGCGGCCATTAATCCCGCCACCGGCAAGCGGCGCGACGACGGCCTGGTGCGCAATCAGTTCGGCGGCACGCTCGGCGGACCGCTTGCGACCGATCGGATCTTCTTCTTTGGCGCCCACCAGGAGACACGGGCCACGCAGGTACCGGCCGACATCTTTACCTTGATCCCGACGGCCGCGATGCTGGCCGGGGACTTCTCCCAGGTCGCCTCGGCAGCCTGTCGCGCGCAGGGGAACCTCACGCTCCCCGCGGCGCTGGGGTTCGTCAACAACCGGATCAATCCGGCGCTCTTCAGCCCGGCGGCGGCCAACATTGCGCGGCGGCTGCCGACGACCCCCGATCCGTGCGGCCGCATCACCTATTCGCGCCGGCTGGAGCCGCGCGAGGGGCAGACGATCGGCCGGATCGACTGGCAGATCGCGCAGAACCAGTCGCTCTTTGCCCGCTACATGTTGACGTCGACGTTCTGGGACCCGGCGTTCAAGAACAACCCCGACAACATCCTGGTGAACGGGACCTCGGGCGGCGGCGGCCGCGACAATGCTTCCCACTCGCTGGCGCTCGGTCACACGCAGGTGTTGAGCAACACCACGGTGAACAGCGTCCGGTTTACGGCTAATCGCACCTACGTGCACAGGACGCACGCCGACATGTTCGGCCCGCAGGACGTCGGCGTGAACATCTACAGCTATATCCCGAATTACATGGTCGCCAGCATCACCGGCGCCTTCGGCCTCAACTTCAATTCGGAAACGAACTCCTGGTATCGCCCCCACACGTACGCCATCTCCGATGACCTCACGATGGTTCGCGGAAGCCACCAGTGGGGATTCGGAGGGGCCGTATCGTTCTCGGATTGGAAGCTGGATGCCAACATCCGGTCGATGGGCCATTTCATGTTCAACGGAGGGGTCACGGGCCTGCCGCTCGCCGACTTTCTGCTCGGCCGCGTGTTCGAGTTCCGGCAAGCGACGCCGTTCACCGTGGACGCCACGCAGAAGTACGTCGGGCTGTACGCCCAGGACACGTGGAGGCTGTCGCCCAGGGTGACGATGAACTTCGGGGCGCGGTGGGAGCCGTGGCTCCCGCAGCAGTTCCAGAACGACGCGATCTATAACTTCAGTGCAGAGCGGTTCCGGTCGGGCCAGCGCAGCCAGGTGTTCGCGCAGGCGCCTCCAGGGTTCACCTACCCTGGCGATCCGGGGTTCCCGGGCAGGGCGGGGATGCACCCCGAGTGGCTGAACGTCCAGCCGCGCGTCGGCCTTGCGTGGGATCCCTTCGGTGACGGCCGCACGTCGGTACGCGCCGGCTACGGGATGAACAGCAATTTCATCGCCGGCGAGTTCTACATCGATGCCGCCAACGCGCCGCCGTTCGGCCTGGAGCAGCGCCTGGTCAACGTCGGCTTCGACGATCCGTGGGGCAGCGCCGGCCGGGCGAACCCGTACCCGGTCACGCTCGGCCGGGATCTGCAGTTTCCGCCGTACCCCTTGCTCATCCAGGTGCCGACGGACCTCGACACGACCCGGGTGCATAGCTGGAACCTCGGCGTTCAGCGGCAGCTCGGTGACGACATGGCAATATCGGCAAGCTACCTCGGCAACTACCTGATGAACGTGTGGGGTGACGTGACGGGCAATCCGGGCACGATCCCTGCGGCGAACCCGACCGGTCCATGCACGCTGCGCAACCCGGCCGCGCCTGGCGGGACGACGACTTACCCCAACTGCTCGGCGGCGCCGCTCGACGTGCGGCGCGAGATCACGCAGTTGAATCCCGCCGTCGGACAGTACATCGGCTATCTCGACTGGGTGACCGACCAGGGCTGGCAGCGGTATCACGGGCTGCTGCTGTCGTTCCAGCGCCGCTCGGTGCGAGGGGTCAGCACGAACGCCAACTATACGTGGTCGACCTGCCGCGGCCTGATCAACCAGGGGGGCACGCCGCTCAACGTGGGCACCGGCTACATGCTGCCGGTGTCGCTCGTCAATCCGCCGGCGAACGCGAAGGAGCTGTTCGAGGCCGACGAGGGGCCGTGCAGCAACTCCCCGACGCACATCTTCAACCTGACGGCCAGTGTGGAAACGCCGCAGTTTGCCAACACGGCCGCGCGCGTGATCGCGTCGGAGTGGCGACTGTCCGGAATCCTCCGTGCCTACTCCGGCGTGGCCTTGACGATCGCCACCGGCGGCGACCGGGCGTTGAGCGGTGTGCAGTACCAGCGCGCGAACCAGGTAGGCGACAACCCGTACGGTCGAAAGGCGTTCGACAACTGGTTCAACGCCCAGGCCTTTGGGCAGCCGGCGCTCGGGACGTACGGCACCTCGGAGCGCAACGCCTACGTCGGCATGGGCACGCGCGTGGTCGATCTGGCGCTCGTGCGGTCGTTCCGCTTTGCCGAGACACACCGTCTCGAGGCGCGCATCGAGGCGTTCAATGCGTTCGACTGGTTCCGGCCGGGCGAGGTCAACGCCAACCCGATTGCGAACCAGGCGCCGGTGACGAACCTCGCCAGCCCGCTCTTCGGGCGGTATCTCGTGGCCGGCGACCCGCGCATCATGCAGTTCGCCCTGAAGTACTCATTCTGATGGCAGTGGGCCATTGTCCAGGAGCAGGAGAGCCATGAAGCTGTGTCTATCCGCGGCATTGGCAAGTGCGTGCGTTGTCCTGGCCGTTCCGGCCGGGGCTCACCACTCGTTCAACACCTTCTACGACATTTCGCGCACCGTCGAGATCCAGGGCGTTGTCAAGTCGTTCAGGCTGGTCAGTCCGCATTCGGAGATGATCGTCGAAGTCCCCGACGCGGGCGGGAAGCCGGTCGAATGGCGCATCACCGCCAGGACCGGCGCGGTCAACGCGAAGCGCGAGGGATGGAAGGTCGAAGAGTTCGTCGGCAAGAAAGTCAAGGTGGCTGGCAATCCGACCCGCCGGGAAGGCGGGACGGCCATGGCAGCAGGCGTCGTCACGTTCGAAGACGGCAAAGTGGTGTGCCTCGGCGGGTGTCCGGGTGGACCCCCGGTCGAGTAGACGCAGGGAGGGACGCATGACTCGCGCAAAAGCCGTGGCACGGGCCGGCGCCTGCCTTGCCCTGATGCTGGGGATCGGATCGGCGAACGCCGCCGCTCAGACCGACGAAGAGTACGAAAAGATCCTGCCCTTCATCGGGCATTGGGATTCCGACGTCGCCGTGCCCGACGGCCAGGACCGCGGCAATTGCGGTGGCCGCACGGGCGATGCCGGCGAGAAGGTCCTGAACTGCTCGATGCCCGTCGATCAGCTGCCCCTGAACGCGCGGGGCGAAGCCTGGCTGAAGTACGTGGACATCATGCAGTCGCCGACGACCGTCGCCTGCGCGCAGCTCGGCCTGCCGGCCCTGCTCACCGACGGCGCCTACATTTCCGCGTCGCCCGGCCGCGTCGAGATGCAGCATCCGACCAACGGGAACGTGGCGCGGACGATCTGGCTGAACGGCGGCGGTCCGAAGCCGCTGCCGGGACAGTTGTTTCAACACGGCTTTTCGACCGGGCGCCTCGACGGCGACGACTTCGTGATCGAAACCGACCACTTTACCTTCGACCCCGACGGCATCGACGACCATCTCCACATGGCCTCGTCCGTGAACAAGAAGGTCACGGAGCGCTTTCAGCTCATCGACGACGAGCACCTGCGGATCGTCATCACGCTGGAAGACCCGATCTTCCTGACCCGGCCGTTCACGTGGGCGATCCTCTGGTCGAAGAAGCAGGGAGGGCCGCCACCCGCCTGGCGGGCGTGCGACCCCGAGTCGGCGCGGCGCGAGGTGGAGTTCGCGTATCCAGGCAAGAAATATCAGGATGGCAAGTAGGGGGACGGCATGACACGACGTGTAGCCTGTGCCTGCGGCGCGGCACTGCTGTCAGGTTCGTTGATCGGTCATCTGCACGCACAGGCCGCCACCGCCACGGCCCACGTGAACGCGGCGCGGGCCGCCATCGCGCCGAAAGGGGCGGACCCGAAGAAGGCTCCGCCATTCCATGTCTTCCAGGCGCTCTTCGATCAGGCGTGCCAGGAACCGAAGTTGCCGGATGTCATGCGCACGAACGATCGGACGGCCGTCGTGCCGCGCAAGGAATGGTTCGCGTGGCCGGCCAATCTCTTCGACAACCTGTACTTCATCGGCACCAGGACCGCCGGGGTGTGGGCGATCAATACGTCGGACGGCATCATCCTCGTCGACGCGAACTTCCACTACTCGAGCAAAGAGCTCGTCCTGGGATTGCTGAATTTCGGTCTCGATCCGAACAACATCAAGTACATCATCGTCACGCACGCGCATGACGACCGGTACTGGGGGGCGAAGGCGCTTCAGGACGCGTATCCCGGCGCGCGCATCGCCATGTCGGCCGCCGACTGGGATCTCGTGGCGAAGGACACCTCTCCCGCGGGGTTCAAGCCCCGAAGGGACATGGTCGTGACCGATGGTCAGAGGATCACGCTCGGCGGCGTGACGGTCACGGCCTATATCACGCCGGGCCACACGCCCGGGACGCTGTCGCTCATCATCGGGCCGCTCACGAACCAGAAGAGCGTGGCATCCGACGATGGCAAGCACGTCGCGAGCATCTGGGGCGGAACGGATCCGAGCATCGGGCGGCACGGCGTGCGGTACTACCCTGACGGCCAGACGATGATGAAGACCCACGTCGCCTCCTTGCGGCGGTTCATCGAGCTTGGACGGAAGGCAGGCGTCGACGTGGTGCTGTCCCCGACGCTGCGCCATGCGAACATGCAGGAGAAGCTTCGCGCCTGGAGGTTCATGAATCCCGACGAATCGGGCGGCGGCAACCCGGAAGGCGTGCTCGGCGCGGCGCTCAAGCTCCACGGTGAGCCGCATCCGTTCGTCAGCAGGGAAGCGGCCGACCGCTATCACACGGTTCTCGTCGAATGCTACGAAGCGCAGCTCGCCTGGCGGGCGGGTTCGTAGCGCGGAGAGATGGAATCGGCTCTCGCACAGATCGAACAATCCGGCCTCGCGACCTGGATACGTGAATCGGGGGTGCTGCACGGGTACCCCCTCATCCTGTTCCTTCACACGCTCGGCCTGAGCACGGTCGTCGGACTCAGCTCGGTGATCGACTTGAGGCTGCTCGGCGTCGCCTCCGCCGTTCCTCTCGCGTCCCTGGAGAAGACGTTCTGGCTCGTATGGGCGGGCCTCGCGCTGACGACTGCGACCGGCACGCTGCTGTTCATGGCCGACGCGACGAGACACGCGTCGAACCCCGCGTTCTACGTGAAGCTGGTGTTCGTCGTGCTCGCTGTCGTCACGCTGATGCTGGTGCGGAGCCGCGTGTTTCGCGCGCAGCGGCGCGGCACGTTGCTCGCGGCTGTATCGCTCGGGTCGTGGTTCGCGGCCCTCGCCGCCGGCCGCCTGATGGCCTACGTCAGCGAGTTCGTGTCGTGAATCTCGCGCATCTGCACCTCCTCCTCAATCACGTACCGACCATCGGCTTCGCCTTCGGGATTGCGTTCTGCATCGCGTCGGTCGTTCGGGACAGCGAGGATCTGAAGCGCGCCAGCTTCGTCGTGTTCTTCGGCGTGGCCCTGGCGGCCATCCCCGCCTACCTGACCGGCAACGCCGCGCAATTCGTGCTCCAGGACGAGCCGGCTGTGTCGCAGGACGTCGTCGCCGCGCACCAGAACGCGGCGATGCTGGCGCTCATCCCGATGGAGATCACGGGCCTCGTCGCCTGGATGGCGTTGTGGCGATTCCGTCGATGGACCCTGCCGGCCGTGCTCGTGCTGTCGACCGTGACATTCGCGCTCATGGCACGCGCCGCCGCCGTCGGCGGTCAGATCCGGCACCCGGAAATCATGGCGACCGGAACATCGGCCTATGCGCCGGCATGGCCCAGCCCCGCGGCCATGGGAGCGCAGCTGGTGCTGGACAACCCGTGGGTGTGGCCTATCTGCGAGGTCTTCCACTTCGTCGGGCTCTGCCTGCTGTTTGGCGTCGTCCTGATCGTGAATCTCCGCATGCTGGGCGTCATCGGCGGCGTGCCGCTCGCGGCGGTCACGCGGCTGCTGCCGTGGGCGATCGCCGGACTCGGCATCAATATCGCGACCGGCTTCCTGTTCTTTCTCGCTGCTCCCGACCAGTACACGCAGAACAGCGCGTTCGCGTGGAAGATCGGACTGGTGTCGCTCGGGGGACTGAGCCTGCTCTATCCGACGATGTTCGATCAGGAACCAGCATCCAACGACGTGCTGCACGCGGCCAGTACGCGCAAGGTGATCGCGGCGGGGTCGATCTGCATCTGGATTGGCGTGATCTTCCTTGGTCGCTTTCTCCCGTATATCGGGAGTGAGTAACAAGAATCAGTTCCATCGCCGTAGGGCGGGCCTTCACGGCCCGCCTGGCGCGGCGTAAAGCCGCGCCCTATGCGAGTTATGAAATTCGGCGCTGATATATACTCCGGCGCCGGAATGCGAAACCCGTTCGCGGTGTGGCTCGGGCTCGGCTTCTTCTTCGTTAATGGCTTCTCGTCCGAACCCGCTGCCCAGACGGCGACGGGCGGAACGCACCCTCTCGTTGGGACTTGGAGGCTCGTCTCCCTGGAGCGGGCCGAGGGAAACCAGCCGCTGGCGCCCGTTCCGAATCCGGCGGGGATTCTGATCCAGGATGACGCGGGGCACGCGATCGAGGTCGTCACGCAGACGGGCCGGCCTGCGTCGCTCGATCCCGCCGAGCAGATGATGACCTACCACGCGTCGTGGGGGACGTTCGTCGTCGACGCGAGCCGATCGACTGCGACCTACCACATCGCCGGCGATCTCAATCCGGGCCGCAAGGATCAACGCCTGGTCCGCGCCTTCGAGCGAAGAGACGCGCAGCTCGTCCTGACTGAAGCGGGCGCCGACGGCCGGCCGGCCAGCCGGACGACGTGGCAGCGGATTCCCGAGCTGGAGGCGCTACCGGCCTACCAGGAACCGATCGTCGGGTTCTGGCAGTGGACCGGCGCAGGGCTCTTCAACGCGAGCGGCGTGAACGTCCGCGAGGCGTCGCGCGATCCGAGCGTCATCGTCTACACGCCCACGGGTCACATGGCGGTGCTCTATCTGCCGCCGCCCGGACGAAAGCCGTTTGCCGGCCCCGTTCCGACCGTCGACGACGCCCGGGCCGCGCTCCAGGGGTCGGTCTCGTACTTCGGCACTTACATCGTGCAGCCGAAGAGCCGCGCCGTCTTTCACTATCAGCTTGGCGCGGTCACCCCGGCGGCCGTCGGCGGCTCGTTCATGCGCAACTTCGAGATGGCCGGCGCGCAGGTTACGCTGCTGTTTCCCCCGACGACGGTGAATGGCGAGCAGGTGCGCAATACGCTGACGCTCAAGCGCCTGAGCGGCCTCGCCGACATGTGGCCGGCGTTTCGCCGGTGAACGTAATGGAGGACTGACTCATGACGACCTCGATTCTGAAGCGACTGGCACTCTTCTCGGTGCTCGCATCCGTGCTCGCGACCGGGGGCCTCGTCGCGCAGACGCGCGAGAAGGGCGCCTGGTGGCCCTCACCCCACGGCGCGAAGGATCAGGCGGGCAACACGAACTACATCACGCCCGACAAGATCATGAAGGCGCTGCGGATCCCAAAGACCGGCCAGACGTACGAGCTGGGCCACATCTACGAGCCGGGCATGCCGCAGTACGGGAATCGGCCGTTCTACCTGATCACGCACCTCGCGGCGGCGCCCGTGAAGGAAGGCGCGGGCTTCGCGCAGCAGGAGTACTTCACGGGCTACATCGGCCAGATGGGCACGCAGTACGACGGCTTCGGCCACCAGGGCCGCGTCGTGAAAATGGCGGACGGGACGCTGCGGAACGTCTACTACAACGGGTTCACGCAGGAGGATCTGACCGGCCGGAACCGCGGGCAGGGCGGCCTCGAAGCGCTCGGCGTCGAGCAGGTCAAGCCGATCATCACGCGCGGCATCCTCGTCGACATCGCCGGCTTCAAGGGCATCGCGACACTCGACAGCCGCTACGAGGTGACGATGGCGGACGTCCGCGGCGCGCTGGCGAAGCAGGGCATTAGCGACAACAGCATCGAGCCGGGCGACGCGATTCTCTTCAACTACGGGTGGGCGGTGAACTGGATCAACCCCCAGAAGTACAACGACTCGCGCTTCTTCGTCGGCGAGAACCAGGGGTCGCCCGGCATCGGCGTCGAAGTGGCGCGGTGGACCGTCGAGAAGAAAGCGTCGATGGTCGGCGCCGACAGCTGCTGCGTCACGATTCAGCCGCCGACGAGGCCCGAGCTCGGCAACGTCCACCACGAGCTGCTCTTCGGCGGCGTCGGGATGCTCGAGAACATGGACCTCAGCGCGCTGGCGCGCGATCGTGTCTACGAGTTCCTGTATGTGAATCTGGTCGAGCGGATCAAAGGCGCGACCGGCGCTCCGGTGCGCCCGATCGCGATTCGATAACCGTCGTTCACGCGTATAACCCGGCGCTCACTTGGGTTGCGCATTTTTCAGCGGGACTGGAGCTGCGATCCGCACGCCGGTGTGGCTGGGGCGGGCCCCGCTGAAAAATGGCAACCCGCGTGAGCGCCGGGCCCTCCGAGATGACCCCGGAACACAGAAGCGAGAACGAAGAACCACAGTGAAACCCGCGGTATACTGCCGAATCAGCCGACGCGCCGTCGGACGTTCTTGATCAACATGAAGGCGGGAGCAGCATGAACTTCGGGCGGAGGCATGGGAACCTCCTGGTCACGGGCGCTCTGTGCGTCTGTGTGCTCGGTATCGCATCAGCCGCCGGCGGCCCCGCCTTCGCCTCCGCGCAGGCCGGTCAGGGAACGTCGCTCACGTCGGAGAGCCACTTCAAGAACATCCAGATCCTCAAAGGACTCAACATCGACACGTTCTTCGATGTCATGGGGATGTTCGCCGCGTCGATGGGCGGCGACTGCACGTACTGCCATTCCAAGGACGCCGTCTTCAACCGCGACGCCTTCGCGACCGCGACGCCGAGGCTTCAGCGTGCGCGTCAGATGATCGTGATGATGCAGACGCTCAACAAGAACTACTTCGGCGGCGCCACGCGCGTGACCTGCTTCACGTGCCATCGGGGTGCGTACACGCCAGAGACGACACCGCGCCTCGCGCTCCAGTACGGAACGCCCGATGAAGACCCGAACATGATGACGTTCGTGCCCGACACGCGGGTCTCCGCCACGCAGATCCTCGACACGTACCTCGCAGCGCTCGGAGGAGCGGACCGCGTCGCCCGGCTCACGAGCTATACCGCGAAGGGCACGTACGCAGGATTCGACACTGGTTTCGACGAGTTCCCGGTCGAGATCCATGCGAAGGCCCCGGATCAGCGTGCGACGATCGCCCGGCTTCCCGCGGCGCCCGCGATCAGGGTGTTCGACGGTCGTACTGGATGGCTCGCCGGCCCCGACAGCCCGGCGCCGCTCGTCACGCTCACCGAGGGGAACCTGGAGCTCGCCCGCATCGAGGCGATGGTGGCCTTCCCGACCGGCATCCGGCAGGCGTTCCGTGAGTGGCAGGTTGGCAGCTCCGCGATCGACGACCGCCCCGTCCAGATCCTGCAGGGCATCAACCCAGGGCAGCCTCCCAGCAACTTCTACTTCGACGAGTCCGGGCTGCTGGTGCGGCTGGTGCGATGGAACCTGACGCCGTTCGGCCACGTTCCCACCCAGATCGACTTCGGGGATTACCGGGACGTCGCGGGCGTGAAGATGCCGTTTACCTGGACGACGAGTCAGACGTACATGCAGTCGACCATCAAGCTGACTGCCGTCCAGCCCAACGTCGCCATCGATCCGGCGCGGTTTGCAAGGCCGGCCCCTGCCGCGCGCTGATGTATATTTGCACCCTGAGTCGCACAGACACCTATGAATCGAGCCTCTCGAGTGCTGTTTCTGGCCGGTGTCCTCGCGCTGTGCGCCGCGCCGGCGTGGGCGCAGGTGGATATTGCCGGCCTCTGGCGGCCGCTGCCGCGCAACCAGGATGGCAGCGGCTTGACCGGGGACGCGGCGGGCGTTCCCGTCAGCCCGGAGGGCCGGTGGAGAACCCAGAGCTGGTCCCCGGATAACTTCGACGTCGCCGAATGGGTGTGCCGGCCGCACGCGTGGGACTACTCACTCGAGGGGCCGCTCTCGCCGGTTCGTTTCTGGCCGGAGATCGACCAGCCCACGCAGACGCTCATCGCGTACCACGGCCACATCAACATGATGGAGCAGGAGACGAGCATCTGGATGGACGGGCGCCCGCATCCACCGGCGCACGCCCCGCACACCTGGAGCGGCTTCTCGACCGGCGTCTGGGAGAGCGACACGCTCGTCGTCACGACGACCCATCTGAAGGAGGCGTACATCCGCCGATGGGGACTCATGCGCAGCGATCAGTCGGTCGTCCACACGCGGTGGCGCCGCATCGGCAATTACCTGCAGGCCACCTCGATCCTGTACGACCCGGTCTACCTCGCCGAGCCCTACGTGCGGACGACGATGATGTGGGTGTTCGACTCGGCGATGGCGATGGCGCCGTACCCATGCGAAGAAGCCACCGAGACGGCGGTGCCGCGAGGGAGCGTGCCGCACTTCCTGCCGGGCCGCAGTCCGTTGCCGGGTTTCAATCCGGACCTCACGGATCGCTTCGGCACGCCGTATGAGCCACGGCTGGGCGGACCGGAGACGATGTACCCCGAGTACATCGCGAAGATGAAGACGTTCCCGCGTCCCAGGAAAACGGACAGCGGGTCTGGAGACGCGCCATGAAGCGACGACACGCCCGATCGATCGCGATCTGGATGTGCGTGTTGGCCGGGATCGGCCTGATCGGGTCCGCCGAGCGCGTGCACACGCAGAGCACCCCGCCGGGCTGGATGTGGGCGCCGAAACTGAGTGGCCCGGCGCCGGGCGAGGTGCAGGTGCTGCCGGTGCAGGGCAATGTGCACGTCATCGTCGGTGCCGGCGCCAACATCACCGTGCAGGCGGGTCAGGACGGCATGCTGATGGTCGACACCGGGCTCGCCTCGATGAGCGGCAAGGTGCTCGCGGCCATGAAGACGATCTCCACGCGGCCGCTGCGCTACATCGTCAACACGACCGAGTTCGAGGATCACGTCGGCGGCAACCCCGCCATTGCCGACACCGGCGAGATCATTCCCTTCCGCGAGCCCAACTACACCGCCGGCCCGCAGGGCGCACTCGATATCACCAAGGCGTCGGTCATTTCGTATTACACCCTGTTCCACCGTCTCGCGGGGCCGACGGGCAAGACCCCGAAGATTCCCGAGCTCGGGTGGCCGGATAACACGTTCTCGATCCCGCAGAAGCGGCTCCACTTCAACGATGAGCCGGTGGTCATCACCCACCTCCCTTCCAATACGGACGGCAACAGCATCGTGCTCTTCAGGAAGTCGGATGTCGTGAGCGCCGGCGACCTGCTCGATCTGACGAGCTATCCGGTGATCGATCTCGCGGCGGGCGGAAGCGTCAACGCGATGGTGAGCTCGCTGAACGCGCTGATCGACGTGACGGTGCCCGCGAGAAACGCGGCGGGCGGCACCATGGTGGTGCCAGGCCACGGCCGCGTCGCCGACCATGCCGAGGTGGTGTACTACCGGGACATGATCACGATGGTCCGCGACCGCGTTCAGGACATGATCGAGAAGGGGATGACGCTCGAGCAGATCAGGGCCGCCCGGCCCACCCGCGACTGGGACACGCGGTACGGCAGGGACACGGGCTCGTGGACCACGACCATGTTCGTGGAGGCGGTCTATCACAGCCTTCGGAAGTAGGGTTCGAAAGGAGACAGTCCCATGAGACGCAGGATCCTCGTGGTATTCGCCGGTGTCGCCCTGTGGACGGGGGCCGATCAGGTGTTCGCGCATCACTCGTTCTCCTCGACGTACGATTCGAGCAAGAAGGTCGAGATCGAGGGTGTCGTCAAGGAGTTCCTGTGGCGGAATCCTCACTCGTTCATGAGGATCGACGTCACCGACAAGGATGGGACGACGAAGACCTGGGCGCTCGAATGGGGGTCGACCAACGATCTCACCCAGGCCAAGATCACGCGGACGACGCTCCGCCCCGGCGATCGCCTCGTCGTGACGGGCGAGGCGGCGCGTGACGAGTCGTCTCTTCGTCTGTTGATTTCGTCCCTGCGCCGGCCCAGTGACGGCTTCGAGTGGCGGGGCAGGGTCGAGTAGCCGTGCCGCGGCGCTGGCTCGTGCTCGTCGCGCTCGTTGCTGCCGCGGCGCCCGCTGACACCGGCGCTCACCCCTCGACTAGCGCTCGGGGTGCCCTGAGCAACGCCGAAGGGCAAGGACGCGGACGGACGGGAGGACCGGCTGCCGCACAGACGGCACGCGCCGCGGCGCCGCGCGACTATACCGGCACCTGGGTCGCGGTCGTCACCGAGCACTGGCACCTGCGCATGCTGATGCCGCCCAAAGGCGACTACAGCATGCTCCCGCTCACTCCGGCCGCGCGGAAGACGGCGGACGCGTGGGACCCGGCAAAGGACCGGACGGAAGGGAACGAGTGCCGATCCTACGGCGCGGCCGCCATCATGCGTGTGCCCTCCCGGCTCCACCTGCAGTGGGCCGACGAGAACACGCTCCGAATGGAGATCGATTCCGGCACGCAGACGCGGCTGCTTCGCTTTGGCGCCGGTGCGGCGCCCGCCACGACCCAGTCGAGCTGGCAGGGCTACACGGTCGCATCGTGGGAGCCGGTCGGCGGACGGGCCGGCGCCCGGCTCAACGGCCGCCTGCGCGCCGTGACGACCAACATGCGCGGCGGCTACCTGCGGAAGAACGGCGTGCCCTACAGCGAGAACGCACGACTCGAGGAGCATTTCGAAACGTTCACCGAACCGAACGGGGACCGATGGCTCGTCGTGACGTCGATCGTGACGGATCCGCAAAACCTCGCGCAGCCGTACGCCACGACCTATCCGTTCAAGAAGATTCCCGATCGCGCGGGATGGGATCCGACGCCGTGCCGCGTCGATGAACC
>CAZGLC010000013.1:19619-35329 GCA_964526235.1 uncultured Bifidobacteriaceae bacterium
TGGCGGCGCAAACGGTATCCACGCGCGCCGGCACCGTCGAGGCCGGCAAGGCGGTGTGGGCGCTCGGCAATACGTCGTGCCGCAACTGCCACGGCGGCGACGGGGAAGGCGGGTTCGGGCCGGCGCTCGCCGGCCGGATCGACCTGAGCGTCGAGCGCTTCCGGAGCTACGTCCGCAACCCCGTGGGGCGGATGCCGGCCTACGTCGAATCGGAGCTGACCGACCAGGAGGTCGCCGACCTCGTGGCGTACTTCACCAGCCTGCCGCCGGTCGTGAAGCCCGGGCCCTGGCGGGTGGAGCTGCCGACCGACGCGCCGCGCGGCCAGCAGCTCGCGATTGCCGTGATCGGCTGCGGCCAGTGCCACCTCGCCACTTTCGAGACGCCGCGCCACGGTGCCGGCGAGGTCAACGGCGACTTCGAGTGGTTCAAGCGCATGGTGTACGACCACGTGGCGGCGCAGTGGGAGCAGTGGAAGCAGTTCGATCCGTCGATCACGCCGACGACCCCGCGTCCCGCCGGCCCGCCCGGACGCAACCGCGTCCGGATGGGGAGCTACTCGCCGCAGCGCCTGCAGGAGCCGATCCTGAAGGAAATCTGGCAGTGGGCGATGGAGGATCTCGGGAAGCTCGTGCCGCTCGCGGCGCGGATGACGGCGGGCGCGCAGGGACCGACGGGCGCCAGCTACACGATCCAGGTGACGAACGCGGGCGTCAGGAACAAGGGGCTGACGGCCGAGGACGTCACCGTCGAGGTCGAGCTGCCCGAGAACGCCAAGGTCGTGACGGCGACCGGCGCGAAATACGAGGGCGTCCGCCGCAACGCCGAAGGGAAGACCGTGGCCGCCTGGCGCGTGCCGCGGCTGGCCGCCACCGAGCAGCAGACGCTCTCGCTGACGCTGACGCAGCCGGCCGTGGCCCTGCGCGGCATCGTCCACTGGGCCAGGCCTGCCGTCAAGGCTGACGGCGAAGTGATGTTCGAGTTGGTGACGGGCGGCCGCGGCGGCCGCGGAGGCGCGTAATGGCGGTACTGACCTGGCTCGAGGCATCGAGCCTGTCGACGTGGGTGCGCGAGGGGGAGACGATCTGGGCCTACCCCACCATCCTGACCCTTCACACATTCGGTATGGGGCTGCTCGTCGGGTGCAGCGTCGTCATCAGCCTCCGCCTGCTCGGGATCGGCCGGGGACTGGCGCTCGCGCCGCTGCGGTCGCTCTTCACGGTGATATGGGGCGGCTTCTGGCTCAACCTGATCACCGGATCGCTGCTGTTCGCCGCCGATGCGACGCGCCGCGGCGTCGATCCGCTCTACATGACCAAGCTCGTGTTCGTGGCCATCGGCGTCTCGACCATCGTGCTGATCCGGCGCACCGTGTTCGACGCGCCCGACGCCGACGCCGCGGCCGCGGCATCCGGGAAGATGCTGGCGATCGTGGGGCTCACGGCCTGGACGGCGGCGGTGACCACAGGCCGCCTCCTCGCCTACGTGTCGTAGGCCGCAAAGGACGAGATGGGATTGACGATTCCGCACCTGCACCTGTTACTGAACCACGTCCCGACGGTCGGCAGTGTCGCCGCATTGGGACTTCTGCTGCTGGCACTGGTCCGGCGCGACGATCATCTGCTGCGCGCCGGCCTCGAGGTCCTGTTCGTGGTCGCCCTGGCGACGCTGCCGGTGTACCTGACCGGCGTGGCGGCAGGCAACACGATCGAGGGGCTCGACGGCGTGGCGGTCGAGGCGATCCGGACGCACGAGACGGCGGCGCTGCTGGCGTTCGTCTGGATGCAGGTCACGGGGTTCTTCGCCTGGCACGCCCTCTGGCAGGGCCGGCGGCTCCCCCAGCTGCCGCGCGCGAGCGTGGGCGCCGTCCTGTTGCTGTCGGTCATCACGGTGGCGCTGATGGCGCGGGCGGCGACGATCGGCGGCGAGATCCGGCATCCCGAGATCCTGGTCAGTCCCGAGGCCGCCACGGTGGGCGCGTCGACGGGGTGGCTGCGCAGCCCCGCGATCGCCGACTTCGTCACGCAGTACCCGTGGGTGTGGCCGGCGGCCGAGGCGCTGCATTTTCTCGGACTCTGTCTCGTGCTCGGCGTCCTGCTCGCGGTGAATCTGCGGATTCTCGGCGCGATGAAAGCGCTGTCGTTTGCCTCACTGCACCGGCTGCTGCCGTGGGGGATGCTCGGGTTCGCCCTCAATCTCGTCACCGGCATGCTGTTCTTCATCGCGGCCTCCAGCCAGTACACCGAGAACATCGCCTTCCTCTGGAAGGTGATCTTCCTGAGCCTCGCCGGCGCCCATTTCCTCTACCTGACGGTGTTCTCGAACACGTGGAGTCTGAACGGCGGCGCCGACGCGGCGACCCTCGACAAGCTCGTGGCGGCCGGCGGCATCGGTGCGTGGGTGGGCGTCATCTACTGGGGCCGGATGCTGCCCTTCATCGGCAACGCTTTCTGAGGGCTATGCGTGGACCTGATACTTGTCGTCTCGCTCGTCGTCGTCGTGGCGGTGGCCCTGCTCGGCGCGGCCGGCTTCTGGATTGACGGCCGCGCCGACCGCCACGAAGGGATCTGAACACGCGCTCCCGAGGGGATACACCATGACAAGACAGACGTCGCTGGCGGTGCTCGCGGCTCTCGTCGCCGCATCGGCGGCCGTGCCGGCCCAGCAGGCAACGGCCGATCTGGTGCTGACCAACGGCAAGATCGTCACCGTCGACGATCGATTCACGATCGCGCAGGCGGTGGCGATCCGCGGCGAGCGCATCGTGGCCGTCGGCACGAGTCAGGACATCGCGCGGCTGGCCGGCCCCTCGACGCGGCGCATCGACCTGCGCGGCCGTGCGGTCGTGCCGGGTCTCATCGACAACCACGCGCACTACATGGAAGAGGGCGTGCTCTGGACCGACGAGCTGCGGCTCGACAACGTCGACACGCGCAAGCAGGCGCTCGAGATGATCCGCGCGAAGGCGGCGTCGCTCGCCGCCGGCCGGTGGGTCTATACGCTCGGCGGCTGGTCCCCCGATCAGTTCACCGACGACAAGCGGCCGCTGACGAAGGCCGAGCTCGACAAGGCGGCGCCGAGCCATCCGGTGCTCCTGCAGTTCACACGCGCGGAGACGTACCTCAATAGCCGCGCGGTCGACGTGCTGGGTTTGGCCACGCGCAAGGACCCCTGGATCGTGCGCGACGCGAGCGGGCAGCCGACGGGCGTCCTCGACGCCGGCGGCGCGTACTTCGGTCCGGCGACCGGGGTGTCGGAGGCGATCCCGCGCCCGACGATCGCGCAGGTCGAAGCGAACAGCATGGCGATGATCCGCGAGCTGAACGCCTCGGGGCTCACCGCGTCGAGCGGCACCTGCCCCGATGAGTTCGTGCCGATCTTCCGCGGGTGGGCGAAGGAGGGGCGCCTCAACAAGCGCTTCTTCTGCATCACGGCCATCGGGATGGGGAACAACGCCGAGACGGTGACGAAAAACCTTCCGCAGATTGCCGGGCTCAAGTTCTTCCAGGGCGACAACTGGGTCGATCACATCGCCTACGGCGAGGGGCTCTACGGGCCGGCCGGCGACAGCATGGTCGCGCCCAAGGGGGTGCAGCCGCAGGAGGCGTTCGAGCAGTGGGGGCGGATTGCGCGCGAGGTCGCCCGGGCGGGCATGCCGCTTCACGCGCATACGACGCTCGAGCACACGTTCAACGGGTTCCTGGATCAGATCGAGAAGATCAACCGTGAGTTCCCGGTCCGGAATCTCCGCTGGATGCTCATCCACGACGAACAGGTCACCGCGGCCCACCTGGACCGGATGAAGAACCTCGGCGTGACGGCCGGCATTCAGCCGCGCGCGACGATCATGGGCGGGATCTACCACCGGGCGCACGGCGACCGGGCGTATACGATGCCGAACTTCAGGCTCATTCAGGACAGCGGCATCGTGTGGGGCCTCGGCACCGACGCCTTCGAGGTGAACCAGTACAAGCCGTTCGTGACGCTCGCGTTCGCCGTCACCGGCCGGATGGTCGGAGGCACCGTGGTCAACCGGACGACGGTCACCCGCGAAGCGGCGCTCATCGCGCACACGCGCGGCAGCGCCTACCAGATCCTGCAGGAGAACAACCTCGGCTCGATTGCGCCCGGGAAGCTGGCGGACATGGTGGTGGTCGACCGCGACTATCTCACCGTGCCCGCGGAGCAGATCAAGGACATCCGGTCGGTCATGACGATCGTCGGCGGCCGGATCGCCTACGACGCGGCGGCCTCGGCGACGTCGACCCGGTAACCGCGAGGACGTGGTGTCCGGCTCGAGCCGGACCTGAAAGGCGATGACGATGACAGCGAAATCGTGTGCCCCAGTCCTCGCCGCGGCCGCGCTCCTCGGCCTGCTTCCGCACGCGGCGGACGCGCAGTCGATGCCCGGGCGCCGGGTGGTCGAGCTGGCCAAGGACGTCTATGCGATGTCCGGCGCTGGGAGCAACGCCGGCTTCGTCGTCACCGACGAGGGCGTGCTCGTCTTCGACAGCGACATCCGGAACAACGACCTGCCGTTCATCCGCAAGGTGACGGACAAGAAAGTCATCTACCTGTTGGCCTCGCACGCCTCGGGCGACCACTCGACCGGCGCGTGGTACTTCCGCGAGGACAAGCCGGTCTACATCGGCACCCGCGACCAGATTCGCGCCTACTACCAGGTCGAACTGAAGGAGTTCAACGAGCGAAAGGCGCAGGGGCTGCCGCTCTACAAGGCCGCCGAGCTGCCGCCGCCCTCGCTCGGCTTCGACAGCAACATGACGGTGGTCTTCGGCGGGCTGACCTTCCAGGCCCGTGCCGAGGGCTACGGCCACACCAGCGGCGACATGACGATGTACATCCCGCAGCGGCGGGTGATGTTCATGGGCGACCTGCTCAACAACGAGCTGCATCCCGGGCAGGCGGAGGCCGGCGGCGTCTTCTTCGCGAATATTCAGGGGACGATCGACATCCTCACGCGGATCATCGATCGCAAGCTGCCGGTCGACACCTACGTGCCGGGCCACGGCCCCGTGCACGTGGGGCGGGGCGTCGCCGACCTCGTCGATCAGCGCGACTATTTCGTCGAGATGCGCGACGAGGTGGCGAAGATGGTGATGGCGGGGAAGACGCTCGAGCAGATTCTCAAGGAGTTCAAGGTGCCGCAGCGCTTCGCGCACTATGACCCCGCGCGGCTGCCCGGCATTCTGCGGCTGTTCTACAACCAGCTGATCGAGAAGGGGCTGTGACGATGAGGCGAGTCGTCCTGGCGAGCGTGGCCGTCTTGGCGGGGGTGCTGGCGATTGCGCCCTTCGGCCTCGCGCAGCAACAAGCGTGGAACTTCACCGGGATGACGGGTGACCAGTTCAAGAGCCTGCCGCCCGGAGGTCCGGCGCCCCGGCGAGACATCAGCGGACTCTGGGACGGCGGTCCAGCCGGCGTCGGCGCCACCGGCCAGCAGGCCGAGCGGGCGGCGGCGCGGGCGCCGTTCACGCCGCTCGGCGAGCAGATGGTGCGGGAGAACCGTCCCGGGAACGGGCCGCGAAGGGTGGACGTCACCGAGATCAACGACCCGCTGTCGACGCTCGGAGATCCGGCCGGATTTCCGCGCCTGGTCACGTTCGAGCTCCGCGGCGTGCAGATCGTCCAGACGCCCGCGCAGGTGCTGATGCTGTACCTGTTCGAAAAGCGCTGGCGCGCCATCTGGACCGACGGGCGTGCGCTGCCGAAGGACGCCGACCCGCGCTGGTACGGCTACTCGGTCGGGCGGTGGGAGGACGACTCCACGCTCGTCGTGGAGACGATCGGTCTCGACGACCGCACGTGGATCGACAACGACGGCGACCCGCACAGCACGGCGCTGCGCGTCGTCGAGCGGTATCATCGCGTCAACCAGAACACGCTGGAGCTGACCGTGACGATTGACGATCCGCAGGTCTACACGAAGCCGTGGCTCGTGCGGAACCGGATGCCGCTGCGGCTGCTGCCCGCCGGCACCGACTGGATGGAAATGATTCCCTCGGCATCGGAGGCGCAGGCCTACCAGCGTGCCGTCGTCAGTCAGTTGAAAGGAAAGTAGCCATGCGAGATCGACATACCGTCGGAACCGTTGCGATCGCACTGCTGCTGGCAGCCGGTGTCCCGGCGTCGGCGCACCACGGCGCCGATACCTTCGCCACCGGAAAGCAGATCACCCTCAAGGGCACCGTCAGCGAGTGGATCTGGGCGAACCCGCACTGCTTTCTGCGGTTCGACGCGAAGGACGAGACCGGCACGGTACGGAACTGGGTCGCCGAGACGCAGAACCCGGTGTCGATGACGGCGCGCGGCTTCTCGCGGTCGGCCTTCAAGGCGGGCGACCAGGTGACCGTGACCGTCGAGCCCGCGAAGAACGGCGAGCCGGTGGCCCGCGTCCTGAGCGTCGTCCTGGCCAACGGCAAGACGCTCGTCGCCGTCGGTCCGCAGCCTGCGAGCACGCCGGCGCCCTGAGATCTGTGAGAGAGATCACATCCGCCGAGTCGCGGATGGCGATCGCTGTTGACTCCGGCCGCTCGCGAGAGTAGCGTTCGCGCACCAGTATTCTCGCCCCCCCCTGCACTACTCCGTTTTTGTTCATCGGAAGGAGGGGGTCATGACGGTTCGGCGCTTGGCGGGTCTGCTCCTGGCGTGCGGTGTTCTGGCGGCGCCCGTCTCGGCATGGGCGCAGCAGGCGGCGGGAAACATCAGCGGTGTGGTGCGCGACACGTCCGGTGCGGTCATGCCCGGCGTGACGGTCGAGGCGGCGAGTCCTGCGCTCATTGAAAAAGTCCGGTCGACCGTCACCGACGATCAGGGACGTTACCAGATCATCGACTTGAGACCCGGGACCTACGCCGTGACGTTCACGCTGCCCGGTTTCAGCACCTTCCGGCGTGAAGGACTCGAGCTGACGACCGGTTTCACGGCGGCCGTGAACGCTGAGCTGCGGGTCGGCACCCTCGAAGAAACCATTACGGTCACCGGCGAGTCGCCGCTCGTCGACGTCCGCAACGTCCGGCAGCAGACGCAGCTCTCGCGCGAGACACTCGAGTCGATCCCGGGCACCGGACGCTTGCCGGCGCTCTACACCGTACTGCCGGCCGCCGTGCTCAACATCCCGACGGCGTACAGCGTCGGGGCGGTCAACGAACGCGTCGCGGCCAATTACACGCTGCACGGTGCACCCAGCGCGTCGCCCGTATTCGACGGCATGAACGCGACTGTCACCAACCTGACGCAGGGCGTCGTCGTCTACAACCAGTTGACGTTCCAGGAAGTGGTCGTCGAGACGGGCGGCGTCGGCGCCGACCGCGACAGCGGCGGTGCGCAGGTGAACATCGTCCAGCGGGATGGGGGCAACACGTTCTCGGGCGCGTTCGAGTTCGCCTATAGCGGCCCGAGCCTGGAGAACAGCAACTTTGGCGAGTCGCTGGCGGCGCGCGGCGCCAGTGAGACAGGGGCGCTCAGGCGTTTCTACGACACTGGCGGCGCCCTGGGCGGTCCGCTCAAGCGAGACCGGCTCTGGTTCTTCGGGGCCGTCCGCACCGGCGTGACCCAGCAGTTCCAGCAGGGCAACAACTACAACGCGCTTCAGAACACCCCTGGACCCGCTCCGGGCGTCCTGCTGTATGAGCCGGATTTGAGCCGGCCGTCCTTCACCGACGAGTACGCCAGGGACTACACGCTCCGGCTGACGTGGCAGGCCGCCGCGAAGCACAAGGTCGCGCTGGCCGCCTCGGTTCAGCCCAACTGCAACTGTCTGTTCGGCCTGTTGAATCCGGGCGTGGTGCCGTCCCCTGAATCAACCGGGCAGCATCACTACAACCCGAACACCATGCCGCTGGTGTCCTGGAACTATACGCTCAGCAACCGCATCCTGATCGAGGCGGGGATGTCCGGCAACATCCATCATCAGACGACGAAGCGGATTCCGGGGGTGAGCCAGGACGTGATCCAGATCACCGAGCAGACGCGCAACTTCAAGTACGGCTCGCGCGCGAACTCGCTCGCCGTCGGCGGCTCCTACTCGCACAACCCGCGTCGCCTGTACCAGGAGCGGGCTGCGTTGTCGTACGTGACCGGCGCCCACAATTTCAAGACGGGCTTCAACTACCGGACCTATCACGAGGGGAACCTCCTGAAGAACCGCGATCCAAACCAGATCCATCAGGCGCGGGACTACACGTTCCGCAACGGCGTGCCGGTCTCGGTCCGGATCTGGGCCGTCCCGCACGGCTTCGAGGAAGCGTTCCGGGATGTCGCCGTCTATGCACAGGATCAGTGGACGCTCCGGCGCACGACGCTCAACTTCGGACTCCGGTTCAACGACGTGCGCGCGTGGACGCCGGAGCAGGTGCTGGTGGCCGGGCCGTTCGTGCCCGAGCGGCGGCTGGCGCCAACCGACCACGTGCCCCGTTTTCGCAACCTCGATCCGCGGCTGGGCGTCGCGCACGACGTCTTCGGCACGGGCCGGACGGCGGTGAAGGCGTCGCTCGGCCGGTACTCGGCGCAGCTCATTGCCGCGACTGAAAACCCGGCCCGGAGCATGGCGGCGAACGCGACGCGCACCTGGAACGACAGCTTCTATCCGGTGGGCGATCCGCGGCGGGGAAACTTCATTCCCGACTGCGAGCTGGGCCCGTCGGTTCCGGGCGGCAACGGCGAATGCGGCCCATTGTCGGACCTGACGTTCGGGCGGCTGCGTCCCGGCACGCGCTATGCCGAGGACGCGCTCGAAGGCTTCAACCAGCAGGACCAAAACTGGCAGGCGTCCGCGTCGCTGCAGCACGAGCTCAGGCCGCGCGTCGGTCTGAGCGTCGCGTACTATCGCACGTGGTACGGCGGCTTCCTCGTTCAGGACAATCTGGCGCTCTCGCCTGCGGACTTCGATCCGTTCTGCATCACGGTGCCGAGCGATCCGCGGCTGCCGAACAGCGGCCAGCAGATCTGCGGCTTCTACGACGTCAAGCCGGCGCTGTTCGGCCAGGTGGACAACCTCGTCTCGAAGGCGTCGAACTTCGGCGCGCAGCGGCAGGTCTACAACGGCATGGACGCCACCATGAACGCGCGGTTCGGCAACGGCGGCCAGGCCCAGGGGGGATTCAGTCTCGGCCGTACGGTCACCGACAACTGCTATCAGAACGACGATCCGTCGCTGACGGGGCAGGCGTTTCAGAACGTCACGCCCTTCCCGAGCTTTCCGAATTTCCCGAATTTCCCTGGTGCCGCCAACACGACTGTCGCGAGAACATCCGAGTACTGCCTCGTCGAGCCGTCGTGGGCGTCCTCCGCGCGCTTCCGGGGGCTCGTCGTCTATCCGCTGATCTGGGATTTCCAGGCGAGCGTGATCTATCAGGACATCCCGGGCATTCCGGTCAGTGCCAGCTACGTGGTGTCGAACGCGGACGTGCGTCGCTCGCTCGGCCGCGATCTGGCCGCGTGCCGCGGCGCCGCCACGTGCAACGCCAACGTGACGGTGGAGCTGCTGCCGTCACAGAAGCAGTTCGAGGACCGGCTGCGCCAGGTGGATCTGCGGTTTACGCGGAACCTTCGCACGGGTGCCACCAGGCTGCGGGTGAATTTCGACGTCTACAACCTGTTCAACGTCAGCGACGTGCTGCGCAGCACCGATCGCTACGGGGCGTCCTGGCTGAACGCCGTGCAGGCGATGGGCGGGCGGCTGATGAAGATCGGGGCGCACATCGACTTCTAGGAGACACGTGGTGCGCAGGGTCGGCCGGGGTGCAGGGAAGCGCCACGGCGGCGGCTGCTCGGGACCCCCCGGGATCGCCCCGTAGCTCACGCATCTGCGTTCGCCAGGCGGTCCTGAGCGTCCAGCGCGTGGCCGGGCCGGGGATCCTGTGATCAGGGCCACAGATCCGCGGCTGACAGGGCCTGCACGGCCTGGGCCCATCACCGTTTCGAGTATTCTGAGACTCATCTATGAAGGTCATGCTTCACGCGTTCGTCATGGTCGCGCTCGTCTTGGCCGCGACGGCGGCGCAGGCACCGCCGCCGCAGGTCGACCTCGAGCGGCTCGGCCCCCAGGTGGGCGAGGTCGTCCCGGACTTTTCAGCCGTCGATCAGTTCGGACGGGTGCAGACGCTGAAATCGATCCTGGGGCGGGACGGCGCCATGTTCGTGTTCAACCGCTCCGCCGACTGGTGACCGTTCTGCAGAGCGCAGCTCGTGGAGCTGCAGAGCCGGTACGCCGAGCTTCGGACCCTGGGGATCGAAGTCGCCTCGATCACGTATGACGCGGCGCCACTCATCAAGAAGTTCGCGGACGAACGCAAGATCGAGTTTCCGCTGCTCTCCGACGCCGATCACACCATCGTCGAGCGGTACGGCATCCTGAACCGCCAGTTCAAGCCCGGGGAGCGCAATTACGGCATCCCCCACCCGGGCACGTTCATCCTGGACCGGGATGGCCGCGTGGTCGCGCGGTATTTCGAAGAGGAGTTCCAGTATCGGAACACATCGGCCAGCCTCGCGCTGAAGATCGGCCGGCCGGCGGCCGGCATGACGGCGCCGGTGCGACAGGCGGCGCCGGACCTCGATGTGGCGACGTTCCTGACGGACCGCTCCGTGGCGCCCGGCCACCGATTCTCCGTCGTGCTGGACGTGACGCCGAAGCCCGGGACGCGCGTCGTCGCGGCGGGCCAGCACGCCTATCGTGTCGTGGCGCTCAGGCTCGAGCCGGGCGACGACCTCAGGGTCTACCCGATGAGTTACCCGCCCGGCGCCGAGGGAGCCGTGGCGGGCGGCAAGGAGCGGATACCGGCCTATGCGCAGCCATTCAGACTCGTCCAGGATCTCGCCGTGGTGGTGAACCCGGGGACGCGGCAGCTCGCGCAGAAGCCCGGCACGACCGTGACGGTGCGTGGCGTGCTCGAGTACCAGGCCTGTACCGACGCGTCGTGCGGGGAGCCCCGCCAGATGCCGCTGTCCTGGACGGTGACGCTGACGCCGCTCGGGTAGTTCGAGCCCGGCTGACACCGGGCAGTACGCTCCGTTCACGACACCGACAGGGGGAGGCTGCGATGGGAGTCCTGCTGTTCCGTTCGGGTGCGTTGGTGCTCTCAGCGGTCGTGATCGCCGGCTGCGCGGGTCCGCAGACGGGCGACGCGGGGGCGCGGCGCGCGCTGGACGAGGCGGCGGAGGCGATGGGCGGCTGGGAGGCGCTGCGGGACATTCGGACCCAGCGTGTGGTCAGTACGGGGACGAGCTGGGAGCCCACGCAGGGCCGCCAACCCACCGACACGCGTCAGGTCAACAGCTTTTCCGAAACCGTGGTCGCCGACTTCGGGCGGAGCGCCGTTCGGATTGCGCTCAGCGGGAAGCGGATGTACCCGGCGGCCGGGCCGCTGGCGTTTACCGAGATCATCGATGGGCAGAACGGCGCGTACGAACAGACGGAGCCCGCCGGCGTCGTCTCCACCACGCGGCTGCATGCGAGCCGGCACGCCACCCGCCTCCGGGATCTCAACCGCCTCCCGGTCCGCGTCTTGACGACGGCGAGCCAGTCGGCGGGGCTCGATCGCGTGGCCGACCGGGCAATCGACGGCGTGACCTACCGGATGCTGACGTACATGGACGCCGGTCAGTCGGTGGAGCTCTTCATCGACGCGTCCACGAATCTGCCGGTGCGCGTGGTCTACATGGAAGATGATCCGCTGCTCGGCGACACGCGGAACGAGTGGGTGTGGACCGACTGGAGGGAGGTTGGAGGCGTCCGCCTTCCGCACGGTGAAGAGCGCCGGCTGAACGGCCTCGTGGTCCGCCGGACCGAGATCGCCGGGACTCAGAACAATCCCGAGATTCCGGCCGACACGTTCGCGATCGCCGCCGCGGCGCTGGAGCAGCCCGAGGTCGGCGAACGGATCGCGTCGGAGTGGACGCTGCGACGGGCGGCGATGGGCGTGGGATTCGTGGAGTTCGCCAGGCCCCAGAATGTGGAGATCGAGATGGTGGCCCCTGGCGTGTTTCACGCCAGGGGGGGCGGGCACCACACGATGTTCGTGGAGATGGCGGACCATCTGATGGCGATCGAAGCGCCCCTCTTCGAGGAGCGGTCGCGCGCCGTTATCAGCGCGATCAAGGAGCGGGTGCCCGGCAAGCCCATCCGCTACGTGATGATGACCCACCACCACAACGATCATTCCGGCGGCATCCGCGCGTACGCCGCCGAGGGCGCCACGGTCATCGCGCATGCCGGCAACGTCCCGTTCGTCCAGAGTGTCCTGACGCACGCGAAGACTATCCGCCCGGATGCGCTTGCCCTCGCGCGGGCCAAGGGCGGAGTGGCCGCGACCCCCGCGATTGACGGCATCACGGGCATGAAGGACTACACGGACGGGCGCCGCGTGGTCCAGGTTCACAGCATTCCGAACGCCGAGCATGCCGAGGGGATGCTCGCGGCGTACCTGCCGGCGGAGCGAATCATTTTTGTCAGCGATCTCTATTCGCCTGCTCCCGGTGGGAAGGTCGACCCGTCGAACGCCAACGCGCGGGCGTTCTACATCGCGGTCAGGATGCTGGGCCTCAACGTGGACCGCGTGGTTGCGGGACACGGGGTGGTGGGTCTCTTCCGCGATCTGGCGGCCGTGATGGGGAAGGGGTAAAGGGGGCGTGAGCGCTTCGGTCTAGTGGCGCGGCAGACCTGCATGGACCGCCGCGCTGCCATCGCCGCCGCCATGCTGCTGCTGAGCGTGCTCTCCGGACCGGCTGCCGTGGCGCAGACGCCGCAGGGCACCCCCGGCCCCGCGGCGCCGGCCACGACCTGGCTTCTCCGCAACTGGACGCGCGTGGAGTGGTGGCGCTTCTTCGAGCCGCCGCCCGGCGGCGGCGATCACGAGTACGCCTATCCAGTGAATCGGCTTCAGGCCGGCGTGCGCCGCGACGCCGCCCGTTACGCGCTAACCGCCGCGCTGCAGTACGTGCAGTTTGGCCATCTGCCCGCCGGCGCCGTCGGCCCAGGACCGTTGGGGCTCGGCGCGGTCTATTTCGCGCATGCCGGCCGGTCCGACAGCCGTCAGGTGTATCTGCGCTATCTGCACCTGCAGCTCAAGGAGCTGCTGCCGGGCGTGACGCTGCACGCCGGCCGGATGCCGTACTCCTCCGGCGGCGAGGATGCCTCCGGCCACCCGAAGATCGAGGCGGTGAAGCAGCAGCGGGTGGCCGCGCGTCTGGTAGGCGAGTTCGAGTGGTCGATCTATCAGCGCGCGTACGACGGCGTGCGCGTCGACGCGGCGCGACGCGCGTGGCGCGCCTCCGCGGTGGCGTTCTCGCCCACGCAGGGGGGCTTCGAGGATGCGGCCGGTCTGATGATGCCCGACGTCCGCGTCGTTGGAGGGAGCGTCACGGTCAGGCCGCCCGCGCTCGGGAACGCCGCGGAGCTGCAGGGCTTCGCGCTGCGATACACCGACGACAGGAAGGTGGCCGCGCGTCCCGACAACAGCGGACGCCCGGCGTCAGTCGTCGACGTGGGCATCAACACGTTCGGCGCAACGGTGGTGGCGGCATCACCGTCCCGCGGCGGGCGTCAGTGGGACGGGCTCGTCTGGCTCGCGGGTCAGACCGGTGCGTGGTACGGGCAGTCGCATCGCGCGTTGAGCGTGGCGGCGGAGGCTGGACACCAATGGAGCGCCGCGCCGTGGCAGCCGTGGCTGCGCGCCGGGGTCCTGCGGGCGTCCGGAGACGACGACCCCGCCGACGATCGGCACGGCACCTTCTTCCAGATGCTGCCGACGGTCAGACGCTACGCGCAGACCGCCCTCTACAGCCAGATGAACAGCACCGACGTCTTCGTGCAGGCGTTCGCGCGCCCGGCGCCCGCGCTCGGGCTCCGCGCCGACGTCCGTCGCGTCGGTCTCGCTTCGTCTCGCGATCACTGGTACTTCGGGAGCGGCGCTACGCAGTCGCGCGGCACGCTGTTCGGGTTCTCGGCGCGTCCTTCGAATGGACGGACCGACCTGGCGACGATCGTCGAGGCGTCGGCCGACTACACCATCTCGAGGCGCTGGTCGATCAACGGCTTTCTCGGCGTGGCGCGCGGCGGCGACGTCGTCCGGCGATCGTTCGCGGGACCGACGATGACGTTCGCGTATGTCGAGAACGTGGTGCAGTTCTGACGCCAGGGTCCGACAATTCCTTGACAGGCGGGACGATCCGGGTCGATTATCCGCATGCTCGGCGTTCCAGGAGGTTGCACGTGGCGAATCGACGTGTCGACTCGGCAATGGGGGTGGCGACGGCCGTGGCCGTGCTGTCGCTGTCAGCGTCCATCGCCGCTCAGACGTCGCCGGCCGTGGGAGGCGCCACGCACGCGGCGCCTGCGGGACCAACCTGGCATCCGCCGCGCACGCCGGACGGTCAACCGGACATCCAGGGCGTCTGGACTCGCCGTGTGCCCGACATGGCGGGGTACGCCCTGGAGGGCGGCTCCAACGACGCGCACCTGCTGCTGTCGGCCGGGTGCGCGCAGGGCATTGTCGGGTGCGAGCGGTCTCCCGAGGAGATCGAGGCGGAGGTGGCGCGGCGACGGGGCCAGCGCGGCACCATCATCGTGGATCCGCCCGACGGCAAGGTGCCGTATCAGTCCTGGGCGGCCGCGAAGCGGCAGGATATTACGGCCAACCATACCAACCCGCGCGGTCCCGCGGATATCGATCCGCAGACCCGCTGCTTCCTCGGCGGCGTGCCGCGCGTGACCTATCAGGAGGTGACCGGCATGCAGATCGATCAGGTTCCGGGGAACGTCATCCTGACCTACGAGTTCAACCACGCCTATCGCGTCATTCCGCTCGAGGGACGTCCGCATGTCGGAGGGGCCATCACGCTGTGGATGGGGGATTCGCGGGGCCGCTGGGAAGGCAACACGCTCGTCGTGGACGTGACCAACCACACCGACAGGACGTGGTTCGACGTCGTCGGGACCTTCCACAGCGATGCGCTGCACGTCGTCGAACGCTATACGGTCGTCGACTCCGCCACGATCCACTACGAGGCCACGATCACCGATCCCAAGGTGTTCACGCGGCCGTGGACGATCGCGTTCCCGCTCATTCGGAACACCCAGCAGGGCTTCGAGCGTCTCGAGATGGCGTGCCACGAAGGAGAGCGCAGCGTCGGCCTCATGCTGCGCCGGTGAGTGGAGAGGGACCAAAGGAGCAATGCGGCCGGCGGGCTGAATTCTGAATCAGCGTCAGGTCAGTAAGCGGCGCTGGATGTCTTCGGGCACCAGCCGGCGCAGATCGGGAAACGCTTCGAGCAGCCGCGCGATGCCGGCCAGATCCTTCTGCCGCTTGCTCGCCCGACGATGCTCGTCCGAGGCCGCCCAGATCTTACCTCTCAGCACGTGGTCCACCCGTGCGACAGGCAGCGAGAGGCCGAGAATCTGGCGCGTGGCAGAGCGCTCGAGGAATTCCTCATATCTTGGATCGGTCTGGATCTGCACGCGGAGGTCGCTGCCAGCCGTCGAGACATTCAGGCTGTGAGGAAAATGCTCCACGTGAAAGTGCTCTGCCAGCGTTGATTCCAGCCGTGTGCGGTCGTCAGCCGCGATGACCAGCTCGAGATCGAGGCTGACAACCGGATCGACGTACGCATTGACGCCCTGCGTCGATGACACAATAACGCGTCCCGCTGTCGCGCAGCAGGGCCAAGAACTGATCGAGAAAGCCCGCCCGATCGG
>CAZGLC010000013.1:35429-36861 GCA_964526235.1 uncultured Bifidobacteriaceae bacterium
GCGCGCGAGCGTCCTACCTCGTCGGCACAAGGCGCTTCAGCTCCTCCGTCCAGTTCTGCACGATAACGATCTGTGGCGTGGCGGCCGGCAGCTTGACCATGAGGAACCGCCGGCCGTCGGGAGCGATGTCGTACGTGCGCCCGGGATTGCCGCTTTGTGTGTAGTACGGTCCCTCGACAATCTTCGCCGGTTGGCCCGCAACCCATGTGCCGCTGCGCGCGTCTACACGGACGGCCATGAGCGAGCCATCGGGCCCCACATAGAACAGCTCCAGGCCGCTCGGCGCCCAGAGCGGCCGCGTACCGCCGGCCGTCGAGATCAACCATTGTCCGGCGTGCACGTTGGGAAACGGCCGGACGTAGATCTCGAATCGCCCGGAGCTGTCCGACTCGTACGCCAGCCAGCGGCCGTCCGGCGAGACGACGCCGTTACGCTCGTTGAACGGCGTCTGCACCAGCGGTTCCACGCGGCGTGGTTCGGCAGGGTCTGTCAGCCGGCTAAACGTCTGGCGTGCGAGATCCCACATCCCGATGTCGAATTCCCCCGCACGCCCGAAGACCACCGCCACCCGCGTCCCATTCGGCGACACACGCGGATGGAGGTAGGTGGCCGGGCGCGCCGCCGCCGCCGCCGCCGCCGTGGCGCCAGACGCATCGACATACGCGAGGGTGCCGGCCCCGCCGCCACGACGAAATCGCCCGCGCCTTGCGGCGCCACCGGCTGCGGCAGCACCGTCACCGGCGCCCCGCTCGTCTCCAGCCGGCTGAGGTCGAACGGGACGGCTCGCAACGTGCCCCCGGCCGCATACACGAGGTGCCCGCTCGGGACGTACTGCGCGTGGCTGCCACCGCGCACCAGCACCTTGAGCGTGCCAGTGGCGAGCTCGAGGGCGGCCGTCTGGGCGGCGTCGAGCCCGCCCGTCGCGGCGGTGATGGTAAAGAGGACCGCCCGGCCGCCCGGCAGTATCTCGGGCCAGACTCGAGGACTCTCGCGATCGTATCTGAGGTCGTGTCGCCGGCGAACGCCGCGCGGCCGGTCAGCATCTCGTAGAGCACGCAGCCGAACGCCCAGATGTCGGTGCGCTTGTCGACCGTCTGTCCGCGCGCCTGTTCGGGGCTCATGTAGGCCGGCGTGCCGAGGATCGCGCCGGGCCGCAGCTCGGTGGCCGTCACCGGGGGTAGCTGCGTGACATCCGGCCCCGAGTCGCCTCCCGCAAATGCTTTCGCCAGGCCAAAGTCGAGCACTTTCACGGTGCCGTCGCGCGTGAGCTTGACGTTGGCGGGCTTGAGATCGCGGTGAATGATCCCTTTCTCGTGGGCCGCCTCCATCGCGTCGGCAAGCTGACACGCAATCGTCAACGCCTCTCTGACCGGGGTCGCGCCAGCCGCCACTCGATCTGCGAGTGTCTGCCCCTCGACGAGTTCCAGAAACC
>CAZGLC010000014.1:0-29579 GCA_964526235.1 uncultured Bifidobacteriaceae bacterium
AAAACGGCACGAGGCGATCGAGCCCGCACCGGCCACAGCGAAACCGCGCGAACCCACCAGCGAGGAACCCGCAGCGGAGAAACCCGCGGAACTCCTCCTCGATGAACCGCGGCAGCGCGTCCCGTTCGTAGACGCGGGCCGCCTCGGTCCGGAACGTCTCGAAGTGATCACGCACGACCTGGTACAGGACGCCCTCGGCGGGCGCCTTCGGCAGATAGGCGGACGATGAGCGAGCCACGCCGGCGTCGTCGCGAACAGCGCGCCAGCGGCACGGCAATGAAAAACACTCGAAATATCCAACGTTCCTCCGACCCGCCGCTTCTGAGGTACGCGGTTTCTGCGTACTCGGCGGTGTGGCGCGATGGCAGAATCTGCAACGCGGACGGCGTGACCAGGCCCCGAACATGAGGAGTGCGGTGCTATCGCGGCGACCGGCGATGACGGCGCCGGCGACGCGGCCGGCGCAGCACACGGGTCGGTCGGGTCCGGCTCCTGAAACCGGACGCCACGGGGAACGGCACCAGCATCCGTACGTCCTCGACCCGGCCGGCCATGACCGACCGTCCGAGCGGCGTCAAGGTGAGCGTGACGATGGGAACGATGGAAGGGGGTATTCGGATGATCCGCCATGTGACCCCGCTTCCCCCGTGGCACAGCCGCTGGGAGCGGCGATACCCTGGCCGTCGACGTGACGAACTTCACGCCACAAACGCTCTTTCTGCCGGGCATCCCGCGCGCGATGTACATGCCGTATCCCTTCCAGATCGTGCAGGGGACGACGAAGATCCAGATGGCGTTCGAGTTCAGTAACGCCGCCCGCACGATTCATCTCGACGAGGTCGACCCGCCGCCCGACGACACCTACATGGGCCACTCGGTCGCCCGCTGGGAGGGCGATACGCTCGTCGTCGAGGTGACGCATTTCAACGGCGAGACCTGGCTCGATCGCGCCGGCAACCGACCTGTGGAACTACGCGGGCGCGGTGTTCGCGTCGGTCGGCTATGCGGCCCTCATCATCCTGGCGATCACGCAGCGTCTCTTGAGTCGTGCGCGCGCCGCGCTCGCGGCCGTCGGCCAGACGGCGTTCTCGAACTATCTATTTCAGAGCATCGTCACGTCGGTGCTGTTTCTCGGGTGGGGGTTCGGCCTCGCCGGCCGGCTCGACTACGCCGAGCAGCTGCTCGTGGTGGCGGCGATCTGGGCGATCCAGCTCCTGCTCAGCCCGATCTGGCTCGCCCGCTACCGCTTCGGGCCGGCCGAGTGGCTCTGGCGATCCCTCACCTACTGGGAGCGCCAGCCGATGCGAGGGGGTGCGCTGCGGCCAGCTCACCTCGCTGGCGTGAGTTGAAGTACCGCGGCGGTCCGACTGAGGGGCGGCGGCGAGAGGCGGCGGCGAGAGTGTTGACTTGCCCGCGCCAGGGGCGTAGTCTTCCGCCGATCGCGTAGTTCCTTTCCGTTTGGTACCGAATCGCCCTTTTTGCTCCGTTCCGTCCGGTGTCCTTTGTACTGCTAGGGAGGCCACTCATGGTAAGCAGAGGAATGGCGTTCGTTGCCACCGTCGGCTGCGCGCTTCTGCTGGTGCTGCCCGACAGCGCCACCGCGCAGAGCGTGATCGCGGGTATGGTCAGAGACACAACCGGAGCAGTGCTGCCCGGGGTGACCATCGAAGCAAGCAGTCCCGCGCTGATCGAGAAAGTTCGCAGCGCTATCACTGATGCGGCGGGCCAGTTCAGCGTCGTAGATTTACGGCCTGGCGTCTACGCGGTCACTTTCACCCTGCCCGGGTTCAGTACCGTCCGCCGCGAAGGGATCGAGCTGACGGCGAACTTCACCGCCTCGATCAACGTGGAGATGCGTGTCGGCAGCCTCGAAGAAAGCATCACGGTCACGGGCGAATCGCCAGTGGTCGACGTGCAGTCGTCGCAGCAGCAGCTCGTGTTGACCCGCGAGCTGCTCGACAGCGTGCCCACGGGGCGCAGCCTCTGGGCGTACGGGCAGACGGTCCCCAGCATCGCCATGGCGGCCGCGGACGTAGGTGGCTCGCGCAGCGTGCAGTACATCGGCATGACGGCGCACGGCTCCTTCCACGCCGACAACGCCCACACGATCGACGGGATGAGCATCAAGAGCCTGGAGGCCAACGGGCAGTGGACGGCGTACCACAACACGGCGATGTTCCAGGAGGTCAGCTACGAAACGACCGGATCCGGGGCCGACACCTCCGGGGCGGGAGTCGGGATCCGTCTGATTCCGAAGGAGGGCGGCAACACCTTCAGCGGGCAGGTGTTCCTCTCGCATATCCCGGGCAGCTGGGGGAGCAACAACGAGACCCCTGAGCTCGTCGCGCGCGGCCTTCAGCGGGCGGGCCAGGTGCATCGCATCTTCGACTACAACCCCTCGCTCGGCGGGCCCATTCTCCAGGACCGGCTCTGGTTCTTCAGTTCCTATCGCTACTGGGGCGCGGACACGTTTCTGAACAACTCCTTCTACAACCTGGACCGCACGTACGCGACGTACGTGCCCGACCTCGCTCGGCAGTCGCTCGATGACAACACGCTCAAGAGCGGCATGACGCGGCTGACATTCCAGATGTCGCCGCAGCACAAGTTGGGCGCCTACCTGGACCGCACCAGCAAGTGGCGCGGGGGCGAGGGTTTCCCCCTGGATGCCCACGAGGCCACCGGCGTCCGCTACCCCCGGAACTACTACACCGCCCAGGCGAAGTACACCGGGACGTTGACCAACCGGCTACTCCTCGAAGGCGGGCTCGCCGTCAGCCACTGGACCTGGTCGCACGGGGACCGGCAGCCGTATGTCAGCGAAACCGCCATTCCGCGCGCCGACCGCACCCTGGGCACGCGGTGGAGCGCGCCGAACAGAGCGAACCTGGGGAACAGCCCCGCCCGCTACCGGAAGGGTCCCAGGTATGTGCTGGGCGGGTGGATGTCGTACGTGACCGGGACGCACCGCTTCAAGACCGGGGTCTCGTGGGACTTCGGCACGGCGGAGAGTACGTCGAGGCTCGGGGAGCCCGGGATCGTCGACCTGATTCAGGAGTATCGCGTCGGCCGGCCCGAGTCGGTGGTTGTCTACAACACCCCGCTGTACTTCGCGAACCGGCTCAAGTACGACCTGGCGGTCTACGCGCAGGATTCGTGGACGATCGACCGGCTGACGCTCAGTCCGGGGGTGCGCGTCGAGTGGATCAACTCCGAAATCCGCCCACAGTTGGCGGGGGCGGGCCGTTTCGTCCCGGCGCGGGAGTTCGCCCGCGAGCCGTGTATGCCGTGCTGGGGTCCGGATGTCTCGCCGCGCTTCGCCGCAGCCTACGATCTGTTTGGCGATGCGAGGACGGCGGTCAAGGCAAGCGTGGGCAAATACATGCGCTCGGAAGCGACCATCTTCGCCGAAACCTTCAACCCGATGCGGATCCAGACCGACCGGCGGACCTGGAACGATCGCAACGGCGACGATATCGCGCAGGACAACGAGATCGGGCCCGTCAACAGGCCGTTCGATCTCGTCGGCGTGCGCACGCTGAACCCCGATCCGGACATCAAGCGGCCCTTTCAGTGGGAGTTCAGCGCCGGGGTCCAGCGCGAGCTCATCCCTCGCGTCTCGGTGTCGGCGAACTGGGTCCGGCGCACGTTCCGTCGGTTGACCACTGCAACTGGTGCGACGGCCGCGGACAATGCGGGGCGGCGCGAGAACCGGCTCGTCGGCCACGGCGATTACACGCCGCTCCTGATGCAGAACCCCATCACCCCCTCGGAGACCATCCTCGTCTACAGCATCAACCGCGCGAAGCTTGGGCTCGTCGACGAGATCGAACGAAACTCAGACGCGACCAAACGGTGGAACAACGGGTTCGATGCAGGCATCAATGCGCGCATCGGCGGCGGCGGCACCGTCTTCGCGGGCGCGAGCTGGGACCGCCAGATCCGGATCGAGTGCGACGTCGCCGATCCGAACCTGCTCCGGTTCTGCGACCAGAGCGAGTTCGGCATGCCGTACAAGACGATGTTCAAGCTCGCGGGCACGTATCCGCTGCCGTACGGCTTCGAGATTGCCGGGGCGTTTCAATCGTATCCGGGCGGATCTCAGGACGTCGATAGCAACGAGCACTGGCTGGATGTCAACTACAACGTCACCCCGGCCATCCTCCCGGGTCTGGTGCAGTCGTCGGTGACGGTGCCGCTCATCCAGCCGGGCACGAAGCTCCTGCCGCGGCTGAACCAGTTGGATCTGCGCTTCGGGAGGGTGTTCAGGATGGGCGGGGTCGCGCTGCGCGGGCAGTTCGATATCTACAACGCGACCAACTCGAGCTCGATCCTCGCCACGGGCGAGACCTATGGCCCCGCGCTCGACACGGTCAATCAGATCCTGCCGGGCCGGGTCTTCGGCGTGAGTACGCGCGTGGACTTCTGACCAGTCTCTAGTGGCTGGTCCTTAGTCTTTAGTCCCCAGGGCCCGGTGGCGAAGACTTCGCCGCCGGGCTCTTGTTGTATTCACGACCAAAGACCAGAGACCTAAGACTTCACTGTCCTTGCGGAGACACCGCCCGCCGATCGACGAACGGCTCCCGGCTGCGATAGCGCTCGAGGCGCGCCCGCAGCTCGTCCGCCACGAGGGGGACGCCCGCGGCGACGGCAAGGGCCACCGCCGCTTCTTGAGCGGCCACCGCCTCCTCGAAGCGGCGCGCCGCGGCGTACGAGGCCGCGAGCGCATCGAACGCCGCGATGTTCTGCCGTCCCGTGAGTTGCACAGCCTGCTCGGCTAGCCGCACCGCCTCATCCGGTTGGCGCAGGCGTTCGTCGGGCGCCGTCGCGAGCAGCCACGCCAGATCCGCCATGGGCACCACCCAGGTCGGGGCCGCACGGCGCGCCTCGCGCTGGGCGCGCACGGCGTCCTGGAAGCGGCCCTGTGAAGCCAGGGCCCGCGCGAGGTTGACGTGCGCGTCGGCGAAGTCGGGATTGAGCGCCAGCGCCTCCTGGTAGTGCCGGATCCCTTCATCGACCTGCCCGCGCGACGCGAAGGCATGGCCAAGATTGTTGTGGGCGCGGACGTTCTTCGGGTCGAGGCGCAGCGCCTCTGAGAAATGTTCGAACGCCTCGCCGAACTTGTCTTGGGCCCACAAGACTGCGCCGAGGTTGTTGTGCGCCTCGCCATGATCCGGCTGCAGCACGATGGCCTGGCGGAAGTGTGCCGCGGCCTCCTCGAAGCGGCGCCGTTCGGCCAGGAGCGTCGCGAAGTTGTACCGCGTCCGGACGTTGTCGGGCTCCATCGCGATCGCCGACTCGTAATGCGCGACGGCCCGATCGACCTGGCCGAGGTCCCAGTAGATCAACGCCGCATCCGTGTGAAGGCTGGCATCTCCCGGGTTGCCACTCAGCATCGTTTCATAGCCGGACGCGTCCTCGGCGAGCATCTTGGGACGGAAATCACTGAAGAGCGTCTGCCGATCCGCGGCTGATTTTGTCTGGACCTGAATCCAGAGATTGCCCATCTCGTCAGTGGAGTCTTCCCCCATGAGCACCCGGCGGGGTGGCCGGTCCGGATTGCGTGGATTCTTCTCCGAGTTGTCCCACGTGACCTCGACCTCGACAATCGTTCCCTTGGGAAGGGCGAGCGGCTCCGCGTACCGATAGACGTCCTGCCAGTTGAAGTCCCAGTCGTCGATGTAGAGAAGCCACTGCCTGGTTCCGTCGGGCAGCAGCGCGAACCCTTTGATCCCGCGCGCGCGGTAGTGCGCGTGGGGCTGGACGACGTGCACCTCGACGTCCACCGGCAGCCGGTACCGGTCCGACGCGACATACCGCGATGCGCCCGCCGGGATGTCGATGTGGTGTCGACCCAGTCGCAGCATCATCGGCGCGCGTACCGGCGGTTCATCGGTGAAGTACAACCCAATACTGGACTGCAGCATCTCCGGGCGTCCGGACGGCTGCATGTGGACCTGCACGACCACATTGCTGCCCGGCTCGAGGCGCCAGGCCATTCCCGGCGGAGCAGGCCGCGGCGACTGACCGGGCGTCCATCCGAGAAAATAGCCGTCGGGATACTGGGCGCCGGTGCTGAGCCGACCTTCGTACCCCGGCAGCGGATCGGCCTCGTCCAGCGCTCGAGAGGAGGACGTCCGATCGATGCGCAGATTGGCGTGATGAACCACTCGCGCGTTACCGGGACGGTACTCGAGTCCGGCCACGTATTTGGTTTCCGTAATCGGGATCGGGATCACGAAGTTGCGAAAGACAGACGGTCCGTCGGCGCGCAGGAGAAAGGGTTCCGCCATCGTGATGACGAGGTCGGGAGGGCCAAGTCGCCAGTCGGCCGGTCCCTCCGGGCGCCGCGGCAGATCCGCAGGATCCCCTTCGGGTGCCCCCTGATCGACCCAGCGTGCGATCGTCTGGATCTCCTCCTCGGTGAGGCGCCGCTCGTCGAGGAAAGGCCCCCCGTAGCCCGCGACCGGCTTCCACGGCGGCATCTGCCGGGCCAGCACACGCGCCTTGATCGACCTCGCCCACGGACGCGACTCGTTGTAGGTCAGCACACTGAACGGGGCTGCTTCCCCCGGCCGGTGACAGCCCGCGCACCGCGCGAAGACGATGGGGGCGATGTCGCGGGAGAAGGTGACAGCCGGGGCCCCGTCTTGACGGGCCGACACCGCGGATGCAGAACCGAGGGTCTGCGCCACGAGAGCGACGGCCGCAAACCCGAGGAGAAGATTGAGCTTGAGCATGGGCCCCGCTCGACTGGCCTTCGCGAGTCACCGGAAGCGCGAATGGTAGGATACGTCCAATTCAAAGGTCCAGGGCCTGCCACCGTGAAGCGACCCCCTCATCCTCACCTCGGGTGGCGGCCGGCAGTCGCCATCCTTGCGCTGGCCCTCCTGGTGCGGGTCGTACATCTCTGGGAGATACGGTCCGCGCCCTTCTTTACGACGCTCCTGGGCGATTCCAGGGCGTACGACACGTGGGCGCGTGAGATCGCGAGCGGCAACTGGGTCGGGACCGGCATTTTCTACCAGGCGCCCCTCTATCCCTACTTTCTCGGGGCACTGTATTCGCTATTCGGACCCGATCTGTTCGTCGTCCGTCTCGTGCAGGCTGTCGCCGGGTCGGCGTCGTGCGTACTGTTGGCGCTGGCCGGATCACGATGGTTCTCGAAGCCGACCGGGCTCGCGGCCGGAATGGGGCTGGCGTTGTACCCGCCGATGATTTTCGCCGACGCCCTGATACAGAAGTCGGTGCTCGACGTGTTGCTCATGTGCGCGACGCTCTGGCTCGCCGGCCGTGTGGCGACGGAGGCGGAGGGCCGTCGCGGCGGCTGGCTGATGCTCGGGGTCTGCGTCGGCCTGTTGAGCCTCACTCGCGAGAACAGCCTGGCAGTTACGGGCGTCATCGTCATCTGGCTTCTGGCCTCGCGGAGCCGTCTTGGTCGCGCACGCTTTGCCGCGGCAGGCGTCTTTCTGCTCGGCCTCGGCATGATGCTCCTTCCGGTCGCGATACGGAACGCTGTCGTCGGCGGCGAATTCGTGCTCACCACTGCCCAGTTCGGACCGAACTTCTACATCGGCAACAACGCGGGCGCCGATGGCACCTACATGTCGCTTCGGTTCGGCCGCGGGGACGCGGAGTACGAGCGCCAGGACGCGGTCGAACTGGCGGAGCAGGCGCTGGGGCGCCCGCTCTCGCCTCGCGAAGTGTCCGCGTACTGGGCTGGCCATGCGTTCGACTACATCCGCTCGCAGCCCGCCGACTGGAGCGCGCTCGTCGCCAGAAAGATCACGCTTCTGTGGAACGCGACCGAGATGCTCGACACCGAGAGCCAGGCGACGCACGCCGAGTACTCGCGGGCTCTGGACGTTCTGGGCTCGATCGTGCACTTCGGCGTGCTCGCGCCGCTGGCGTTCTTCGGCGCCTGGGTCGCCTGGCCTCGACGACAGGAGCTCTCGCTCTTCTATCTCATGCTCCTCGCGTACGCGGCCAGCGTGGTGGTGTTCTACGTGTTTGCGCGCTACCGCTATCCGCTCGTGCCATTCTTGATGCTGCTGGCTGCCGCCGCAGTGGTCGGCGCCGGCCGCTTCTTCCGCGAGCGGCCGCGCCCGCAGATGGCCGCAGGCCTGGTCGCGGCCGCCGCGTTTACGGTCTTCTGCAACTGGCCGGTGCTCTCCGACGACCTGATGCGCGCGATCACGGAGAACAACCTCGCGACGGCGTTACGTGAAGCGGGGCACCCGGATCAGGCCGAAGCGCACTATCGCCGTGCGATCGAGTTCGCGCCGGACTATGCGGCGGCGTACAGCAACCTCGGCGCCTTGTTGCGCGCCCAGGGCCGCGTGGACGAAGCCATCGCGCAGTATCAGGAGGCGCTGCGCCTGCAGCCCGATCATGTCTCCGCGCAGTACAACCTGGGGAACGCGCTCCTGGCGGCAGGTCGGCCCGGCGAGGCGGCCGGGCACTTCCGGCGGGCGGTCGAGCGCGAGCCGGGCTCGGCGGAGGCCTGGAACAATCTCGGCATCGCGCTCGCGACGCAGGGCAGGCCCGACGAAGCGGCGCAGTGTTTCCGCCGGGCGCTGGCGATCGCCCCGTCGGCCGAGGGTCACCACAATCTCGGCAACGTACTGGCGGATCTGGGCAACGTGGAGGAGGCCATCAGCCAGCTGCGCCGGGCCATCGCGGCGAAGGCGGACTACTTTCCGGCCCACTACGACTTGGGACGGCTCCTGATCGAACACGGCCAGGCGTCCCACGCGGTCGATTCCCTGCGCCGGGCGGTAGCGCTCGATCCACATTCCGCCGACGCTCACAACAACCTGGGGATTGCGCTGGCCTCCGCCGGACGCCTCGCCGAGGCGATTGAGGCGTTCGAACAGGCACTGCGCGTCACGCCCGACCATGTCGAGGCGCGCCGCAATCTCAGCCTCGCGTACGCTGCCGTGCGTCGGTGACTTGAAGATCCACTCGCTCCTGCGCATGTATTTCGCCGGTCCTTCGCCAAGAACCTCGGCAGACAGGTCGTGCGGGGGCCGGGCCCGTGGTGTTGCCGTCGGTGCGGCGTTCCAGTACATTCGGGGCGCGCACAGCATCAGCCGGACCCACGTTCGACCACCCGTGTCATCTGCGCGCGTCGCGCGTGCTCATGGAGGACGTGATGAGAGTCAGCAGACTCACGCTTGCGGGACTGGCCGGCGCCGCGCTGCTCGGGGTTCTCTCACTCGCGGGGGCGAGCGCGCAGCAGCCGTCCGTCACCATCGACAACGACGACATCGGCGGCGTCGTCACCAGCGCGAAGGGACCTGAAGCCGGCGTCTGGGTGATCGCGGAGACGCGCGACTTGCCTACGCGGCTCGCCCGGATGGTCGTCACCGACGATCAGGGGCGCTACGTGCTGCCCGACCTGCCGAAGGCGACCTACACCGTGTGGGTGCGCGGGTACGGGCTCGTCGACTCGCCGAAAGTCCGGTCCACCCCGGGCCGCGTCCTCAATCTCACGGCCACGATTGCGCCGAGCGCGCGCGCCGCGGCCGACTACTACCCCGCGAACTACTGGTACTCGCTGCTGCGCGTCCCGGACCGGAGCGAGTTCCCCGGCAAGGGCGCCAAGGTCAACGGCATTGTCGAGTCGATGCCGAGCCAGACGCAGTGGATGGGACGGCTGCGGATGGGGAGCTGCGAAGGCTGCCACCAGATGGGGAACAAAGCGACGCGCGAGATCCCCGACATGTTCAAGGGACTCTCGTCGGTCGACGCGTGGCGGCGCCGCGTCCAGTCGGGGCAGGCGGGCGGCGGCATGTACGCGACGCTCAACAGCCAGATGGGCCCGCGGTCGTTCGAGCTGTTCGCCGACTGGACCGATCGCATCGCCAAGGGCGAGTATCCGACCGAGGCGCCGCCGCGCCCGCAGGGGCGCGAGCGCGACGTCGTGGTCACGATCTGGGACTGGGCCGATCCGAAAGTCTACCTGCACGACGAGGTCACGTCCGACAAGCGCAACCCGAACGTCAACGCCAACGGCCCCGTGTACGGCGCGCTCGAGGCGAGCGCCGACTACGTGCCGATGCTCGATCCGGTGCGGCACGCGACGAGCCGGCTCGATATTCCCGTCGACAACCTGCCGAACGGCGGCGAGGGCGGCGGCCCGATGCTCGCCTCCCCCTACTGGGGCGAGGAAGTGCTCTGGCACAGCAAGGCGGTCAATCACACGCCGATGATGGACGGGCGCGCGCGCACGTGGTACGCGGCGCGCTTTCGCGGCGACCAGACGCCCGCCTTCTGCCGTCAGGGGTCGAGCAATCCGTCGGCGCAGGCGTTCCCGCTCGATCGCAACGGGCGTCAGCTCAAGATGTACGACCCGCGCACGCGGACGTGGACCGACGTCGACACCTGCTTCGGCACGCATCACCTCCACTTCGCGGAGGACGCCGACAACACGCTGTACGTGGACGGCAGCGGGTCCGACGACCGCGGGGTGCTCGGGTGGGTGAACACGCGCATGTTCGACGAGACGAAGGACATCGCGCGTTCGCAGGGCTGGACGCCGTTCATCCTCGACACCAACGGCAACGATCGCCGCGACGCGTACGTCGAGCCGGGCGAGAAGCCGGACCCTTCGAAGGACACGCGGCTCGGGTTTCCGATCTACAGCGTGATTCCGAATCCGGCCGACGGCTCCGTGTGGGGCGGCGTGAACCGCTTCCCCGGCGCGCTCATTCGCGTCGCGCCCGGTGCGAGCACGTCGCCGGCCACGGCGCTGTCGGAGTACTACGAGCTGCCGACCGACGGCCCGTACGCCGTGAACATCCGCGGCATCGATGCCGATCGCAACGGCGTGATCTGGGCGGTGCTCTCGAGCGGCCATCTGGCGAGCTTCGATCGCCGCAAGTGCAAGGTGCTGAACGGCCCGACGGCGACCGGCCAGCACTGCCGCGACGGGTGGGCCTTCCACGCGTACCCGGGACCGCACTTCAAGGGCGCGCAGGATCCGGGGAGCGCCGACACGAGCTATTACCCGTGGGTCGATCAGCACAACGTGTTTGGCCTCGGGCCGAACATCCCGATCGCGACCGGCGGCGGATCCGATTCGCTGCTGCTGCTCGTGAACGGCCGCTACATGGTGGTGCGCGTGCCGTACCCGATGGGGTTCTATGCGAAGTCGATGGATGGCCGGATCGACGATCCGAACGTGGGGTGGAAGGGGCGGGCGCTCTGGTCGACCAACGCGAGCCGCGCGCCGTTCCATACGGAGGGCGGCAAGGGGACGCCGAGCCAGGTGCTCAAGTTCCAGCTGCGGCCGAACCCGCTGGCGAAGTGAAGGGTGAACGTTCATGAGCCGTAGCCGGAAGGGCAGGACCAAGATCAGCCGGCGCGCCTTCGTGGGGCGCGCCGGGATGGGCGCCGCGGCGTTCACCGGCGCGTCGGCCATGTCGGGGCTCGGGCTGGAGGCGCAGCAGGGGGCGCGGCCCGCCACGCCCGCCACGTGGGACCTCGAGGCCGACGTCGTCGTCATCGGCTCGGGCGCCTGCGGCCTGCCCGCGGCGATCCGCGCGGCCGATCACGGCGCCTCCGTCATCGTCGTCGAGGCCAACTACGACATCGGCGGGCACGGCATCATCAACGGCGGACAGGTGCCGCTCGGCGGCGGCACGAGCGCCCAGAAGAAACACGGCATCGTCGACTCGCCCGAGATCCTGTTCAAGGATCTGACCGACTGGTCGGTCGTCGAGACCAACGGCATGCCGGAATACCGCTACAACGACCGCGGCGTCCAGCGCGCGCTCGCCGACCATGAGGCGGCGGCGTACGAGTTCCTGCTGGCGAACGGCGTGACGTTCAAGGACGGCCCCCCGGGCGTGCAGGGCGGACACGCCATCGGCATCTCGGCGCCCCGCGAGAACTACGCGGTCTGGGAGAAGGGCCAGAGCGCCGAGAGCCCGCGCGGCGGCGGCGGGACGGTCGTCTACCGTGCGCTCGAAAGCAGCGCCAAGAAGAAAGGCGTCCGCTTCCTGCTCAACTACCACATGGACGCCATCTACCGCGAGCGGCCGTCCTCGGGGCGCGTGCTCGGCATCCAGGCGAGTCACACGCCGAAGTTCCTGCCGGGCGGCACCGCGCCGATGCGTCCCTTCCGGAGCGACGGCGCGATGGCGATGACGGCGAAGACCGTGACGGTGCGCGCGCGGAAAGCGGTGATCGTCGCCACGGGCGGCAGCAGCAGCAACGTGAATTTCCGCCGCATGTTCGACCCGCGGCTGACCGAGGAGTATCAGGTGGCCGGCGAGCCGTATTCCTCGCAGGACGCGAGCGGGGAGCTGGCGGCGATGGCGATCGGCGCCTCGCTCTGGGGCACGGCGAACCAGACGCTCGAGCGCAACGGCGCGCTCCGGAAGCGGCCGGTCGTCGGCGCGCAGCACATCTATCCCGAATGGACGCCGCAGAGTCCCGTGTTTCCACTCGTCCGCGCCACCGGCCTGCACGTGGACGACTGGCAGAATCTGATCCTGGTCAACCAGGTTGGCAAGCGGTTCTACGACGAGACGGCGGAAGGCTGGCCGTACGGCACCCATCATGGGTTTCTCGATCCGTATGTCCAGGGAGACTGGCGCAACGCGAAGCGGATCACGTACCGACCGCAGAACTTCCTCGATGCGGCGCTGGCGCCCAACGAAGGATCGCAGGCGCCCGATTTCGCGGCCGGCCCGATCTGGGCGATCTTCGATGCCGACGCCGTCAGGCGCGAGCAGTGGAACGTCTCCCCGCCCGCAACCGACCCGCTCTACTTCTTCAACGCGAGCACGCTGCCGGAGCTCGCGGCACAGATCCGGAAGAATCCGTTCTCGAGAGCCGACATGCCGGCGAACAACCTCGAGGCGACGGTGGCGCGCTACAACCAGATCGTCGAGTTCGGGTACGATCCCGACTTCGAGAAGCCGAATCCGAAATACAGGATCCAGACGCGGCCCTTCTACGCGGCGTGGGCAACGCCGGTCGTCCACGACACATATGCGGGCCTGCGCATCAACATGAAATGCCAGGTGCTCGACTTCAACGGCCAGGTGGTGCCGGGGCTCTACTGCGGCGGCGAGTCGGCCGGCGGCTGCAGCCAGCACGGCCAGGGGCGCGCGATCACCCAGGGTTTCATCGCCGGCAAGGAAGCGGCCGGCGAGCCGAGTTCGACTTAACACGAACGGAGAGACGTCATGACGAGAACGGTGCGTGCTGGTGCGATCCTCGCGGGAACGGCGCTGTTGTGTGTGGTCTTCGCGGGCCTGCTCACGGCGCAAACCCCCTCGTCTGCCGCGCTGACAGGGAAGGTGACGTCACACGCGGACGGCGCGATAGAGGGGGTCCTCGTCGGCGCACGGAAGGCCGGCTCGACCGTCGCGACGTGGGTGGTCACCGACGCGCAGGGCGAATACCGCTTCCCGCGTGAGCGGATGGACCCGGGCAAGTACACCATCCGCATCCGCGCCGCGGGCTACAAACTACCCGACACGTCGGTGGACGCGGGTGCGCACGGGGCGCGGGCCGACCTGCAGCTCGACAAGGTGACGCGCGCGACCGAGCTCGGCATGCAGCTCTCCAACACGGAGTGGCTGATGAGCGTGCCGGGCACGCAGGCCCAGAAGGTGGCCCTCGCGGGGTGTGTGAACTGCCATACGCTGCAGCGCGTGCTCTTCTCCCGCTTCAACGCGGAGGAGATGGCGCAGGTGGTGCAGCGGATGCGCCGGCACACGAACAACTCGTCGCTGCTCCATCCCTGGCTGCGGCCGGCCGACGATTTTCCGCATGGGCCGCCGACGGCGGCGCAGACCGACGCGGGCAAGTACTTCAGCTCGATCAACCTGAGCGAGCGTGACACGTTCGAGTTTCCGCTGAAGACGCTGCCGCGGCCGAAAGGGAAGGCCACGCAGGTCATCTACACCGTCTACGAGCTGCCGCGGCCGGATGCCTCGCCGCACGACACCGTCTTCGACGGGCAGGGCAACCTGTGGTACTCCGATTTCAACTCGCAGTTCATCGGAAAGCTCGATCTCGAGACGGGCAAGGTCGTCGACTACGTCGTTCCGCAGAGCCGCCAGTTCCAGACGGCGCAGGGCGGCCTCCAGATCGAGATCGACAAGGAAGGGCGGCTCTACTTCGGCAACATGTTTCAGATGGCGCTTGCCCGCTTCGACCCGAAGACCGAGAAATTCGACGTCCACAAGCTCCCGATGCCGGAATCGGCGTATGGCGACGGCCATCTGACGATGATCGATCCCACGTTTCAGCACCTGGACGGAAAGCTGTGGCTGAACGTGGCGTTCGACACCGGCAAGGCTGGCGGCACGTGGCAGGTGGACCTGGCCGCGAACAAATGGACGCAAGTGAAATACCCTGCCGGAAGCCCCTCCGCTCGCGCGTATGACGTCGTGGCCAACTCGAAGAACGACATGTACGGCATCGGTCTGAACGTCGACAAGATCTGGGTGACGAACGGCAAAACGCTCGAGACCGTCTGGTACGACCTGCCGACGAAGGGGCCGGGCTGCCGGCGGGGGCACGTCGACACGCAGGACCGCCTCTGGTGCGCCGTGTTCCAGGGCAATCGCCTCGCGATGTTCGATCCGCAGACGAAGAAGATCACCGAGTGGAAGGTTCCCACGGAGTGGACGCGTCCCTATGACGCGCAGTTCGACGACCGCGGCTATCTGTGGACGTCCGGCATGGACGCCGATCTCGCGGTGCGGATGAATGTCGAGACGGGGGAATTCACGGAGTACCTGCTCCCCCATCGCACGAACGTCCGCCAGATCAACGTGCAGAAGTCCGGAGCGCTCTCCAGCATGTGGCTGGGCGACCAGCACGGAAACACGATCACGCGCATCGAGCCGCTCGCGCCGTAGCCTTACACGAGCGGGCCGGGCCGGTTCCGGTAGCGCGTGACGATCGCATCGGCGGTCATGTAGGCGAGCGCCTGGATCGTCAGCGTCGGATTGAATCCGCTCATCGTCGGAAACGTCGAGCTGCCGACGATGAAGAGGTTCGGCACATCCCAGCTCTGGCCGTAGCGATTCACCACCGACGACCGCGGATCGCTCCCCATGCGCGTGCCGCCCTCGTGGTGGGCGCCGGGCGCTCCCGATCCGGCGGGCCCGCGCCACACGTGCCGCGCGCCCATCGCCCTGGCGAGCTCTTCGAGCTTGCGAGTCATGTACTCGATGCGCGCCAGCTCGTTCGGCCGCCGCCAGTCGTAGGTCAGGCGCGGGGCCGGCAGGCCCCACTGATCGCGCACGTCCGGGTCGAGGTCGATCGTCTGATCGGCGTACGGCAGGTTCTCGGTCTGCGCGGTGAGGGCGGCGTAGCGCGTGAAATACGTCGCGAGGAAGTCGCGGTACGCCGCGCCCCACCGCGGGATCCCCGGCGGCGGGTTCATGCTGACGGCGGCGCCAATGGGCCCGGCCTCGAGATCGGCGGGCGACACGCTCACCTGCGCGCCGCGGATGAAGCCGAGACCGCCGTGGTCGAAATTGTCGGCGTTCACGTCGTCGAACGAATGCCGCTGCGCGCTCGGCCCCATGTAGATGTTGACGTGCCGGTCGTCGAACGCCGCGAACACCCTCGGCGAAATGTGGGCCATCAGGTGCTGGCCGAGCTGGCCGCTCGAGTTGGCCAGCCCGTTCGGGAACCTCGCGGTCTTCGAGAGCAGCAGCAGGCGCACGTTGTCGTAGATGAACGGCGCGACGATGACGATCTCGGCCTCGATCGTGTTGTCCGAGCCGTCCGCGCCGTAGTAGGCGACGCCGGTCGCGCGCCCGCCGGCGTCGCTGTTGATGCGATGGCACATGGCGCCGGTGATCAGCCTGAAGTTGCCGGTCCGGTCGGCCTCGGGCAGCGTCGTCACGAGGATGGACGACTTGGCGCCGACGTGGCAGCCGAACGCCTGGCAGAAGCCGCAGTAGGTACACGCCGGCCGCCCGTCGTACGGCCGCGAGAGGATCGCGCGCGGCGTCGAGAACGGGTGATAGCCCTGCCGGCGCGAAGCGCCGTCGAAGATCGCGCCCGCCTGATCCACGACGAGCGGCGGCAGCGGGTACTCGCGGCGGCGCGGCGCCTCGAACGGATTGCCGCCGTCGATCTTCTTCCCCTGTAGATTTCCCGCCTTGCCCGACACGCCGAGCGCGTATTCGGCGCGGTCGTAGAACGGCTCGAGATCGCTGTAGGTCAACGGCCAGTCGACCAGCGAAGAGTCCTCCGGGATCGCCGCCGCGCCGTAGCGCTCGATGGTCTGCGAGCGCGCGCGGAAGTCGTCCTCGTGAAAACGCCATGAGACCGCGCCGTAGTGAACGGTGCCGCCGCCCGCCTGATTCCCGTAGTTCAGCACGGGGAGCGGATTGGCGCGCGCGTTCGGATTGGGGCGCCAGGTGACGGGCTGCCGCTTCACGTTCGGGCGCAGCTCCTGCCGCTGGAAATAGCGCAACTCGTCCTGCGGGGCGAAGTCCGCGGTCGAGAGGCGCGGGCCGCGCTCCAGGGCGATCACCTTCATGCCCGCCTTGGCGAGCTCGGCCGCGAGAATCCCGCCCGCCGCGCCCGCGCCGACGATGACGACGTCAGTCTTTTCAATGGCCATGATGTGACCTTCGGCCTCAGAGCTTCCGGACCTGCGCCTGCAGGCCGATCATCGGCGCGCGCGTGAACGCCTGCCGGCTCTGCATGTCGGCCGGCGTGAACACCGGCTGCGCGCCGGGGAACCCGACGAGGCGCCACCCGGCAAAATCCTTGTTGCCGCCGTAGATCGGGTCGGCAAACATCCCTTCCATCGTGTGCGTCCGGACGATGGTGAAGAACTCCTGCGCCGTGGGCCACGCGAACCCCGCCGCCCTTCCCTCTTCGAGCGCGCGGATCACCTCGTCCTGCTGCGCGGCTGTCAGCCCCGCGAACGGCATCGTGTAGGTGGCGCGGCAGTACGCGTCGAGCTGCGCCAGACCTCGGCGGTAGACGTCCTGCAGTTCGGCGTAGGCGCCGGCCAGCGCCAGATCGATGTAGTTGAGGACGCCCGCGTCACGCGCGCCCGGCTTGCCCGGCGCCCCGGGCATCAGCCGCTCGGCGAACGCCGCGATCGTGGCGGCATCGTCATGGTTGAAAAACGCGCCCAGCCCCTGCCCCTCCGATCGCGGCTGGACGGCCGTCGTGCTGGTGTCCCTGTGTTGCTCCTGGCTATCGGCGGTCGCCTCAGTCGCCAGTCCGGCACCCGCCACGGCCCCCGCGCCCACCGCCGCGCGAGCCAGAAATTCACGCCGGGACGCATCATGCGTGCTCATGCTTGTCTCCTCACTGCTGCGGAACACACCGCGCCGGTCTACTGCGAGCGAAGCGCGAAGCCCATCAGCGCGGCGTCCGAACCACCGCCCGTCGCGACGACCACGAACTGCCGGCCTGACTGTGTCTTGTAGGTCATCGGATTCGCGCTGACCCGGAACCCGGTCGGCACGCGTGACACTTCCCGCCCGGTCGTCTTGTCGAACGCATAGAGATAGGGCTCGCCGCTTCCCACGAACACCAGACCACCTTTGGTCACCAGGGGCCCCGCATTGCCAGGAGTGCCCAATCGAGCCGGGAGCGTGAGCCCCTTCAACAGCGGGTGTGTGCGGAGCGCCTCGCTCCCTTCACCGAACGGGACTCGCCATGCAATCTCTCCCCTATTGAGATCGATCGCGACCAGCTCGGCATACGGGGGCTTGGTCAGAGGGATCGCCCCGAGCGGGCTCTCGGGCGCTGCCGCTGTCCCCTCGCAGTAATTGCGGTATTCGTTGTCGATGCGTGCATCGCTCCCGTCGTTCTTACAGACGTGATTCATGTAGACGTAGTTCGACGTTTTCACGTACAGGAGACTCGTGTCCGGATCGAAGGCCGCGCCGCCCCAATTGGCGCCGCCGGCATTCGAGGGTCGCATGAGCGTGCCTCGGAGGCTCGGTGGCGTGAAGATGGGACCGAGTCGAAAGTTTTTCATGTGTTCGAGGGCCAGCGCCGTGATCTCGGGCGTCAGGTCGTTCGCATCGTCCAGGGTGACGCCCTGTGGCGTAAAGGCAGGTGGCTTGGTCGGAAACGGCTGGGTGGGCCAGGGCGTCTCACCGGGCACGTCCGTCGCCGTATCCACGGGGCGCTCTTCGATCGGCCACACCGGCTGGCCCGTCACGCGATCGAAGACATACGTGAACCCCTGCTTCGACACCTGCGCCACCGCCTCAATCCGTCGACCGTCGACCTCGATCGTCACCAGATTTGGCGCGGACGGGAAGTCGTAGTCCCAGAGGCCGTGGTGCACCGCTTGAAAATGCCACTTCCGCTCGCCGGTCGCCGCGTCCAGGCACAGCAGCGTTTCGGCAAACAAGTTGGCGCCGGGCCGCCGTCCGCCATAGTAGTCGCCGCTCGGCGTGCTCGTCGGCACATATAACAGCCCGCGCGCGGCGTCGAGCGCCATCGGCGCCCAGACATTCGCGTGGCCCGTGACCGCCCATGAGTCCCTCTCCCACGTGTCGTTCCCGAATTCCCCAGGCTTCGGAATCGTATAGAACACCCACACGCGCTTTCCGGTCCGCGCATCGAAGGCCTGAATCGCCCCGGGCGGATCACCCTTGTACTGCAGGCGATCGGGGATGCTGCTCCCGACGATCACCAGATTCTCGAAAATGATCGGAGGCGAGCTCTGCCGCATTTCTATCTTGTTCGCGTGGTCTCTCAGCCCTTCCCGCAGCATCGCGTAACCGTTCTCCCCGAAACTCGTGACGAGCCGGCCGGTTCTGGCGTCGACCGAGAAGAGACGGTCGTGGCTGTTCATGAAGATGCGCGACTCGTCGCCCTCGCGCCAGAAGGCGACGCCGCGATGTTGGTAATACAGGTTGATCCCCGGACCGTCGAGGTACGCCTTCGGATCGAAGGCCCATAGTTCCGCCCCTGTGTCGGCATTCAGCGCGACCACACGGTTGAACGACGTGCTCAGGAACAGCACGTTCTCGATCATGAGAGGGGTCACTTGAAAATTCCCGGGCTGGGTCTTGTCTGGCAGGGGCAGTTCGTTGGGGCGCCATTGCCACGCGAGCGCCAGCTGGCTGACATTCGACGGCGTAATATCCGCCGCCGCGGAATGTTTTGTCTGAGACTGATCGGAACCGGCATAGGCCCACTCGATCACGACCTGCGGCTGGCCCTGGGCGCCGAGCAGCATGACCGAGCTCACGATCACAATGGCGCAGAGCGCTTTCATTCACACCTCCCTACTCGACGGCCCCCTCCGCTGGCGCGGCGTCAAGCCGCACGCTACCGGGCGCTGACCCACCTGACGGCATCGAGCAGGACCGAAGCGAGCTGCTTCGGCCGCTCGATGTGGCCGTAGTGCGTGACCGGCGCGTCGACGAGCAACACGCGAATCGGCGCACCCGGGTTCTCCTTCCGGAAGCGCTCCGCCATCTTCCACTCGCGCGCCTGCTCCGGCCGGTCGTCCCAATGGCCGTTGTCGAGTTTGCCGGCCACCCACGCCATTCGCCGGTACCCGGTCAACGGCGGTGACATCGTCGAGAACAGGTCGCGAATCACCTCGTCTGCGTTCACGTCGTGCCGGCCGCGCACGGTTTCACGAATCTCGTTCTCCAGCCGCGCGCGATGCTCCACCATCCCCTGGTGCTCCATGTCCTGCAGCACCTGCTTGAACTGCGGGCGCCGGCGGCCTTCGGCGGCAAACCACGCCTGCGCGACCTCGAGCGGCGTTGCACCCGGCAGGGGATTCAGCGGCCCGACGTACCTGGACGAGATATAGCCCGCCGGATCACGCCCACGCAGGCGATCGACCCGCGGATAGCGTGCGTACTGCGCGATCGCATCGGCGCGTTCGCCAAACTCCTCGTCGATCGCCTTGGTGACGAGCGCCGGCCCGCCCGTGCCCCAGCCGATCGATCGGCCGTTGAGGCGGGCCTCGAGTGAAGACTCGTGCAGCAGAAACTGGAGCTCCCCGCCCGTGGAATGTCCAAGGATCAGCAGCGGGCCTGTCGTCGTCTGCTCGAGCAGCCGGCGCACGCCTTCGGCAATGAGCTGGAAGGTGAACACGGCGTTGCGAACGCGCGCCTCCTCGCGCGAGATCGGCTGCCCGAGCACGTAGCCCGGAATCCGGTCGGTGAAGTTCGGCTCGGTCCACCCGCCGTCCGCGTGGTTGCCCGGAATCGTGATCAGTACGACGGGCAGCCGCTGCGCCAGATACTGCGCCAGCCCGGCGCGGTTCAGCGGATCGACGAAGAACTCGTACCAGTTCGCCGAGCCGCCGTGAACGATCGCCAGCGTCGGCAGACCGGGGTCGGGCCTGTTCGGCGTGAGCTGCAGTCCGGTGATGTCCCAGTCGAGACCGTACTGTCTGTAGCGGACGACATGCCACCGCGCTGAGTACCCGAGGTCCGCGGCTCGAGCCTTTTCGAGCTGCTTCGGGTCGAACGCGCCGCCCGGCGCTGCATCCGCGATCGCCTTGACGGTGCGTCCCTCGTCTGGCAGGTCCCAGCCGAGCGTCTCGAAGATCGGCGCGGGCAGCGCCACATACGACCGATCCTGCGACAGGAGTCCCTCAACCTGTTGCGCCAGCAGCTTCACCTCCAGCACGACCGCGGCAAGAAGCACGAGGACGAGCGCCTTCATCATTGTGCTATCTGAACGTGACGATGAATTCCACCGGATCCGAGACGCCGCCACCGGGCGCCGGCGTCTCCACGGTGACGAGCAGCGTGCCGGCTGCCGCTGTCTGCTGCGCGGTGAGCGTCGTGGCGAGCTCCGTGGCGCTCGTCCAGCGCGTGGCGTTCGCGCGCCCGTCGATCTTCACGACCGAGCCTGGCGTGAATCCGCGGCCGGCCACGCGGAGCGTGACGGCGGTGCCTTCGACGGCCACCGGCGGAACGACGTCGCGAACCAGCGGCGCCGGGTTGTAGAGGTGCTTCGATTCGGGTCCCGGCCGCCTGATCGGAATCGCGTAGCCGGCGTGGTACGTCGTGTCGACCACGCGGCCGTCCTTGATGACGCTGGAGATCGTCTTCGTGTTGGCGATGTCCTGCAGCGGGTTGGCATCGAGCAGCACCAGATCGGCCACCTTCCCCTTCTCGACGGTGCCGATCCTCCGCTCCAGCCCGAGCAGCTCGGCGCCGTACGCGGTGGCCGCCATGATCGCCTGCATCGGCGTCAGGCCGGCGTCGACCAGGAGCTGCATTTCGTGGTGCAGGCTCAACCCGGGACTCGTCGCAGCGGACGTGTCGGTGCCGGCGTAGATCTTCCCGCCTGCCTGGACGAACCGCGCCAGGAACTGCTGCACCTTGCGGTACCCGTCGTGGAACCGGCGGATCTCGTCGGCGCTGCGGCCGTCCGCCCACCGGTACTGACCGAGAATGACGAGGCGGTCGTCGACCGGCACGTACGTCAGCGCGGGAAGGCGGAAGAGGCGCTGGTCCTCCTGCTCCTGCGCGTCGCGCCGGGGCGTCAGCGCCTTCCACTCGAAGGCCAGCGTGGGGTTCACGAACACATTACGTCCGACCATCTCACGGATCACGCGGTCGAATTCGGCCGGCTCCATCCACTGATAGAGCGCCGAGTTCTTGTGCCCTGCTTCGAGGCGCATCCGGCCAATGGCCTCCTTGGCGCGCGCACTCGCCGCGGTCGCGACCGCGATCCCTTCCATGTGCTCCACGCCGCCGATGCCCCACCGCACCGAGTCGCTCACGTTCCACGAATGAGAGATGACCCGCAGGCCCGCGCCCTCGGCCGCCCGCGCGAGCGCCGAAAACAGCTCGCCGCTGAAGCGCTCGTTGAGTTTGAGACAGTCGACACCGGCGGCCTTGAGCCGTGCCACGATCGCGGGCGCCTCGGCCGGCGTGTGAATGACGTCGAGTCCACGCCGGTGGATCGACGGCTCCTGCTCCACGTCGTCTGCCGGCAAGCCGGCTTCGCCGCAGAACAAGTAGCGCGGTCCGCGCATGCGGCCGGTGTTGAAGCCGTGCCGCAGCGCCGCCTGGTAGTAATACGGGTTGCCCAGGTCGTAGACGGTGGTGACGCCGTGCGCCAGAAAGAGCTCGCCCTTCCAATCGCGGTAGTGCACGTGCGAGTCGATGAAGCCGGGAACGATGAACTTGCCGCGCGCATCGATGCGCTCGACGCCGGCGGCGGCGAGCGGCGACGTCGCGATCTCCGCAATCACGCCGTCCCGGACCAGCACCTGCGCGTTGTCCATCGCCGGCCGGCCCGTTCCGTCGATCAGCGTCCCGCCGCTGATCAGGACAGATTGAGCCCGAAGGTCCGGTGACGAGACCGCAAGCAGCAGAGAGAGCGCGAACGCCGTGCGCATGGCTGGCGCGATCTTACGCCTTCTTTTGTGATAGAGAAGAGCCCGCACAGACGAAAGAGGAGGCCATCATGATCGACCGGCGCGACTGGCTGCGGCGGACGGCTGCTCTCACGGCGGGGGCCGCGGTTGCAGGCCTCGAGAGGATTCATGCGCGGCAGCAGGCCGGCGGCGGCGCGCCCCTGTTTCCGGGCTTCACAGGGGCGAAGGTCCAGACGTCGGGCGCGACGATCAATGTCGTGGCCGGCGGCAGCGGCCCTCCCCTGCTGCTGCTGCACGGCGCGCCCCAGACGCACGCCATCTGGCACCGGGTCGCACCCGAGCTGGCCAGGGACTACACCGTCATCGCCGCCGACCTGCGGGGCTACGGCGAGAGCAGCAAGCCCGACGGCGGGCCGAACCATGTGAACTACTCGAAGCGCGCCATGGCGCTGGATCAGGTCGAGGTCATGAAGCACTTCGGCTTCGACCGCTTCGCCCTCGTCGGGCACGACCGCGGCGCGCGCGTAACGCACCGCCTGACGCTCGACCATCCGAAGGCCGTGACGAAGGCCGCGGTGCTGGATATCGTCCCGACACGTCATCTCTATACGCACGTGACGCGTGAGGTCGCCACTGCGTACTATCACTGGTTCTTCCTGATCCGGCCGGCGCCGTTTCCCGAGACGATGATCAACAACAGCCTCGAGACGTACATCGGCCGCGGCACCGGCGAGGCCGAGGCGGCATTCCTGCGCGCGTTCAAGAACCCGGCGACCGTCCACGCGATGTGCGAGGACTATCGCGCCGGCGCGTCGATCGACCTCGAACACGACGAGGCCGATCTGAATCGAAAGATCGCGTGCCCGCTGCTCGTGCTGTGGGGCGCCAAGGGCAATGTCGGGCGCCTGTTCGATCCGATGGCGATCTGGCGCGAGCGCGCCTCGGACGTGCGCGGGCGGGCGATGCCGTCGGGTCACAACATCCAGCTGGAAGCGCCGGCAGAGGCGCTGGCGGAGCTGCGCGGGTTTCTGCGCGCGTAAGCGTATGCTCCACCCATGACCCTGTCGGCGGGAACTCGCCTCGGCCCGTACGACGTCCAGTCCGCTCTCGGAGCGGGTGGCATGGGCGAAGTCTGGCGCGCGCGCGACACGCGGCTCGCGCGCGACGTCGCCCTGAAGATCTTGCCCGAGCTGTTCGCACACGATCCCGACCGACTGTCACGCTTCCAGCGCGAGGCGCAGGTTCTCGCGTCGCTCAATCATCCCAACATTGCGGCGATCTACGGCATCGAAGAAGGTCCGGCTGAAGCCGGACACCACGTACATGCGTTGGTACTCGAGCTCGTGGAGGGGCCGACGCTCGCCGATCGGATCGCGCAAGGGTCCGTTCCGCTGGAAGACGCCCTGTCCATCGCGAAGCAGATTGCCGAGGCGCTCGAAGCCGCCCACGCGCGCGGTGTCATTCATCGGGACCTCAAGCCGGCCAACGTGAAGATTCGGCCGGATGGCATGGTCAAGGTGCTCGACTTCGGATTGGCAAAGGCACTCGACCCGAGTCCGGACGCGAGCGACCTGTCGCGGTCACCGACGATGACGAGTCCCGCGATGACGCGGATGGGGGTGATCATGGGCACCGCCGCGTACATGAGCCCCGAACAGGCGCGCGGCTCGGTTGTCGATTCGCGTGCAGACATCTGGTCGTTTGGCGTGGTCGTGTACGAGATGCTCGCGGGGAAGACGCTGTTCGAGGGGGCGACCGTGTCGGACACACTCGCCGCCGTGCTGCGCGCCGATGTCGAGTGGGGCCGTTTGCCTGCTGGCCTGCCTCCGGCTGTTCGCACGCTGCTTGGCCGCTGCCTGCAGCGGGATCCGAAACAACGATTGCAGCACATCGGCGATGCCCGGATCGAGCTCGAGGATCTGCAGCGCAACCCCGTGACAAGCACCCTGGTGCCACACGCGCCAAGGCGCGTGGGCCAGCTGGCCGTTGCCGCGCTGCTCTCGGCGGCGGTGGTCGGCCCCCTTGCCTGGTCGTTCAAGCCGGCAGTGCCAGCAGGCGCGCCAACGAGCTTCGTCGTCAGAACCCCGTCCGAGATGCCTGTGGCCCAGCAATCTCCGCTCGCGCTGTCGCCTGACGGCCGGCAGCTCGTGTACGTCGTTGGCCTGGGAGCCAGGCGCGCCCTCGTCCATCAGAGCCTGAACGCCTTCGAGCCTCGTCCACTCGAAGAGAACGCCCGCGCCCTGGGTCCGTTCTTCTCGCCCGGCGGCGATGTTGTGGGGTTTCACTCTGCGTCCGCTGGCGAAGTGCAGCAAATGCGCCTCTCGGGAGGGGCTGCGACCCGCCTCTTCGACGCGACGGATTCGAACGGAGCGAGCTGGGGCGACGATGGAACGATCGTCTTCAGCCCCGGGTGGGGACAGCCCTTGCGCATTCGGCGCCCGGCCGCGCCTGAAACGACCAGCCTCACTCGAATGAACGGCGAGGCCGGAGAAGGCGCGCACCTGTGGCCTCAGATCCTGCCGGGGAACCGTGCCGTACTGTTCACGATTTGGACCAGCGCGCTGACGTGGGACGAGACTCAACTGGCGGTGGCCGACATCGAGACGGGTCAACACACCGTCGTGCTCCGCGGCGGGGCGGCCGGCCGCTACGCCTCGAGCGGGCACCTTGTCTTCTGGCGTGGAAACGCGCTGGCGGCGGCACCGTTCGATCTGGAGACGCTCGCGGTCACGGGAGAGCCCGTGAGAGTTGTGGACGATGTTCGGCTGGACCTCGGTAGTGGGAGCCCCCACTTCGCGCTGTCCGAGAGCGGAACGCTGGCCTATGTCACAGGAGGCGTTGACACCTTCGCCGAGAGCTTTGTTGTCGACCGTGCGGGAAAGCAAATGAGTCGTCTCGATGAGGCCGGGTCGGTTGGCTTTCCGGCGTTTTCCCCGGATGGAAAGCGAGTGGCTCTCACACTCTTCAAAGGAGGCGCATACGGAATCGGCGTGTACGACCTGGAACGTCGTCTGTTGACCGCCCTCCCATTGGCCGGTGACAGCATCTATCCGACCTGGACGAGCGAAGGCACTCGAATCTCGTTCCTCTCGACCGCGGGCGACGGGTACAACTACTATTCGATCCCGTTCGATGGCGGTGCTCGACCTCAGCCGCTGTTCTCCACAAATCAAGGTTACGTGGATGCGACATCAAGCTGGTCACCTGACGGTCGGAGCTTCGTATATACGAAGTCGGGTGACAAGACCGGCTTGGATCTCTGGATCGGCGTGCCGGGTCAACAGGCCGCGCCGAAGCCTCTTCTGATGACGGCCGCCAACGAGGGCAGCCCGGTGTTCTCGCCGGACGGCCGCTTCATGGCGTATCAATCCGATGAATCGGGCGCGCTCGAGATCTACGTGCGGCCGTTCCCCCAGGTGGAGGCGCGCCGAGAACTGATCTCGCGGTCGGGCGGCACATCCCCGAGGTGGAGCCGCGATGGCACCGAGATCTTCTACATTGCCGAGAAGGGGCTCATGAGGGTGCCGGTCGCATCCGCTCGTGGGTCCGCGACGCTCTCGTTCGGTCAGCCGGCACTCGCACTCGAGATGACCGGCATCGGAAGCTTCGATATCGCTCCCGACGGCCGATCGTTCGCAATCGCACGGGTGCCCATCGAGAAGGCTGCCAGGGAGATTCGCGTCGTGCTCAATTGGTTCGAGGAGCTCCGGCGCCTCGTACCGAGGAGATGAGCGAACCATGAGAACCGTGTGGCTGGCGATCGCGTTCTCCCTACTGGCAGCGCCCGCACCGGCCCAGTGGTTGCGGCTGCCGCTTCCCGGTACTCCTCGTGCGCCAGATGGCAAACCGAACCTGACCGCTCCGGCGCCGCGAACGGCGGACGGCCGGCCGGATCTGTCCGGGATCTGGCTGCGGATCAAGGCGATGGACAGAGGCAATGTCCCGATGCTGCCCTGGGCGGAGGCCGTCTACAGAGAGCGCCAGGCGAACAACTCGAAGGACGACCCGGAAGGTCTCTGCCTTCCGCCAGGCATCCCGGAACAGATGGTCAATCCGCTGCCGTGGAAGATCATCCAGACCCCGGGCGTCATGCTGATCCTGTTCGAGCAGTGGGCCAACTGGCGCCAGATCTTCACGGACGGCCGGCCGCTGCCGGACGTCTCGAAGCCAAGCTGGTTCGGCTACTCGATCGGCAGGTGGGACGGCGACACGTTCGTCGCCGAGACCATCGGCTTCAACGACCGGACGTGGCTGGGCAACGACGGTCATCCGCACTCAGAGGCCATGCGCGTGACAGAGCGGTTCAGGCGAATCGACTTCGGCCACATGGAAGTGCAGTTCACCTTCGAAGACCCGGGGGCGTTCACCAGGCCGTGGAGCGCCACGGCACAGCTCCAGCTCCTGCCGGACACGGAAGTCCTGGAATACATCTGCGAAAACCAGACATGGGTGCCGCCGCAATAGGCAGCCCCGACCGGTGTCTGTTGTAGACGCCTCTTGTCCCTTCGCGTCCGCAAGGGGAGAAGATCCGCCGTAGGACCCGCGCTGTCACATCCCTCGCTCACGCTCCGCACGATAAAATGCCCCGCACCGACACCATGACACGAGCACGCGTTTCAAGCGGCGCCCGACCGGCGCGACGAGGCCACAGTGTCGACTGAAGCGTCGTCGCGGACCGCCGCAGAAGCGGTCCCCCGTGCCGGAATGTTCGCAATCGTCCGAAACCGGCGCGGCGTGATTGCGGCCGTTGAACCGTCCGACGACGCCAGACACGGGCGGCTGCATCTGGTCCACCTTGAATATAAGGACGACCAGCTTCCGGCCGAAGAGCGCCTGCTCTGGGAGCTCGAGCCACGCGGCCGGCTGCTCGAACCGAACGCCCTACCCGACGCGTCTGGTGATCCGATGCCTGGGGAAGACTTCGACGCGCTGGTTCGCGCGGCGCGGTGGACGTCCGCCAGTCCCTTCATCGACCCGGACGGTCAGGGGCCGCTCGAGCGCCTGCCAATTTCCAGTCCGTTCCACGGCGCAGTGCAAGTGGAGGACTTCCAGCTCGTCCCGTTATTGAAGGCCCTTGCCATGCCGCGCGTGAATCTGCTGATCGCAGACGACGTCGGCTTAGGCAAGACGATCGAGGCGGGGCTGATCCTGAGCGAACTGTTCCTGCGCCGCCGCATTCAGCGGGCACTCGTCCTGACGCCTGCTTCGCTCCGCAGTCAGTGGCGCGACGAGATGTGGGAGAAGTTCGCGCTGACCTTCGACATGGTCGATCGGGACGAGACCTTCAAGCTGCGCCGGCGGCTGGGGATGGATGCCAATCCCTGGCGTGCGTTCAGCCGCATCATCGCCTCCTACCACTACTTGCGACAAGATGACGTGCTGGAGCAGTTCCTCGCGGCGTCGAATCCGCCGGAAGGATCGCCGCATCTCCCCTGGGACCTGCTGATCGTTGACGAGTGCCACAACCTGATGCCGTCGGCGTTCGGCGAGGACAGCGACCTGTGCCGGATGCTTCGGGTCATCGCGCCGAGATTCGAGCACCGGCTGTTCCTGAGCGCCACGCCGCACAACGGCCACACCCGCTGCTTCAGTGGGCTGCTCGAGATCCTGGACCCGGTCCGCTTCTCACAGACCAGCGATCTGAAGCCGGCCGAACGCGGGCGCGTGCAGCAGATCGTGCTCCGCCGCCTCAAGCGGGAGATCAACGTCCGCACGACGCCGGCGCGCTTCTGTAATCGACTGCCGCCGTCGCCAGTGGTCCTGAACCTCTCGCCGCAGGAGATCGCGCTGAGTGCTACCTTCGACGCTTTCCGCAAGGCGATTCGGAGCCTGATCGCGTCAGGCGAAGGAAGGCGCCGCCGCGCGGGCACGTTTGCGGTGGAGATTCTCGGCAAGCGGCTCCTGAGCTGCCCGACGGCGTTTGCCGAGTCGTGGCGTCGCTGCAAGGAGGGGTTGGCGGAAGCACAAGCCGCGACCGACGCCGAGGTCGAGTCCGCGCGCCGCGCGGTGGAGCGTGAGGCGGGCGACGATCCCGAGACGCAGGCACGGGAAGGTACCGCCGCGGCGGTGGTCGGCGCCTGGCTGAAGAACGTTGCGAAGGAGCTGAAGACCGAGATAGCCGGCATCGACGCTGCGCTTGCGGCTCTGGGCTTCGGCTCCACAGCCAGCCCAATCGGGACCGACCCTGTGAAGGATGCTCGGTTCGACGCGCTGGTCGCCATGATCGAGCGCCTGCTCCGGTCAAGTAGCGCCTGGCGAGACGACGAGCGCCTCGTTGTGTTCACCGAGTACAAGACGACGCTCGATTATCTGCTGCGGCGGCTGGGCGCCAAGTACGAGGACGGCAGAATCCTCACGCTGTACGGCAGCGGCGGCGTGGACGGGATGGACCAGGACGCCCGCGACCGCGTGAAGGACGCGTTCAACGATCCCACGCACAGCGTCCGCCTGCTCCTCGCCACCGACGCGGCGTCCGAGGGGCTCAACCTGCAGAGCACCGCCAGGTACCTGCTGCACTTCGACTGTCCGTGGAATCCGTCGAAGCTGGAGCAGCGCAACGGCCGACTCGATCGCCACGGCCAGGCGCGCGACGTGACGGTGCATTACTTCGTCAGCGACCAGGACCAGGATCTCGCGTTTCTGGCGCACGTGGTCCGCAAGGCGAACGACATCCGCGAGGACCTCGGCTCGGCCAACGAGCTGTTTGACGACGCCGCGCACCGACGGCTCGTCGAAGGGGAAAGCGCGAGGGAGGTACAGGCTGATCTCGACCGGCGCATCGCGGACGCGAGCGGCCGGGCCTCGTTCGAAGCAGACGCGACGACTGACACCGCCGATCTTGGCGTGGCGGCGGATCAGCGCCTGAAGGCGCTGGCTGCGGAGCTCGATCTCGGTCCGGACTCGCTTCGCGACACCCTCGAGTCGGCGCTCGCCATCCGCGCCGGCCGCCCGCAGATCGCTTGCGGCGCTGACCTTACCTGCAAGCTGCTCAACCCGGGGCTGCCCGGATGGCGCGAAGTTGTGGATGAATCGCTTCGCCGGCACGCCGCGAAGGGCGTCACCGGCAGCGTCTCTCGACTGGCGTTCCGGATCGATCCCTTTCTGGACAAGGTTGGTGAGCGCCGCGTGTTCAAGCCACGGCCCGACGTTCTCCTGATGCACCTGTCGCACCCGATGCTGCAGCGGGCGCTCTCGATGCTTACGCGCCGCCGCTTTCCGGGCACAGGCGACGAGGTGTCGCGATGGACCGTCCGAA